>JACFNV010000062.1 GCA_019454675.1 Gammaproteobacteria bacterium | reverse complement strand
AGCAACTGGTCGAAGGTGCCCAGCTCGCGCTCGCGGGCGATCGACAGCGAGGTGACCAGCAGCGAGCTGAACAGCGCGAGGATGCCGGTGAGCCCGGGCACGATGAACCAGCGGTAGACCAGGTTCGGGTTGAACCAGTGGCGCACCAGCACCGGCACCGGTGCCTGCGCCCCGGGGCCGAGTTCGGCGCCGACCTCGGCCGCGATGCTCGACAGGTAGGCCACCGTGATCTGGCCCGAGTTGCTGCGCCGGCCATCGACCAGCAACTGGGCATGGCCGCCCTCGCCGGCGGCGATGCGGCGCGAGAAATCCGCCGGGATGGCGATGGCTGCAATCACCTCGCCGCGGTCGATCAGCCCGTGCAGCTGGCGCTGGCTGTCCACGTGCCGCACATGGCTGATGAAGCCTGCGCTGTCCAGGCGCTGCAGCAGCTCGTGCGACCCGCGCCCCGCGTCCTGGTCGTGGACCGCGATGTCGACGTTGCGCACTTCCAGCGTCGCGGCAAAGGCGAACACCAGCAGCTGCAGGATGGGCGGCACGAACACCACCATGCGGCTGCGCGGGTCGCGCAGCACGCTGAGCACCTCCTTGATGAACTGGGCCCGCAGGCGGGTGAAGCTGAGGGGGGAGGCGGGCACGGTGCTACTCGAGGTTCTTGCGCGTGGCGCGTTTCGCCAGCAGGAAGAACAGCGTCCCGATCGCCGCCATCGCCAGCAGGTTCGGCAGGAAGACCGCCCAGATGTCGCCGGCCAGGAACACGGTCTTGAGCGATTCGACAAAGTAGCGCGCCGGGATCAACCAGGTCAGGGCACGGATCGGTGCCGGCATGGCATCGATCTCGTAGAGGAAGCCCGAGAGCATGAAGGCGGGCAGGAAGCCGGTGAACAGCGCGACCTGTGCGGCAAGGAACTGGTTGCGTGCCAGCGAGGAGATCAGCAGGCCCTGGCCGAGCGCTGGCACCATGAACACGCCCGAGAGGAGCAACAGCGCTGCCAGCGAGCCGCGCAGCGGCACGTCGAACACGAATGCCGCCAGCGCCGCGGAGCCCAGCGTGGACAGCATGCCCAGCACGAAGTAGGGCAGCAGCTTGCCGACCAGTATCTCCACCACCGAGGCGGGCGTGGAGAGCACCGCCTCCATGGTGCCGCGCTCCCATTCGCGTGCCACCACCAGCGCGGTCAGCATGGTGCCGATGATGGTCATGACGATGGCAATGGCCCCGGGGATCAGCGCGCGCCGGCTCTGCAGCTCGGCGTTGAACCAGTAGCGCGGCTCCAGCACCACCGGCTGGGGAGGCGCCGCCGCATCGAGTCCGGCTCGCCAGGCCTGCACCACGCCGCGGGCATAGTTCTCGACATAGTTGGCGGTGTTCGGATAGGAGCCGTCGGTCACGACCTGCACCAGCGGCTCGCTGCCTCGCTGCGCCAGGCGTTGCTCGAAGTCCTGCGGGATCACCACGTAGCCGCGCAGCTCCCCGGACACCAGCTTGCCGGCCAGCTCCCGGCGGTCATGGGCGAAGCCGGCGTCGAGGAAGCGCGTGCCGGAGAAGGCGGCCGCCAGCTCCTGGGCCGCGGCACCGGGGGACTCCAGCGCCACGCCGATGCGCACGTCCTTTGCGTCCAATGAGACCGCATAGGCAAACAGCAGGAGCAGCACCACCGGCAGCACGAAGGCGATCAGCAGTGTCGAGGGGTCGCGCAGCGCCTGCAGGCTTTCCTTGCGGGTGAGCGCCCACAGGCGTTGCGGATCGAAGCGACGCAGCGCGGGTTCCTGCCGCGGCGCGGCTTGCCTGCGGTGGCTGGTGCTCATGCAGCCGTCGCCTCGCGCTCGGCCGACTCGACCAGGTGGATGAAGGCATCCTCCATGCTGGGGTCCGCATGCCCGGCGCCGACGGCGATGCGCTTGAGCGCATCGGGCGTGTCCAGCGCGATCAGCCGCGCACGCGAGAGCATGGCCACGCGATCGCAGTACTCGGCCTCATCCATGAAGTGGGTGGTGACCATGATGGTGACCCCCTTGCGTGCCAGACCGTTGATGTGGGTCCAGAACTCGCGGCGGGTGATCGGGTCGACGCCCGAGGTGGGCTCGTCGAGGAACAGCACCGGGGGCCGGTGCATCAGCGCGCAGGCCAGCGCCAGGCGTTGCTTGTGGCCCGGCGGCAGGGCATCCGGGGTGGCCGACAACCAGTTGCCGAGGTCGAAGGTGTCGATCATCTCCGCGATGCGCTCGCGCCGCGCCTTGCCCTCCAGCCCGTAGACCCCGGCCGAGAATTCCAGGTTCTGCTGCACCGAGAGCAGGCCATAGAGCGAGAACTTCTGCGCCATGTAGCCCAGGCGCGCCTTGGCGGCCCCGCTGGCCCGGCGCAGGTCGTGCCCCGCCACCTGTGCCTCGCCGGCGGTGGGCCTGAGCAGGCCGCAGAGCATCTTGAATGTGGTCGATTTGCCGGCGCCGTTGGGGCCGAGCAGGCCGAAGATTTCGCCCCTGCGCACCTCGAAGCTGACGTTGTCGGTGGCGGTGAAGTCGCCGAAGCGCTTGCTCAGGTTGCGGCAGGAGACGGCGACGTCCGAGTCGAGCTCGACCGGTGGCAGGCGCTCGGCCAGTGCCGAGCTGCCGCCGGGCCCGCCGCCCAGCAGGTCGATGAAGGCATCCTCGAAGCGGGCGGGCACGCGCTCGAGCCGCAGCTGCTCCCGTGCAGCCAGCTCCCGGACCGGCCCGGCATCCGCTCCCTTGCGCAGCACGAGGCGTACGCCCTCGCCCTGGATGACGCCATCGCTCACGCATGGCAGGTCGAGCGCACGGCTGAGCAGCCCGCGGCGCCGGGTACCGGCGTTTTCCAGGCGCAGGCTGCGCTCCCCGAGCTGCGCGGTCAGCTCCGCAGGCGGGCCGTCGAACAGCAGCTGCCCATGGTTCAGCAGCAGCACGCTCTGGCAGCGCTCGGCCTCGTCCAGGTAGGCGGTGGACCAGACCACCGCCATGCCCTCGTCGGTGAGCGCCTGCACCATGCGCCACAGGTCCTGGCGGCTGACCGGGTCGACACCCACCCCGGGTTCGTCGAGCAGCAGCACCCGGGGGCGCGCCATGAGCGCGCAGGCGAGGCCGAGCTTCTGCTTCATGCCCCCGGAAAGCCTGCCCGCCAGCCGCGTGGTGAAGGGAGCAAGGCGGGTGAAGTCGAGCAGTTCGGCAAAGAGGCCGGCGCTGTGGCCGGCATCCAGGCCGCGCAGCTGCGCATACAGGCGCATGTTCTCCATCACCGAGAGGTCTTCGTACAGGCCAAAGCGCTGCGGCATGTAGCCGCTGGCCACGTGGATGGCGTCGTTGTCGCGCACCACGTCGTAGCCCGCCAGCGTGACGCGCCCGGCATCGGGAACCAGCAGCCCGGCGAGGATGCGCATCAGCGTCGTCTTGCCTGCGCCATCCGGGCCGACCAGGCCGGTCAGCCGTCCATAGTGGATGCGTGCGCTGAGCGAGTGCAGGGCCAGCATGGGGCCGAAGCGCTTGTCGAGGCCCTCGATGACGACGGCGGCGCCGTCGCCTGCAGCGTCGGTGGCAACGGCGTCGGCAGCCTGCACCTCAGCGCTCCCCGGGCTCGATGCCGGCCGGCGTCTCGACCTCGATGGTCACGGGCATGCCCTGGCGCAGCGCGCTGTCGCTGTCGGCGACGTCGATGACGATGCGCAGGCGATACACCAGGTCCGTGCGCAGGTCGGTGGTTTCCACCGTCTTCGGCGTGAATTCGGCGCGCGGCGAAATGAAGCCGATCTGCCCGCGGTAGACCTTGTCGGAGGAATCGCTGCTGACGCGCACCCGGGTGCCGGGCGCGATACGCCCGAGCTCGGGCTCGCTGACGTAGGCACGCACATAGACCGGCCTGTCGAGGCTCAGGCTGTAGACCGTGCTCTGGCTGCCCAGCATGCTGCCGGGCTCGCGCACGCGGGCGATCACGGTGCCATCGCTGGGGGCGCGCAGCTCGGTGTCGTCCAGCGCGGTGGCGGCCTGCGCGCGGGCAGCCTCTGCGGCGGCGAGGCGCGCTTCCGCCGCGGCAATGTCCTCGCTGCGAAAGCCCTCGGTCGCCTGCGAGAGCGCTGCCCGCGCGGCCCCGAGCCCGGCCGCGGCCCGGTCCCGCGCGGTGCGGGCGGCATCGACGTTGCGCTGGCTGCTGGCACCGGAGGGGAGCAGGCGGCTGTGGCGCTGGTACTCGCGCTCGCTGTCCTCCGCCAGCGCCTGCGCCTGCCGCAGCGCCTCGCGTGCCTGGGTGATCTCCTGCGGACGCAGGCCGCTGCGCAACTTGGCAAGCTCGGCTTCGGCCACCTGCACCGAGGCCTCGGCCGCCGCCAGCGCGTCGCGGTAGGGTTGGTCGTCGAGCCGTGCCATGAGAGTGCCGGCCCGTATCGCATCGCCCTCGTCGAAGGCCATCTCCGCCAGCCTCCCGGGCTGGCGGAAGGCCAGCTGCACCTCGCGGATGTCGACGTTGCCATACAGCCGCAGCGGCTCGTCGGGGCCTGCCCCGCGCTGCATCCACAGGAAGGCTGCCGCTCCCAGCGCCAGCAGCACGGCCAGCAGGAGGATGGCAAACCGGGTCCGGCCCGGGACAGTCGCCGCGTTCATGATGCCGCCCCGAGGCCGCGCCGGTAGAGGGCAAACAGCCCGGGGGCGGCATCGCGCATGGCGGCCACCTGCCCGGTGAGCAGCGACTGCATCACCAGCCCCTGGATGCCGCCGATGAAGGCCACCGCGGCGGCCTGCACGTCCAGCGCCGCATCGATCTCGCCGGCCGCCTGGCCCGCCTCGAGCAGGCGACGCAGGCGCTTGTCATAGCGCTGGATCATGGCTTGCGCCATCCGCTTGGGCAGCGTGCTGCCCGCGCGCTGCAGCTCGCCGAACAGCATGCGCGGCACACCCGGGTGCTCGGCCACGAAGTCGATGTGGGCCATGAACACTGCCTCGAGCGCGGCCAGCGGCGAGGGCGCGGCAGCCGCCGCTCGGTCCACCCGCGACAGCAGCCGCTCGCTGACCCAGCCCATCACTGCCTCGAGGATCGCCTCCTTGCTGGGGAAGTGGCGGAACAGCGCCCCTTGCGTGAGCCCCATGTGCTGCGCGATGGCGCTGGTGGTGATTTCGCTCGGGTTCTGCTCCGCGGCCAGCTGCACCACCGCCTCCACCGTGGCGGCACGGCGTTCCTCGGCGGGCAGGTGCTTGGGTGGCGTGGACATGACTGGTCGCCAGTAAGTAAGTGCTCACTTACTTTACAGCCAGGGATGAGGTGAAGACAAGGATCGGCTCATCACCGCTCGGGATCGCGAGGGATGCCCGGGATGCAGGTGGCTGGAGAGGCCGCATGACATCTCATGTTTCGAAATAAATATAAATTTCATCAATGAATTGCATATTTATTTTCATATTGGTTATTGATCATGAAATACCCATTGGCGACATCGGCCGTCGATCGGGCGACAATCCACGCACCGCATTTTCCGGGAGGCAGCACCATGGCATCGCTCCTCGATCGACGTCGGTTCTTGCTGGCACTGGGTGCGCTGGGTGCCAGCGCCTGCCTGCCCGCGGCAGCCATCGCGGCAGGCATGCAGCCGGCCTTGCGCCGGATCCGCGGCGTCACGCTCGCCACGCCGGACCCTTCCGCCATCGAGCGCCTGTATGTGGAAGTCTTCGGCTACGTACCGAGCGGGCGTGGCCGGGTGCCGGAGGCGCTGGCGCAGTCCTGGGGGGCGCCGGCCTGTGCCGGGCGCAACTATCTGAGCCTGCGTCCGGCGAGTGGCGCGGATGTCTTCATCCGCGCGGTCGAGATCGACGAGGTGCCCGGCTACCGGCCGCTGTCCACCACCGGCTGGAACGCGGTGGAACTGATTGCCGATGATGTCTACGCCCTTTTCGAGCGCCTGCGCCGCGGGCCCTTCGAGATCCTCGGCGAGCCGAAGAGCCTGGGCGGCAGCCTCGCATCGATCCATGCCATGCAGCTGGTGGGTCCGGCACGCGAGGTGGTCTACCTGAGCGCCGAGACCGGCAACCGCGATCAATCCACGCTGCCGGTACCGCGCTCGGCGGTGGATCGCCCCTTCATCATGGTGCTCGGCGGCGGCTGGCTCGGCGGCATGGAGCATTACTACAGCGCGCGGCTCGGCATGGTGCCCGGTGGCCGCTGGACTCTGCCGGTCGCGCCGATCGCACGCGCCCAGGGGCTGGCGCCGGAAACGCCCTTCGAGATCAGCCTGCTGCGCTGTGCCGAGAAGGGGCATGGCATCGAGCTGGATGCCTATCCCGCTACGGCCGGCCCGCGCCGGCGCAACGAGGGGCAGCTGCCGCCGGGCATCGCCATCACCAGCTTCGCGGTGGAGCAGGTGGCGGACATGGAGGCGGTGGCCAGCTTCCTGCGGCCCCCGGCAGCGCTCTACGGGGAGGCGCGGGCGGCAACCTTCCTGGGCCCGGTGGGCGAGTTGGTCGAGCTCATCGAGGATGGCCGTGTCCCCTAGCCGTCTGCCGTCGGCGAGCATGCCCGCGGCCGGCACCTGTCCGGCCGCAGGAGGGTGGGCGCGTGGACATTAAGCGCCTGCAGCACTTCCTGGCGCTGGTGGAAACGCGCAGTTACTGGCGGGCCGCACGCAAGTGCCAGGTCACCCCGCAGGCGCTCAGCAAGAGCATCCAGCGGCTGGAGCAGTCGCTGGGGGTGAAGCTCTTCGACCGCGACACCCGCTCGGTGGAGCCGACCCTCTTCGCGCAGGAGCTCCTGCCCTTTGCCCGCAACATCGATGCGGAGTCGCGGGGCATGCTGCGCACCCTCGACACGCTGCTCGATACCGGCCTGAATCGCCTGGTGGTGGGCACCGGGGCCGCGGCAGCGGTAGAGCTGATGGCGGCCACGATCCTGGCGGTGCGCAGGCACTACCCCGGCCTGGTGGTGGAGTTGATCGAGGGCACCTGCGAGACGCTGGCCCCGCAGCTGCTGCGCGGCCAGCTCGACGTGATCGTCAGCGTGATGACCACCGACGCGGTGGACAAGCTGATCGAGTGGCACGTGCTTTCCGACGAGCCCTACAGGGTCTACGCCCGCAGCGGGCACCCGCTGCTGGCGCGCGGCGACATCAGCCTGCCGATGCTGCTCGACTATCCGTGGATCGGCGGCGACGACGAGGACCTGGTGACGGACCAGCTGAAGGTGGTCTTCGGCCAGCAGGGCTTGGAGGCACCGCGGCCCGCGGTCATCACCAACTCGATCCTCTCGGCCATCAGCTTCGTGCTGCAGGGCGATGCCCTGGTGTGCCTGCCCGAAGCCATCGTGCGGCGCGAGCTGCGCCAGGGCCTGCTGGTGCCACTCGAGGCGGGGCTGCCGGTCCTGTCGCGGCCCACCGTTGCCTTCTTTCGCAGGCACAGCACCCGTTCCCCCGAGTGCCTGCAGTTCCTGCGCGAGCTGCAGAAGCGGGTGCGGGGCTGAGTGTTATGCATCCGCAATGAGCGGTTGCTAATCGGGACACAAAGTTTCGGGTTGGCCGGCTAGACTCCGGGTATGGACGCAGCCGACAACGAGGCCACGGAGTTCATCATCCACGACACCATGGTGCTCACCATGGATGGGGCGCGAAACGCCTACGAGTCGGGTTACCTCTGGGTCAGGGATGGCCTGGTGGCCGGGGTGGGCGATGCCACCGGGCTCGAGGCGCTGCCGCGCGGGATCCCCAGGCGATCGGCTGCGGGCGGCCTGCTCATGCCGGGCCTGGTCAACACCCACGGCCATCTTTCCAACGGCATCCTGCGCGGCATCTACGACGAGATGCCGCTCGCGGTGTGGTTCGAGCGCGGCATGTGGCCGGTGCTCGAGGCGCTCGACGAGGAGGCCGGCGCCGCCGGCGCGCGCCTGGCGCTGCTCGAGCAAATGCTGGCCGGCGTCACCACCACCCTGAGCGCTGAGTTCGGCACCCCCAACCCGCGGCTTGCCGATGGCGTGCTGCAGGCGATCAGTGAGTCCGGCATGCGCGCCATCGTTTCGCGCATGACGGTGGACAGCGCGGTGGAGGGCTTGGCATCGCAGGCGGTGCCGCGGAAGTACCGCGAGCGGCCGGTCGATGCCTGCCGCGAGGTCGAGCGACTGCAGCAGGACTGGTGTTCGGAGCGCATCGCGATCGCGGCCGAGGCGCTGGGCGTGCTGCGCTGCTCGGCGGAGATGATCGAGGCCATGCACGACCTCGCCATGCGCAGCCGCATGCTGTTCACCATGCATGTGGCCAGCTCGCGCGAGGAGCACCAGGAGTGCCTGCAGCGCCACGGGCGCGGCTGCATTGCCCAGCTTGCGGAATACGGCGTGCTGGGCGAGGGCACGCTGCTGGCCCACGTGATCTGGCTGTCGCCCGAGGAGGTGCGCCAGCTGGCCGCTGCGGGGGCAGCGGTCTCGCACAACCCGGTCGCCAATGCCTATTACGCCTCGGGCCATGGCGATCTCGGCGCGCTGCTGGATGCCGGCATCCGGGTGGGGCTGGGGCTCGACGGGGCCTCCACCAACAACTCGCAGAACCCTTGGGAGACCATGAAGGCCGCCATCCTCGACCAGAAGCAGCACGCGGGCGATGCCGCCTTCGGTTCGGCCGAGCTTGCGCTCGAGCTGGCCACCCGCGGCGGGGCGAGGGCGCTCGGCATGGAGGTGCAGGTCGGCTCGCTCGAGCCCGGCAAGAAGGCCGACTTCATCGTCATCGACGCCAGTCGGCCGGCGCTCGCCCCGCGCCAGACCCTGGTCTCCAACCTGGTCTATTCCCATGACCCCGGCGCGGTCCGCGATGTCTATATCGGCGGCGAAAGGGTGGTGCGGGACGGCGTGCACCAGCGGCTCGCGCACGACGAGGTGCTGGCCGGCGCCAACGAGGCGATGGCGCGGGTGCTGGAGCGCACCGGCCTCGATGGCTATCTCGCCACGCGCGGCGGCTGGCGCTGGCATCGGGGTTGAGGATGGGCGGTCCGTCATGAGCATCTACAAGGCACTGGTCATCGTCCACGTCATCCTCTTTGCCTACTGGCTGGGCGCCGACTGGGGCGTGTACGTGAATTCGCGCTACGTGGCCGATGGCAAGCTTTCGCTCGAGGAACGCTACCGCTTCCTGCTGGCATCGTTCCGCATCGACCTGATGCCGCGCATCGCCTTCACGCTGCTGCCGGCCGTCGGCCTGCAGATCGCGAGCTTCTACGGTGCCTGGCCGGCCACCGGGCCGCTGATGATCGGCGTGTGGATCGGCTCGCTGCTGTGGCTGGCGATGAACGTCGCCGGCTACCGGCTGCGCGGCACGCCGCGCGGCGAGCAGCTGCGCCAGGTGGACCAGTGGGTGCGGATCGTGCTGGTCGTGGTGTGCATCGGCATCGGCGGCTTCGCCTCGCTCACCGGGCAGCTCATCCCGGTGCGCTTCGTGGCCTTCAAGCTCACGGTGTTCGGCGTGATGATCGTGATCGGCCTGGTGCTGCGCGCCATCATGAAGAACTGGGCGCTGGGCTTCCGCCTGCTGGGCAGCGAGGGGCCAAGCGCGAAGGTCGATCGATTGTTCGAGTCCTCGCTGGCGAGGGCAAAGGTGATCGCCTGGGGCATGTGGTCGATGTCGGGCCTGATGGCCTTCCTCGGCATCGTGCAGCCGGGCTGAGTGAAGCGCATGCGACACCCGGCGGGTGCGATGCGCGGCATGCATGGTGCCGATACCCACAGGGAGCATGAACCTGGTCATGAAGCTGTATTACACGCCTGCCGCCTGCTCGCAGGCTGCACACATCATCGCGCGCGAGCTGGGCATCCCGCTCGAGCTGGTCCGGGTCGACCTCGCCAGGCACGTGCTGGCCGATGGCAGCGACTTCCATGCCATCAACCCCAAGGGCTACGTGCCGCTGCTGGTGCTCGATGATGGCACCGCCCTCACCGAGGGCAGCGTCATCCTGCAGTACCTGGCCGGGCTGCACCCCGGCGTGGTGGCGCCTGCTCCGGATGATCCGGCGCGCTGGAAGCTGCTGGAGGTGCTTGCCTTCATCTCCACCGAGATCCACAAGGGCTCCTCGTTATTGTGGAACCCGGCAGTAACGGATCCGGTCGTGCGCGAGATCCTCGTCCGCAAGCTCGGTGCCAATCTCGCGCTCCTCGAGGGACAGCTGGCGGATGCTTCATTCCTGGTGGGCGATGCCTTCAGCGTGGTGGATGCCTATCTGTTCGTGCTGCTGAACTGGATGCGCATCAAGCAGTTCGATCTCTCGGCCTGGCCGCGGCTCGTGGCCTACCACGCACGGCTGTCGGCAAGGCCGAGCATCGCGGCGGCGCTGCAGGCCGAAGGCCTGAAGAAATAACCGGGTTGCCACGAAGCCGGAGTACACGAGCGTGGATATCGAAACACTGGAAGATCTCCTGAAGAGCAGGCGCTCGGTGAGGAAGTGGCGGTCGGACGAAGTGCCCGACGAACCGCTCCTCAAGGCCATCGAGCTGGCCACCCTGGCGCCCAATGGCGGCAATTACCAGGGCTGGCATTTCTACGTGGTCAAGAACCGCGAGGTGATCAAGGGCATGGCCGGCGCCGTCCAGGCGGTGGCCGACAAGGTGGCCTCGTGGCCCGAGGCCGAGCAGTGGCGCGAGACGGTGGAACGCTACAGGGATACCTGCGCCTTCTTCGGCGAAGCACCGGCCTGCATCGCGGTCTTCACCAACAGCTATGAGAGCGTCATGGACCAGGTGCTGTCGCAGCGCCTTGCCTTTGATCCCGAGGCGCAGGCCATCGACGAATTCCGCAGGGCGGCACCCACCGGCATACAAAGCACCGCGGCGGCGGTCACCACCATGCTGCTGGCACTGCACCAGATGGGGCTGGGCGCGGTGTGGATGGCGGGCCCGCTCATCGCGAAGAAGGAGATCGAGGAACTCGTCGGGGCAGCGCCCGAGCAGACGCTGATTTGCCTGGTGGCGGTCGGTAATCCGGATGATTTCTCGCGCCGGCCACGCCGGCCGGTGGGAGATGTGGTGACGATGGTTCGATGATCCGCCGGGCACGCCGGCGTTGACCGGAGTGCCTGCAGGGTGTAATCAGTCAGGAGCAATGCGTTTTGTCAGTGTGATCCGTCATGCTTCAGGGGGGAGTTGATCATGTCACGACTGCGATACTGCATACCGGCCGTCACGGCCGCCGCGCTTGCCGCAGGCCTGTTGCCACAGGGGGCGATGGGGCAACAGATCGAGGAAATCGTCGTCACGGCGCGCAAGGTCGAGGAGAAGCTTCTTGATGCGCCGGTGGCGGTGTCCGCCTTCACCGCCAAGGCCATCGAGGACCAGGGCATCGCCAATCTCGACGCCCTGTCCAGGTACACGCCGGGCCTGTCCTTCTCGCAGACCTTCGGGCGTACCACAGACAGGCCCGTGATCCGTGGTCAGTCCAACGTGCTGGCCGGGGTGCAGTTCGGCGTTGAGTCGGGCGTGGGCTATTTCATCGATGGCGTCTACTTCCCGGGCTTCATCCAGAACCTCGACTTCAATTCGCTCGAGCGGGTGGAGATCATCCGCGGCCCGCAGAGCGCGCTCTATGGCCGCAATACCTATTCGGGTGCCATCAACTTCGTCACCAAGCGCCCGGGAGCGAATCCCGGCGTGCATGCCAAGGGCGTGGTGGCGCGTTACGGTGAGCGCGACTTATCGCTGTCCGCCGAGCAGGGGTTCCTGGATGGCAGGCTGGGGGCGAGGGCCTTTGCCCGCGTCTACGATTACGATGGCGAGTACGTCAACACGTTGACTGGGAAGAAGGTTAACGAGGAGTCGACCAAGACACTGGGCTTCTCCCTCGACTGGGAGGCCACCGACGACCTCGGCATCCGATTCTTCGGCTTTGCCACCCGCGACAACGACGGCCCGATGCCGCTGTTCCTCCAACCTGCCAGCATGAACAATTGCATGCCAGGCTATCGTTCTGCTGCCTACCGCAGTGCTAATCCTGGTTCCAACCCGAACCAGTACTACTGCGGCGAGATCAAGCCGGGAAAGGTGGCGCTCAACACTGATCCCATCCCGCAGACCGGCGGGCGTGACGGCACCGCCTTCGACGGCTACGAGACGCGGGAATACTTCAGCAGCCTCAAGATCGACTGGGACATCAACGGTTCGGGCTGGGGGCTGACTTCCCTGACCGGCTACCGCAACTACAAGAACAAGTGGGGCACCGACAGCGATCACTCGGCGGCTTTCGTGCTGATTCCTCGATACAACCCGGTGGCCGGCTTTCCGCAGATTCCTCCCGTTGGTTCGTTCCAAGAGATCGAGCCGCTGTTTGCCAACACCAAGGGCAACGATATCCGCAGCATTTCCACGGAGTTGCGTCTCTCGAGCCCACAGTCCGAACGGCTTCGCGGTGCGACCGGTGTCTACTACTACGACTACAAAGACAACGGAATCGATCTGTCTTTTGCCCGCCCGGCCACGGGCAAGCAGGATTATGCTGAGACCATCAAGGACAGCGCCATCTACGGCCTGTTGAGCTACGACATCACCGAGAGCGTGACCCTGACCGCCGAGTTGCGTTACCAGCAGGAAAAGAAGAAACGTGAGGAGTACTGCTCTACGGCATCCTCGGCCAACGACTACAACCCATGGACCGATAGCTGCACCAACTGGAGTGCTACCCGCGGCCCGGGCGATCCCGGCTACTACGAGCGTCAGCTTGGCGTGCCGCACTACCAAGGTGACAAGACCTTCTATTCGACCACGCCGCGGGTCACCCTGGACTGGAAGGTCAATCCCGATGTCATGCTCTACGGCGTCTATGCCAGGGGTGCCAAGCCGGGTGGTCTCAATGGCGCCATCGGCAACACGCTTGGTCGGCCTTCCTATAACGAGGAAGAATCCGACAACTTCGAGCTGGGTAGCAAGCTTTCGCTCTTCGACCAGCGCGTGCGGCTGAGTGCTGCCGGCTATTTCATCCGCGCCCGCGACGTGCAGTTCACCCAGGCGGCGCTGACCGCGGCGGGGCAGGGTGCGGTGACCTCGATCGCCACCAACCAGGGCCGTGGCGAGATCAAGGGTCTGGAGATGGACGTGCAGACAGCGCTGACCGACGCCATCTCGCTGTCGGCCGCCTACTCGTACACCGACACGGAGATTACCCGGGGCTGCGATGACTTCCAGTATGTCCTCAATACCGGTGGCCTGGTCTACGATCCGCAGCTTGGCACCGTTTCCGCCTGCGACCTGTCCGGCAAGAGCTATCCGCTGGTGCCCAAGACCACCGCCAGTCTTTCGCTCACCTACGACAACCCGCTGCCCTTCGGGCATGGCCTGAGCCTGATCGGCAACGTGGGCGCGAGCTACGAGAGCAGCAAGTACATCCAGATCCACAACCTTGCCGAGACCGGCAGCAGCACGCTGGTGGACATGCGCCTTGGCGTGCGCAGCGAGGACGGCTGGTCGGTGGTGCTGTTCGGCCGCAACCTGACCGACGAGGACACCATCATCATGGCTACTCGCTGGCTCGATCTCACGGTCGGCACGCCGGTGATCTGCGGTGGCGGGGCAACGCCCTGCATCCCGGCGACGCCGACTCCCGGCACCGCAGGGGGCGGCGACACGGCCTCGCCGCGCGCCTTCTTCGGCACGCTGCGCAAGGGTCGCAGCTTCGGCATCGAGTTCACCTACGACTTCAAACTTTGAGGCCGCTCGATGGCCGTGAAGGGGCTGCCGTCTGGCAGCCCCTTTTTTTCGGTTCTTCGCCGATCAGCGGGATAGCTAGGGGACGCACGGCCGTCACTGCTAACT
>JACFNV010000061.1 GCA_019454675.1 Gammaproteobacteria bacterium | reverse complement strand
CCGCTCACGCCTATGCCCGTACCCTGGACCCTGATGAACAGGGCGCTGCCGAAGAAGTTGTAGGTGCCTGCCGGGGCACTGCCGCCCACCGGGACGAACTGGCCGAAGAGGTAGTCCACGCTGTCACCCGGGGCCAGTGTCAATTCCGACCGGATCACCATGCCTGGTGCTGCGGAGGGATCGCCATAGTCCGGGATGTGGAAGCGGAATTCATAGGCCGCAGGGCTGCAGACATCCGTGAAGGTGCCGCTGCAGGTGAATGAGGTGTTGACGATGGCGTTGGTCAAGTCGGTCATCGAACCCCAGCGAAAAAAGCCGTTCTCATCGATGAAATCGATATCGCTGTAGCTGTCGGGCACCAGGCCATAGGGCGCGTCGGTGTAGGCGTCGAAGGCCAGCGGATCGGAATTCGGGTCGAGCGTGAAGCGCAGCCATATCGGAATGGTGTCCGTCGCAGCCACCACGCCGGTGGGTTCGATGAATTCGAGCGTGCCGATATAGGCTGCCTGGGCGCTGCCCATGCCCAGCGCGAGGCTGCCCAGCAGGCCACCAAGAATCAAACGTGCGGAACCGGTCATGGGACTCTCCCCCGAAACGTTGTTGCTTTGCGAAATCAATCTAGCACCGGGAAATATCCGGCGTCTCCGGCATTCAACATAAGATCGGAGGTGGCGGGTCGTGGCCCGGGTCCGCGGGCCTGGTGGCAGGTCTCAGCCGCCTCCCGGCCGCAATCCGGCCAGTGCCGGCAGGTGGTGTGCCCTGATCTCGGCCCACTCGAGCTTCAGCCACGGCGTGAAAATGTCCGGGTTGTCGGCGATCTCGGCGCTCAGGGCTGCGGGGGCAATGTGGCGCCAGGCGGCAACCTCATTCGCATCGACGCGTGGTTCCTCATCGGTGAAGCCGGCAAACACCCAGCACAGCTCGTGCTCGCTGCCCACCTGGCCGTAGCTCGCCTGGTACTCGAACTTGTAGAGGAAGCGGACCTCGGCGCTGAGCGCAAGCTCCTCGGCAAGGCGCCTCTGCACGGCAGACTCCACCGACTCGCCCCGTCGCGGGTGGCTGCAGCAGCTGTTGGCCCAGTGCAGCGGCCACAGCGGCTTGGCGGCGCTGCGCTGCTGGAGCAGCAGCTCGCCGCGGCTGTTGAAGAGGAACACCGAGAAGGCGCGATGCAGGCGGCCGCTGCCCCGGTGGCACCGTTCCTTGCTGAGGAAGCCGAGCTCGCGGTCCGCGGCATCCACCAGGATCAGCTCTTCGTGCGGCTTGTTGGCCGCCGCGCCGAGCGCATTCACGGCGAGGGATCGATGGTGACGGCCAGCGCACGGAAGCCGTGCCTTTCCATGGCCTGCTGCACCCGGCTGTCATCGCCGTCGCACAGCGCGACCATGGCGCCGCCGCCGCCGCCGCCGGTGAGCTTGGCGCCCAGCGCCCCGGCATCGCGGGCGATGCCGACCAGCCGCTCGAGTTCCGGGGTGGAGACCTGCAGCGCGTTGAGCAGGCCCTGGCAGACGTTCATCAGCTCGCCGAGCGCCGGCAGGTCGTGGTCGCGCAGCGCGGCCAGGCCCTGCAATACCAGGGCATCGATGTCGTCGAAGATCCGCTCGTAGAGCTGCGGGTGGCGCTTGCGTGCCTCGGCGACGCGGCCCACCGTCTTCGCCGTCAGGCCCTCGCTGTGGGTCATGCCGATCACCAGGTGCAGCGGCTGGGCAAGGTGCAACGGTTCGGCCAGCGGGGGGATGCCGCGGCGGTAGACCAGCGGCTGCCCCCAGGTGGCCAGCGTGCTGTCGATGCCACTCGGGTTGCCGTGGGCGATCTCTTCCGAGAGGCGGGCCAGTTCGTTGACCCGCTCGTCGCTGAGCGCGAGCCCGAAGTGGCGGTCCAGGGCGCGGATGATGGCCACCGCGATGGCCGCCGAGCCACCGAGGCCCATGCCGCGCGGGATGTCGGGGAACACCTCGATGCGCAGATTGCGGTCGGTGAGGCCGAGGTGGTCGAGGATCGCGCCCGCCGCGCGCTCGAAGGAACGCCGCTGCTCGACGGGCTTGGCCAGCTGGTACTCGACGCCCCAGCGCGGGATGAGGAGCTCGACGCCGTGCCCGGCATCCGAGATCACCGCACGGGTGGTCAGCGGCAGCGGCACGGCGATGGCATGGCGGCCGTGGACCACCGCGTGCTCGCCGAGCAGGATCACCTTGCCGTAACCGGTGCCTGCCTCGGCATCCGCGCCGCGCGGCTGCGGCCGGCCCGCAGGGCCGGCTTCCCGCTCGGCGCGCAGCCCGGCGAGGATCTCCCGCGCCTTCCACACCTTGATGTCGCCGTCGCGGAGCACGCGCTCGAGGACCTCGTCGAAGAGTTCGGCGGGCGTCCCGGCGGCCTTGACCACGCTCCTGGCGTGCAGCGTCATGTGGCCGGTCTGGATGCCATCGGTTGCCAGCGCACGCAGCGCGGCGAAGTTCTGCGCCAGCCCCACCGTGGCCATGACCTCGGCCAGCTCGCGGGCGCTCTCCACGCCCAGCAGGCGCATGTTCATCGCCACGCCGGGGTTGGACTCCAGCGGGCCGCCGACGATGCCGACCTTCATCGGCAGTTCGATGCGCCCGCGCAGGTTGCCCTGCTCGTCGCGCCACCACTGCGTCAGCGAGCTGTAGCGCCCGTGGCGTGCGGCATAGGCATGCGCACCCGCCTCGATGGCGCGCCAGTCGTTGCCGGTGGCGAGCGCCACCGCATCGATGCCGTTCATCACGCCCTTGTTGTGGGTGGCGGCGCGGTAGGGGTCCACCACCGCGAAGTCGGCGGCGATGATGATGCCGTCGCGCACCCGCTCGCCGCTGTAGCCCTTGCCGGCAAGGGCCGCGGGCGGCAGCGTCACCTCGGCGCGGGCCAGTGCGCGGTCGGCGAGGTTGGAGAGGATGCGCAGGAAGACCTTGCCTTCGGTGATGGCCTCCACCAGCGAGGCGATGCCCTCGCACATGCCGTTGACCAGGTTGGCGCCCATCGCATCGCGGGTATCGACCAGCAGGTGCAGCACGAGCATTTCCGCGTCCGTGCTGCTCATCGCGTGGCTGCAGACCTCGATGTCCACCGCGCCGCCGCCGCGCGCCACCATGCGCGGGTGGAAGCTGTTGGCGAGGTCGAGGATTTCCTGGCGCCTTGCCAGCAAGGCCGACTTGGCCTGCGCCATGTCCGGGACGTCGATGACCTGGATCTGGCCGATGAGGATGGGCGGCGTGGACTCCGCGCGGAAGCCGCCCGAGCCGCGCGCGAGCTTGGCCGCCGCGCTCAGCGCGGCGACGATCGATGGCTCCTCCACCACCAGCGGCACCACGTAATCGCGGCCGTTGATGAGGAAGTTCAGCCCGAGGCCGATCGGCATGCCCAGCACGCCGATGACGTTCTCGATCATCTTGTCGGCGGCGTTGATGTCGAGCGTGGCGTGGCCGCTCGACAGCCGCGCCAGGTCGGCATCGCTCAGCAGCCCGCGCTCGTGCACGGCACGCATGCGCTCCGCGGGAGACATGCGGTAGAAATGGGGAATCCTGGAACGCGTCACGGCGCGTATATTGCCATGCTGCCCATGGGCGGTGCGACAATGCCGTCACCGCCCGGCCGGAGCCACCGATGCGCAAGAGCCCGTTCCTCGTGCTGGTCCTGTTGCTGGTGGCCGGCAGTACGCTGGCCGACGAGGGCATGTGGACCTTCGACAACCTGCCTGCGCAGCTGGTCCGCGAGCGCCATGGCGTCGAATTGTCCGCGGGCTGGCTGGCCCGGGTACGCCGCGCCACCGTGCGCCTCGAGGGTGGCTGCACCGCTTCCATCGCCTCGTCTTCGGGCTTGCTGCTCACCAACCACCACTGCGTGCGCCAGTGCCTGCGCGAGCTGTCCACACCCGGGCGCGACATCAGCGCGGCGGGCTTCCTCGCCGGCAAGCTGGGTGCCGAGGAGCGCTGCGCCTCGGAGCAGGCCTCGGTGCTCGAGGGCATGGAGGAGATCACCGCCGCCGTGCGCGCCGCGGTGGGCGATGATGCCGATCCGCGCGCCAACGAGCGGCGCAAGGCCGTGCTCACGCGGCTGGAGCATGCCTGCGAGCAGGCGGGGCAGCAGCGCGGGGAGCCGCGTGCCTGCGAGGCGGTCACGCTTTATGGCGGCGGGCAGTACTTCCTCTACCGCTACCGGCGCTATGACGACGTGCGGCTGGTCTTCGTGCCGGAGGGCGAGGTGGCCTTCTTCGGCGGCGATGTCGACAACTTCCAGTTCCCGCGCTGGTCGCTCGATTTCGCGCTGCTGCGCCTGTACGTGGATGGCAGGCCTGCACACACGCCCGATTTCCTGCGCTGGCGGGCCGCCGGCGCGGCTGACGGCGAGCCAGTGTTCGTGGCCGGCCATCCGGGCAGCACGCAGCGGCTGCAGACGGCGGCGCAGCTCGGCTTCGAGCGCGAACTGATCCTCGGGCACTGGCTGCTGCGCGCGGCGGAGCTGCGTGGCCGCTACCTGCAGTTCGCGGCAGGCGGCAGCGAGCAGGCGCGCGTGGTGGAGGTGCCGCTGTTCGCGCTCGAGAATGCCTTCAAGGTGCGGCGCCAGCAGATGGCCGCCCTGCTGGCGCCGGGCTTCCTCGCCGCCAGGGAGCGCGAGGAGCAGGCGCTGCGCGCCGCGGTGGCCGCCGACGGCAGCTTGCGCGCGGCAGCCGGCGCATGGGACGAGATAGACGCCGCGCTCGATCGTTACCGCGGCTTCTACGACCGGCATGTCTTCCTCGAGCAGGGCGCCGCGCTGCAGGGCGAGCTGGGGACGGCCGCCCGGCTGCTGGTGCGGCTGGCGGGCGAGCGCGGCAAGCCGAACGAACAGCGCCAGCGGAGCTTCACCGAGGCGGCGCTGCCGCTGCTGCGCCAGCAGCTGCTGGCGCCCGGCCCGGTGCATCCCGAACTGGAGGCCCTGCGGCTCGGCTTCTCGCTGGAGAAGCTCGTCGAATACCTCGGCGTGGATGACCCGGTGGCGCGGCTGGCGCTGGGCGGCGAGTCGCCGCAGGCGTTGGCCGGGCGGCTGGTGCGCGAGACGCGGCTGGCCGATCCGGCCTTCCGCGCGCAGATCTGGGATGGCGGGCAGCCGGCGCTGGAGCGCTCCTCCGATCCCCTGCTGATGCTGGCGCTGCGGCTCGAGCCGGCGGCGCTGGCGGTGCGCCGCCGCTACGAGGACGAAGTGGAGGCCCCCATCCGCGCCGCGGAGGAAGGCCTGGCCCGCGCGCGCTTTGCAGTGCTGGGCACCAGCACCTATCCGGATGCCAGTTTCACGCTGCGGCTGAGCTACGGTGCGGTGCAGGGCTGGCGGGAGGACGGGCGCGACATCGCGCCCTTCACCCGCCTCGACGGGCTTTATGCCCGCGCCACCGGCCAGCCGCCGTTCCGGCTGCCGGCGCGCTGGCAGCAGTTGCAGTCGCGCCTCGATGGCAGCACGCGCTTCAACTTCAGCACCAGCAACGATATCGTCGGCGGCAATTCGGGCAGCCCGGTCATCGATACACGGGGACGGCTGGTCGGCCTGGCCTTCGATGGCAACCTCCATTCCATTGCCGGGGACTACGGCTACGATGCAAGGCTGAACCGGGCGGTGTCGGTGCACCCCGCGGCCATGCTGCTGGCGCTGCGGGATGTCTATGGCGCAGGCCGGCTGCTGCACGAACTCACCCTTGAATAGGAGCGTTGCAGGCTTCATGGAACCCATCTGGCTGAAGAGCTACCCGCCCGGCGTGCCGGCCGCCATCGAGGTCGATCCGGCGGACTCGCTGGTCGGCATGCTGGAGCGTGCCTGCCGGCGCTTCGCTGCACGCCCGGCCTTCAGCAACCTCGGGCGCACCATCAGCTTCGCCGAGCTCGACCAGCTCAGCTGCCGCTTTGCCGCCTACCTTGTGGGAGAGCGCGGCCTGCAGCGCGGCGAGCGGGTGGCGATCATGCTGCCGAACCTGCTGCAGTTCCCGGTGGCCTTCTACGGCGTGTTGCGCGCCGGCCTGGTGGCGGTCAACGTCAACCCGCTGTACACCGCCCGCGAGCTGGCACACCAGCTCAAGGATTCGGGTGCAACTGCCATCATCGCGGTGGCCAATGCGGGTGCGGTGCTGGAGGAGGCGCTGGCGCAGAGCGATGTGCGCCACGTCATCATCACCGAGGTCGGCGACATGCTGCCCTTCCCGCGCCGCCAGCTGGTCAACTTCGTGGTGCGGCGGGTGCGTCGCATGGTGCCGGCCTACCGGCTGCCGACGGCAATTCCCTTTGGCAGGGTGCTGCATCATGCGGGCACGCTGCAGCCGGTGCAGCTGGGTGCCGCGGACCTTGCCTGCCTGCAATACACCGGCGGCACCACCGGCGTGGCGCGCGGCGCCATGCTGAGCCATGGCAACCTGCTCGCCAATCTCCGCCAGATCAACACCTGGTTCGGCGATGCGATCCGTCCGGGCGAGGAAGTAGTGGTGACCGCGCTGCCGCTCTACCACGTCTATGCGCTCACCTGTAACGGGCTGGCCTACACCGAGCTCGGCGGCCACAACATACTGATCACCGACCCGCGCGACATCCCCGGCTTCATCCGCGAGCTCCGGCGCTGGAAGTTCACCGCCATGACCGGGGTCAACACGCTCTACCAGCACCTCGCCAGCCACCCGGATCTCAAGGGCGTGGATTTCTCGCACCTGAAGATCGTCTCTGCGGGCGGCATGGCGGTGATGGAGGCCACCGCGAAGCAGTGGGCGGCGGTGACCGGCACCGAGATCCTGGAAGGCTACGGCCTCTCGGAGGCCTCGCCGGTGGTCAGCTCCAACCGGCCCGACCTGGCGGCCTGGAGCGGCAGTATCGGCCTGCCGCTGCCGGGTACAGACATCTCGCTGCGCGATGACGATGAGCGGGAAGTGGCGCTCGGCGAGCCCGGCGAGATCTGCGTCAAGGGGCCGCAGGTGATGCAGGGCTACTGGGGCAACCACGCAGCCACCGGCGGCGTCATGACCCGCGATGGCTACCTCAAGACCGGTGACATCGCGGTGATGGATGCCGGCGGCTACATGCGCATCGTCGACCGCAAGAAGGACATGATCTCGATATCGGGGCTCAAGGCCTACCCCAACGAGATCGAGAACGTGGTGACCATGCATCCGGCGGTGCTCGAGGCCGCGGCGGTCGGCGTGTCCGACGAGCGCACCCGCGAGGCCATCAAGGTGTTCGTGGTGCTGCGCCCGGGCATGAGCGCCACCGTCGACGACATCCGCGCCATCTGCCGCGAGAACCTCGCCGCCTACAAGGTGCCGCGCTACGTCGAGTTCCGCGACTCGCTGCCCAAGTCCAACGTCGGCAAGATCCTCAGGCGCGAGCTGCGCGAAGGCTGAAGGGCCGGGCCGGCGCCGGCCAGCGGCTGCTCAGTCCTTCTTCATGGCGGCCACTGCCGCCCAGTGTGCGTCGCTGGTCCAGCTGGCGATGAAGTGCTCTTCCTCGATGGCGGCCAGTTCCGCATGGGCGCGCTTGCGTGCGGTAGCCACCGGCGCCTTGCAACCCTCGAGCACCGCACGGCTGCGGCACAGGTAGGGCTCGAGGAAGGTTTCGACGCAGTCTTCCAGTGGCTGGCCGGGTGCGCAGACCCAGTCGACCAGCCCGATGTCCAGCGCGCGTGCGGGGGCGATGCGTGCCGCGGTGGCGAGGATGCGCAATGCGCTGCGGTCGCCCACGGTGAGCGCGAGGTCGATGCCGCCGCCCCAGGCGGTGGTGACGCCGAGCTGCGCCTGGAGGAAGCCGATCTCGGCATTGGGTGCGGCGATGCGCAGGTCGCAGGCGAGCGCGAGCTCGGCGCCACCGCCCAGCGCCAGGCCGTTGAGTGCGGCGATGACGGGCACCGGGAAGGCACGCAGCTGGTCGAGCGCCGCACGGCCGCGCCGGCTCATGGTGCGGGTGTCTGCCGCCGAGCGGACGGCATCGAGTTCCTGGAGGTCGCCGCCGGCGGCGAAGCATTTCTCGCCGCTGCCGGTGATCACCGCGCAGAGGATGCCGGTGTCGGTCGCGTGCCCTGCCAGCGTGGTGCCGATCGCGTCGAGCAGTGCCAGTGCCAGCGCATTGCGCCGCTGCGGGCGGTTGATGACAAGGTGGAGGACGGCGCCGCGGCGCTCGACGATGAGGTCGGTGGACATTGGGCCGCCCTTCAGAAGTACAGTCGCATGATGCATTCGGCCACGCAGGCGGGCCGCGACTGGCCGGCGATCTCCACCGTGTATTCCTCGGTGAGCTGCAGGCTGTTCTTCACCTCTTCCACGGCAATGACCTTGCAGCGCGCACGGATGCGGCTGTCCACCGGCACTGCGTTGGGGAAGCGCAGCTTGTTGATGCCGTAGTTGATGATGTTGCTGACGCCCGGGAACAGCGGCCTGGACTCGTCGACGAGGCCGCGCAGGTAGGGATAGAGCGAGAGCGTGAAGTAGCCGTGGGCGATGGTGCTGCGGTAGGGCGACTCGGTCGCCGCCCGCTGCGGATTGACGTGGATCCACTGCTGGTCGCGCGTGGCCCGCGCAAACTCGTCGATCATCTCCTGGGTGACCGTCAGCCAGTCGCTGACATGCACCTCGGTGCCGATCTTGTCGCCCAGTTCGGCCAGTGTCTGCGCCAGCGCCATGGATGATCCTCGCCTGTTTGGTGGCCAACGTTGCGGAAGCCGTTGATGCTACCAGATGGCTGCAGCACGGCGGAACCGGACCGTTTGTTGCACGGCAGGAAGGGGCGTGTTTTCCGTGCCGGCAGCCGCATTTCCGGGCGTGGCTGGACGATATAATCCGCCGCATGTGCGAAGCTTTGGCAAACATGCATCGACCGGCCCGGCGTTTCCTGTGCGTGCTGGCGGCCAGCCTGCTGGCGGTTGCCTGCAGCCAGTCGGGCATGCAGGCGCCGTCCGGCGGCTCTTCCTCGCCGGCTGCCATCCCGGGCAGCAGCGGTGGCACCAGCGGATCATCCGGCAGCAGCGGGGCCGGCAGCCAGGGCAACCAGGGGGGCATCGCCGGTACCGGCGGTGCCGCCGGGCAGTCCACGGCCGGGGGGCGCAGCGGCCAGGGCACGGCAGGCGCCACGGGCGGTGCTGCCGGCATGGGTTCGCAGGCGGGCCAGGGCAGCCGTGGTGCCGCGGGTGGCCTGCCGAGCGCCGGTGGCACGACCGCAACCACGGGCACGGGAGCGTCCGGCGCTTTTGGCGGCGGGGGTGGCGATGACCCCGAAGGCGCCTTCGACAAATCGCTCGGTGATTTCGACGGCGAGATTGCCCGCGAGCGCGAGGCCATGGCTGCCGCCGGCAAGGGCTCGGGGCAGGGCGCCCAGGCCCGCGAGGCGGGCGACGCACGGGCGGTGGCCGGCGTGGCGACCACCGGCCGCAGCGGGTCTCGTGGTGGCATGGGCGGCATGGGTGGCGTGGCGGATACGGGTAGCGGTGCATCCACGGGCCGGCAGGATGGTGCTGGCGGTAGCGGCGCGGCCGGCGCGGACATGCCGGGTGGCGGCGCCGCGGAGGCTGGCGGTGAAGGAGCCGAGGGAACGGCAGCCGGCGGCGGGCAGCCGTCGGCGGGCGGAACCGATACGAGCGGTGGCCAGCAGCCGGCAGAGGATGTGGCCTCGCGGTTGCCGCCGGACATCCCTGCCGATGGCAGCGGCGAGGACCAGGTGGCGCGCCAGCTGCGCGAGGCGGCGCTGGCGGAGAAGGACCCCAAGGTGCGCGAGGCGCTCTGGGAGCAGTACCGCCGGCACACCGGGATCAAGAAGTGAGCTGCGCATGGTGACGGATCGTTCGACGTGCTCCGTATCGGGACGCTGGCTGCTGCCCGTCGTGCTGGCATTCCTCGCCGGTTGCGCCACCTCGCACAACGTCGCCTACGAGAGCATCGCCCTGGTGCGCAGCGAGAGCGAGCTGCCGGCGGCCGAGCTGCTCGATGTCGGCATCATCCTTTTCGATCCGGGCATCGTCGAGGGGGATGGCGAGGCGAAAAGCCTGGTGTTCCCCGAAGTGCGGCGTGCCGAGGCGCGCTACATGCCCTATCACCTCAAGACCACGCTCGAGGCCAGCGGCCAGTGGGGCTCGGTGTGGGTGCTGCCCGAGAAATCCGACTCGGTGGATGTGCTGGTCTGGGGGCGCATCGACCACTCCGACGGCCTCGAGGTGGAGATCCGCGCGGGTGCCTGGGATGCCAGCGGCCGCGAGTGGCTGAACAAGAGCTACCGTACCCGGGTGCCCGAGAAGGCCTACTCGAAGTACCGCGACCAGGCGCAGGATCCCTACCAGAACGTCTACAACCAGATCGCCAACGACCTGCTGGCGGCACGCCGCAAGCTCCCCGCCCGCGAGCTGCAGGCGCTGCACGAGATCGCCGGGCTGCGCTATGCGGCCGACCTCGTGCCGGCCGCCTTCGACGGCTACCTGGCGAAGGACCGCAAGGGCATCTACAGCCTGCAGCGCCTGCCGGCCGCCGATGACCCCATGCTCTCGCGCATGCGCGCGGTGCAGGAGCGCGAGTACGCGGTGATGGACACGCTCAACGAGTACTACGCCTCGCTCTACTACGACCTGGCGCAGCCCTATGAAGAGTGGCGCAAGGTCTCGCGCGAGGAAACCATCCGCTACGAGGACCTCAAGCGCTCGGCCATGTGGCGCTACCTGCTGGGCGGGGCCGCCATCCTCGGTGCGGTGCTCTACGAGGGCCATGGCGGCAGCAACAGCGCCATCACCATGGTCGGCGTGATGGGCGGCATCGAGGGCATCAAGGCAGGCATGGGCAAGTCGGCCGAGGCCACCATCAGCCGCGAGGGCATCCGCGAACAGGGACGCTCGCTGGAGGCCGAGGCCGAGCCGCTGGTGGTGGAGGTGGAGGGGCAGACGCTGCGCCTCACCGGGAGCGCCGAGGAGCGCTACAAGGAATGGCGGCAGCTGCTGCGCGAGATCTACGAGAAGGAAACCGGCCTGCCGCCACCCACCGCCGGCGTGCGGGCGGGCGATGGCTGAAGCGCGGCAATGCCCGCCCGTGCTGGCGGCGGGCGGGATGGTGGCCGGGCGCTTCCGCCTGCTGCAGCCGCTTGGCAGCGGTGGCAGCGGCACGGTCTGGATGGTCGAGGATGCCGGCGGCCAGCGCCTGGCGCTCAAGCTGGCTGGTGAAGGCGAGACCGCCGCCACGCTGCTGCACGCGGGCTTCGAGCAGGCGCGTGCGCTGGTCCATCCCGGCATCCTGCGACCCCTGGAATGGCTGCCCGGCCCGCCCGCCGCGGTGCTGATGCCCTGTGTCGAGGGCGGCGACCTCGGCGCGCTGCGCGGGGCAGGCTGGCAACCCATCCTCGCCGCGCTCGCGGAGCTGGCCGACACGCTCGAGCACGTGCATCGCCAGGGCATCGTGCACCGCGACCTCAAGCCCGCCAACGTCTTGCGTGACCGGCATGGCCGCTGGCTGCTCGGCGACTTCGGCAGCGGCGCCTGGCAGCATGGCGGCACGCTGCCCTACATGAGCCCGCAGCAGCTCGACGGGCAGGTGCCCGCGGTGGCCGATGACATCTATGGCCTCGGCGCGCTGGCGGTCGAGCTGCTGGGCGGCCAGCCGCCGTTCCATCCCGGCGCCAGCGCCGGGCGCATCCGCACCGAGGCGGCGCGGATCCCGCACAGCGATCTTGGCGGCGTGCCGCTGCCGCCTTCGCTGCGCCTGCTGCTGGCGGCGATGCTCGACAAGGAGGCTGCGCGCCGGCCGGTGAGCGCCGCCGCGGTGCGCGCCGCCTTCCTCGAGCTGCTGGCGGCCGCCGGCCCGACGCCACTGCCGATCCTGCCCGTGGAACGCCGGGCGGCCGCGACTCCGTCGGCCACGGCTGTCCGCAAGGGACTGCCGGCGACGGTGGTCTATGGCGGCCTGCTGGTGCTGCTGGCGTTGGCGGTGCTGGTCATCGCCTACCTGCCGGGCTGGATGCAGGAGCGCGCCCCGGCTACCGTGCCGGCGGCGCAGGTGGCCGCGCCCGCCGAGGCATCGCCGCCGGTGATGGCCCCGGCAGCCGTGGCGGCGCCTGTCTCGCAGGCGGCGGTCGACGCCGCGCTCGGCGAGTTCCTGCGGCTCGATGACGAGCTCGGCAAGGCGGGGGCGGAGCGCTGGGCGGGGGCCGACTGGGGCCGGCTGCGCGAACAGGCGCAGCTGGCCGATGCCGCCTATCGCGGGCGTGAGCTGGCGGCGGCGCTCGAGGGTTATCGGGCTGCCACCGCTCTGGCGGGGACGATACAGGCCAGCGCGCCGCAGGTGCTGGCCGCTGCGCTGGCAGCGGGGGAGGCGGCGCTGCGCGATGGGCAGCAGGCAGCGGCGACGGCCGCCTTCACGCAGGCTCTGGCGGTGGCCCCCGCTGATGCCGGAGCGCGGCGCGGACTGGAGCGTGCCGCGAGGCTCGACCAGCTGCTCGGGCTGCTCGGCCGCGCGATGACGGCGGAAGCCGCTGGCCAGCGGTCGCAGGCGCTCGCCCTGTACCGCGAGGCCGCTGCGCTCGATCCCGCTTCATCAGAGGCTGCGACCGGCTTCAGGCGCCTGTCGCAGGAGGCGGCACGCGAAACCTACGAAACACAGATGGCGCGCGGCCTGGCCGAGCAGGCTGCCGGCCGCCCCGCAGCGGCGCGCACGGCCTATGCCGCGGCCTTGCAGGCGCGTCCCGGGGATGCCGCCGCAGGGGGCGCCCTCGCGCAGCTCGATGCCGACCAGGAGCTTGCCCGGCTTGCCAGCCTGCAGGCGCAGGCCGAGGGCTTCGAGCGGGCCGAACGCTGGGCCGAGGCGCTGCAGGCCTATGAACGGCTGCAGGCCGCGGGCCCGCAGCTGGTGGCTGCCAGCGAGGGCGCGGCGCGCGCACGCAGCCGCAGCGAACTCGACTCGGCCCTGCGCCGCGAGCTCGCCAGCGCCGATCTCTTCAACGATGATGCGGTGCTGGCCCGCGCCCGCGCCACGCTGGCGGCGGCACGCGCGGTGACGCCGGCCGGGCCGGTGCTGGCCGGGCAGCTTGCCGAACTCGAGCAGCTGCTGGCGGTGGCCGCCAGGCCGGTGCCGGTGGTGCTGGAATCCGACAACCTCACCGAGGTCACCTTGTTCAAGGTGGGCCGGCTCGGCAGCTTCGCCTCGCGCACGCTGGAGCTGCGCCCGGGCCTGTACACGGTGGTGGGCGCGCGCCCGGGCTATCGCGATGTCCGCCGCCAGTTCCGGGTGCTGCCGGATGGCGAGCGCACGCCGGTGGTGGTGCGCTGCGAGGATGCGATCTGAACCAGAAGCTGATCATCGAATCGCCCGCGGGCAGCCGCGAGTTGCTGCCGGAAGAGCTGCCCATCCGCATCGGCAGCGCGAGCACGGCGCATATCCGCGTGCCGGGACCGGTCGGCGAGGATGTCGCCGGCTTCATCGGCAGCCTCGACGGCCGTCCCTTCCTGCAGCCCAGCGGCGCGGCCGGCACGGCGCTCGATGTCAATGGCGAGCCCGCCACCGCCACGCGCTGGCTGAGCGATGGCGATGTCATCGGCAGCGGGGCGCTGCGCATCGGCTGCCGCTTCGACGGCGACAGCCTGCGCTTCGTGGTGAGCTATGCGGATGCCGGCTATGCAACCCTGCCACCGACGCCAGCCGAGGTGGCGAGCGCCGGGCCGGTCATCGTGCCGCGCGGCCCGCAGCAGCCCGCAGCGGCCCCGGTCGCGAGCCGGCGCCGCCCATGGTGGCTGTACGCGGGCATGGCGCTGCTCGGCCTGCTGGCGCTCGAGTTGTTCACTGCCCGGGCGGTCGGCATCCAGGTGACGCCGGAGACGGCGCGGGTCTCGGTGCGCGGCGTCTGGCCGGCGCT
>JACFNV010000060.1 GCA_019454675.1 Gammaproteobacteria bacterium | reverse complement strand
CGAACACGCCGGGCACGCTGGTTGCCGTGGCATTGCCCTGCAACCCGGAGCGCACGGCGATGTAGCCGTCGTGCATCTCGAGCTGGCCGGCGAAGATGCCGGTGTTGGGGTCGTGGCCGATGGCGATGAACAGGCCGTGCACCGGAATCTCGCGCTGGCCGCCGCCGTGCCTGTCGTGCAGCCGCAGCCCGGTGACGCCGAAATCATCGCCCAGCACCTCCGCCACCTCGTGGTTCCAGAGGATCTCGATGTTGCCGCCCGCGGCGCGCGCCAGCAGGCGCTCCTGCAGCATCTTCTCCGCGCGCAGGCTGTCGCGCCGGTGGATCAGGGTCACCCGGCTGCACAGGTTGGCGAGGTAGAGCGCTTCCTCGACCGCCACGTTGCCGCCACCGACCACCGCCACCTCGCGCCCCTTGTAGAAGAAGCCATCGCAGGTGGCGCAGGCGGAAACGCCCTTGCCACGGTAGGCGGTCTCGCTGGGCAGCCCCAGGTAACGGGCGGATGCGCCGGTGGCGACGATCAGCGCATCGGCGGTGTAGGCCTGCCCGCCGCTGCCGGTGAGCCGCAGTGGACGGGCCTGCAGCTCGGCCTGCTCGATGTGGTCGAAGACCATCTGCACGCCGAGCCGGGCCGCATGCTCGCGCAACTGTTCCATGAGCTGCGGGCCCTGCAGGCCCTCGACGCCGCCCGGCCAGTTGTCGACCTCGGTGGTGTTGATGAGCTGCCCGCCCTGCTCGAGCCCGGTGATCAGCACCGGCTGCAGGCTGGCGCGTGCCGCGTAGATGGCGGCGGTGTAGCCGGCCGGGCCGGAGCCGAGGATCAGGAGTCGGGCGTGCTGGGCTTCGGCCATCGGGTCATCCTCGGGCGGGCTGCGGCGGCTTGGGGCCGGCTAGTGTAGGCAAGAATGCGGCGCCGGGCCACGCCGCCGGGGCGCGATCCGCGGCGTTTCGAAGCCCCGGCCGCTTGCTGCTATGATGCCCGCCAGCCGCCTTTCCCGGGTGGCCATCGTGTGGTTTTTGTTGCGATATTCCAGGTGAGCAAAGCAGCCCGGCTCGACGGCGACAGTGCGCCCATGAAGTCTGCGGTCAATGCACTGCGGGAGTCCGCCCTGTGGGTGCTGGGTGCGCTCGCGCTCATCATGCTGGTGGCACTCGTCAGCTACGACCCGCGCGACCCGGGCTTCAGCCAGACCGGCGACGGCCTGCCGGTGCGCAACCAGATCGGCTCGGGCGGGGCCTGGTTTGCCGATATTTCCTTCAGCCTCTTCGGCGGGCCGGCCTACCTGCTGCCGGCGATGATGGCGCTGGCCGGCTGGCTGGTCTTCAGCATGCGCAGGTTGCCGGGGCCGCTGGACCGCACCCTGCTCGGCACGCGGCTCGGCGGCTTCGTGCTGACGCTGCTCAGCAGCTGTGGCCTCGGCACGCTGCATTTTGCGGCGGGCAGTCTGCCGCAGTCGGCCGGTGGCGCGCTCGGCGAGCTGGTCGGCACGGGGCTTGCCGGCAGCCTGGGCAGCGTGGGCGCCACCCTGTTGCTGCTGGCGCTGTGGCTGGCCGGGGTGTCGCTGTTCACCGGGCTCTCGTGGCTGGCGCTGATGGATGGCATCGGGCGCCACATCCTCGATGGCATCGAGCGCCTGCGTCATTTCAGCCAGCAGGCCCGCGAGCGGGCCGACATCAAGCAGGCGCAGGAGCAGCGCCAGGAGTCGGTGCGGGCCGAGCGCAGGAAGGTGGAGAAGAAGGCGCCACCGCGCATCGAGCCGGTGGTCAAGCCGCCCGAGACGGGCAGCCGCGTGGAGCAGGAGCGCCAGGTCAAGCTCTTCGAGCAGCTGGCGCCGGGCGAGCTGCCACCGCTGTCGCTGCTCGACGACCCGCCGCAGCAGGCACCCGGCTACTCCACCGAGGGGCTGCAGGCCATGTCGCGGCTGGTGGAGATGAAGCTGCGCGATTTCGGCGTCGAGGTCGAGGTGGTCTCGGTGCACCCGGGCCCGGTGGTGACCCGCTTCGAGCTCAATCCGGCGCCCGGCGTCAAGGTGAGCCAGATCAGCAGCCTTGCCAAGGACCTGGCGCGCTCGCTCTCGGCGGTCAGCGTGCGCGTGGTCGAGGTGATCCCCGGCAAGTCCACCGTGGGGCTGGAGATTCCCAACGAGACCCGCGAGCTGGTCACGCTCGGCGAGATCCTGCGCTCGCGGGCCTACGAGGACATGCATTCGCCGCTGACGCTTGCGCTCGGCAAGGACATCGCCGGCAAGTCGGTGGTGGCCGACCTGCAGCGCATGCCGCACCTGCTGATCGCGGGCACCACGGGCTCGGGCAAGTCGGTGGGCATCAATGCCATGGTGCTGAGCCTGATCTACAAGGCCAGGCCCGAGGAAGTCCGCCTCATCATGGTGGACCCGAAGATGCTCGAGCTTTCGGTCTACGAGGGCATCCCGCACCTGCTCTGCCCGGTGGTGACCGACATGAAGGATGCCGCCAATGCGCTGCGCTGGTGCGTGGTGGAGATGGACCGCCGCTACCGGCTGATGGCGGCGCTCGGCGTGCGCAACATCGCCGGCTACAACCGCAAGATCCGCGCCGCGCAGGAGAAGGGCGAGAGCATCCCCGACCCGTTCCCGCCCAACACTGCCGATGGCATCCCCGCGGAGCCGGAGCCGCTGCAGCCGCTGCCCTTCATCGTCGTCATCATCGACGAGCTGGCCGACATGATGATGATCGTCGGCAAGAAGGTGGAGGAGCTGATCGCCCGCCTGGCGCAGAAGGCGCGCGCCTCGGGCATCCACATGATCGTCGCCACCCAGCGCCCCTCGGTGGATGTCATCACCGGGCTGATCAAGGCCAACATTCCCTGCCGCATCGCCTTCCAGGTTTCCGCCAAGGTGGATTCGCGCACCATCCTCGACCAGAGCGGCGCCGAGCACCTGCTGGGGCATGGCGACATGCTGTTCATGGCCCCCGGCACCGCGGCGCCGCTGCGCGTGCACGGCGCCTTCGTCTCCGACCAGGAAGTGCACCGGGTCACCACCCAGCTCAAGGGGGTGGCCGGTCCGCAATACCTCGACGAGGTCCTCGAGGGGCCTTCCACCCCGATCCCGGGCATCTCCGGCGAGCCCGCGGGTGGCGAGAATGGCGATGGCGAGGCCGACCCGCTTTACGACCAGGCTGTGCAGGTGGTCGTCGAAACCCGCCGCGCCTCGGTGTCCGGGGTGCAGCGCCGGCTGAAGATCGGCTACAACCGGGCGGCGCGCCTGGTGGAAACCATGGAACAGGCGGGGCTGGTCGGCCCGCTGCAGTCCAATGGCTCGCGTGAAGTGCTTGCTCCCCCACCCCCCGAAGCCTGAGACCATGCTCAACAGATTCCCCTGGCCGGCCGCTGCGTTGCTCGCCATCCTCGCATTGCCCCTTGCCCAGGCGGCACCTGCTCCGGCGGGCGATGGCATGCAGCGCCTGGAGTCCTTCCTCGAGCAGGTGCACTCCATGCGCGCCGACTTCAGGCAGGAGGTGCGCGATGGCGAAGGGCAACTGGTCGAACAGGCCGGGGGCAGGGTGTTGCTGGCACGGCCGGGGCGCTTCCGCTGGGATTATGAACGCCCCCACGAGCGCGTGGTGATGGCCGATGGGGAGCGTCTGTGGCTGTATGAGGCGGACCTCGACCAGGTCACCATCAGGACGCTCGGCGATGCGATGGGCGAAACCCCCGCTGCACTGCTGACCGGGGACCGCTCGGTGCTCGAGCGCTTCGAACCCGTCGACAGCTGGAAGAGCGGCAGGCTGGCCTGGGTCAGGCTGCGGCCGCGCGCCGCCGATGCCGATTTTGCCGCCGTGGCGGTGGCCTTTGCGGGGGAGCAGCCGGCCGAGCTGGTGCTCGACGACCGGCTGGGGCAGCAGACGCACCTGATCTTCAGCGAGGTGCGGCTCAATGTTCCCGTCGGTGTGGACAGTTTCCGCTTCGTGGTGCCGGAAGGCGCCGATGTCATCGAGGAAAGCGATCTCTGAGTGGCGATGCTGCCCTTGCGCTACAAGTGGTTCTGGCTGGGCAGCGGTCTGCTCGGGCTGCTGGCCATCCTCGGGCTGGCGCTGCTGCCCATGCGGGCGCCGATCCCGGTCAGCGAGGGCGACAAGCTCCTGCACATGCTGGCCTTTGCCTTCCTCACGGTGTGGTTCCTCGGCATGGTCAGGGATGGCAAGCTGCTGCGGCTGCTGGTCGGCCTCGTGCTCTATGCCCTGCTGATCGAGCTGCTGCAGAGCTTCTTCCCGTATCGTTCGGCCGACCCCTGGGACGTGGTCGCCGATCTTGCGGGCATTGCCGCCGGCTGGTTGCTGGCCAGCGTCGGCCTGCGCCACTGGTGCGGGCGGCTCGAGGCGCTGTTCGGCGCCGGCCCGTCATGAATGACGCCTGCCCACCCCCATAGCGGTGCCGGGGAGGGCGTGGCGGCAGGCTGGCAGCCGCTGGCCGATCGCATGCGCCCGCGCAACCTCGACGAGGTGGTGGGGCAGGCACACCTGCTTGGCCCCGGCAAGCCGCTCAGCAGCCTGATCCAGGCACGCCCGCTGCACTCGGCCATCCTCTGGGGGCCGCCCGGCACCGGCAAGACCACGCTGGCGCGGCTCATCGCGCAGGCGACGGGCGCACGCTTCATCGGACTTTCCGCGGTGCTTGCCGGGGTCAAGGACGTGCGCGAGGCGATTGCCGTCGCGCAGGGCGATCCCTCGCAGCCCACCGTGCTGTTCCTCGACGAGGTGCATCGCTTCAACAAGGCGCAGCAGGATGCCTTCCTGCCCTTCGTCGAGGATGGCACCGTGATCTTCATCGGCGCCACCACCGAGAATCCCTCCTTCGAGCTCAACAACGCGCTGCTTTCGCGTGCCCGCGTCTACGTGCTGCGCGCGCTCGAGCCGGCGGACATCGTCGTGCTGCTGCGCCGTGCGCTGGTCGACCGCGAGCGCGGGCTGGGCACGCTCGGCATCGGCTTCGGTGATGCCGCGCTGGAGGCCATCGCGCAGGCGGCCGATGGCGATGCGCGCCGCGCGCTCAACCTGCTCGACCTGGCCGTGGGCGTCGAGCATGCGGCCGGCGCCGAACCGCACGAGGCTGGCGCGGAGACGATCGAGCAGGTGGTGGCCGGTGGCTGGCGGCGCTTCGACCGCGGCGGCGATGCCTTCTACGACCAGATTTCGGCGCTGCACAAGGCGGTGCGCGGCTCCGATCCCGATGCCGCGCTCTACTGGCTGGCGCGCATGCTCGATGGCGGCTGCGATCCGCGCTACGTGGCCCGCCGCGTGGTGCGCATGGCGGTGGAGGACATCGGGCTCGCCGATCCGCGCGCACTGACCATGACGCTCGAGGCCTGGAACGCCTACGAGCGCCTCGGCAGCCCCGAAGGCGAGCTTGCCATCGCCCAGGCGGTGGTGTTCCTCGCCTGCGCGGCGAAGAGCAATGCAGTCTACAAGGGCTTCCTCGCCGCACAGAAGGATGTGCGCCAATACGGCTCGCTCGAGGTGCCGCTGCACATCAGGAACGCACCGACCAGGCTGATGAAGGAGCTCGGCCACGGCAAGGATTACCGCTATGCGCACGACGAGCCCGAGGGCTTCGCGGCGGGCGAGCGCTACCTGCCCGATGGGCTGCCCGAGCGGCGCTACTACGAGCCCACCGGGCGCGGCATGGAGGCGAAGATCGCCGACAAGCTCGCCGAGCTGCGCGCCCGCAACCGCGCGGCCGGCAAGCAGGGCAAGCCAGGCAAGCCGGCGAAGCCCGGGCCGGCATAGGCGGCGCTTGCGGGTAGAATGCGCGCCGGGCATGCCCGCCCGCCGGAGAACCACGACCATGCTCGACCCCCGCCTGCTGCGTTCCGATCCCGACCAGGTGGCCGCCAACCTCGCGCGCCGCGGCTTCCGCTTCGATGTGGCCGCCTTCCGCACATTGGAGGAGGGGCGCCGCGAGCTGCAGCAGCGGGTCGAACAGCTGCGCAACGAGCGCAACGTCAAGTCGAAGGGCATCGGCCGCGCCAAGGCGCAGGGCGAGGACATCGCCCCCCTGCTGGCCGAGGTGGAGCACCTGGGGGCGGAGCTTGCGGCCGCGGAGGGTGGGCTGCAGGCGCTGCAGCAGCAGCTCGACGAGTTGCAGCTCGGGCTGCCCAACCTGCTGCACGAGTCGGTCCCCGAGGGGCGCGACGAGTCCGCCAACCAGGAAGTGCGCCGCTGGGGCGCGCCGGCCGAGTTCGGCTTCGAACCGCTGGACCATGTCGACCTCGGCGCCAGGCTCGGGCTCGACCTCGAGGCCGCCGGGCGCATCACCGGCTCGCGCTTCGCCGTCATGCACGGGCCGCTCGCCCGGCTGCAGCGCGCGCTCATCCAGTTCATGCTCGACACCCACAGCGGCGAGCACGGCTACACCGAGATGTACGTGCCCTACCTCGCCAATGCGGCCAGCCTGCAGGGCACCGGCCAGCTGCCCAAGTTTGCCGCCGATCTCTTCGCGGTGGAGGGCGAGCAGGGCTATTACCTCATTCCCACCGCCGAGGTGCCGCTTACCAACCTCGTGCGCGGGCGCATCCTCGAGGCGGGCGAGCTGCCGCTCAAGCTCACCGCGCACACCCCCTGCTTCCGCTCCGAGGCGGGCTCCTACGGCAAGGACACCCGCGGCATGATCCGCCAGCACCAGTTCGAGAAGGTGGAGATCGTGCAGGTGGTGCGCCCCGCCGATTCCTGGGCGGCGCTGGAGGCGCTCACCGGCCACGCCGAGGCGATCCTCCAGCGGCTCGGGCTGCCCTACCGGGTAATGGCGCTGTGCGCCGGCGACATCGGCTTCGGCTCCGCCACGACCTACGACCTCGAAGTCTGGCTGCCGGGGCAGGGCAAGTACCGCGAGATCTCCTCCTGCAGCAACTTCCTCGACTTCCAGGCCAGGCGCATGGCGGCGCGCTGGCGCAACCCCGAGACCGGCAAGCCCGAGCTGGTGCACACGCTCAATGGTTCGGGCGTCGCCGCGGGGCGCGCGCTGGTCGCCGTGATGGAGAACTTCCAGCAGGCCGATGGCAGCATCCGCATCCCCGAGGTGTTGCGGCCCTACATGGGGGGAATGGAGCAAATCATCCCGGCCTGAGGTGCCTCGCCGGCACCTGCCTCCCTTGCCCGGCGCATCTTGCCTGCCGCCCGTGCAGGCACCTGTGTGCGAAAGCGAACGGAAGCACCCCTGCCTGCCCGCTAGCCTGTGACCACGCCGTGATGCCGCAGCCCCCGGTGGTGCGTGCGTTCATCCGGGCAGCCGTGCGGCTCGCGGCAAGCAAGGGGTTCGTGGTTTGGCACAGGAGGAATGTCATGCAAGGGTTCATGGGGAAGATGTTGCTGGCAGCAGGCCCGCTGCTGCTGGCGGGTGCGGCGCAGGCGCTGTCGATCACGGGCGATCCATCGATGGACGGCTTTGTCCTGCACGGCAATTCGCTCGAGACCGGCGTTTACGTGGAGGATAGTCCCAATACTCCACGTGCGCTCTATGCCTACGATGCCTACGGCCTCGCGTTCACGATCGAGGCGGGCTCAAACCTTGAAATCAGCGACGGGCTGACCTCGTGGGATGCGGGTGATACGGTGGTGGCCGTCGGCGGCATTTTCAGGGATATCACGGCTACCGAGGCGGGTTGGTCCTCGTTCACCGGCGGTACGGTCAATGGGCTCCTGCCAACGCCCTCGACACCAAATGTAAGGGTCAAGCCACAGGTGAAGTTCGGTACGGCAGGCGGCTGGGCACCTAGCACGGTTGCGCCGGGAGACGGAAATGGCTTGGGTAGTCTGGGTGACGTCACCAAGGGCATCCAGTTCAAGACCTCTGCCTACAACAGCGCCAGTTTCTGGCAAAGCACCTCCGGGCAGCTGCAGTCGCTCGAAAAGGCGAGCCACATGACCATCTCCGGCTTTTCCGCGGGTGGCCAGCCAATCGACAAGGCTGCCCGCATGATGTGGGTCTATGACGAGGACAAGGGCTATATCAGCTCGTGGGAACTTCTTCTCAACCTTACGCTGCTTCACGAGCTGGTTGGCTCGGCTGCTGACGGGATCGGTGCGGAGGCCATCCTGACCCTGCAGAACGGAGATAATGCCTATACGGATGCTTGGGTCCAGATAGCCGCCGTCCCCCTGCCCGGCGCCGTCTGGCTGCTGGGTTCGGCGCTGGGCTTGATGGGCATCGTGCGGCGGCGGAGCCTTGCCATGGGCTGAGGTAGCCGCAGGCTGCCGAGGCATTGCGATCATGGCTGGCGCGACAGCCAGTCAGCCAAGGGGACGGGCCACGGGCCTGTCCCCTTTCCTTTTGTCAGGGCTTGCGCGGCCTGGCTGAGCGGAACCCGGGCTCAGGCCATCCGCCGCCGGATGCCTGCCAGGCCCAGCAGCGCGGAGCCGAGCAGCCACACGCCTGCCGGCAGCGGTACGACGGCTGGCGTGTAGATGTAGTTGATGCTCATGGTGGAGGGGCCGACATCGAAGGAACCGATGTACGGGGTGCCATCCGTGGTGGTGCCATCATCGAGGTTGACCATCCCGGGGTAGCCGAAGCTGAAGATCCCGAGGCCGAGGATGGAAACATCACCGGTGCCGATGAAGCTCGAGAGCAGGCCGTAGTCTGCCAGGCGCGCCGTTGCATCCTCGACCACCGGGTCGCCCGGCACCCCGACCGCGCTGATGGTGCCGGCCTCATCGAAAATGAAGCCGCCGAAGGAGGTCGACGCGAACAGCAGTCCGCCGCCGCCGGGAAGCCGCACATCGATGGAAATCTGCATGGGCAGATAGGCGGATTCGAACTGGGCGCCGGTCCCGGGATCATTCCAGCTGCCGAGTCCCAGCGTGGCGTCGAAGCTTTCGACATGCAGGCCGAGCTCGATGCCCGTGAGCGTGCCGTTGGCCGGATCGAACTGCGCCAGCCCCGAAACCGGAATTGCCGGTGTGTAGCCGCTGCCCGAAACGGTGGGGATGACGACGCTGGTCGAGATCGTGGCGGCAGTGGCGTGCTGTGCCACCAGGCCCAGCGCCAGCGAGGCGGCGAGTGGCAGGAGCGTTCGGTTGACGTTGATGTCCATGACGGCAGGTTCCCCGGTTCTTGTTGGTTGTTTTGGGCTTGCATCGCGTCGTGGCCGGCCGGGATCTGCTGGCAGATGGCGCCGTAGCCACTTGGATGCACCGTCATCCTGCCAAACCGGGCTCGGAGAAGATAGTCCCGCCGCCGGCTGGGTGGTCACTGCAAGCCCCGCCGTGCTTGCACCCCGGGTGCACGGCAGCGGACAATTCGCCCCGGCTACGGGGGGTGCTGCCGGTGCGCGGCGCACCGGGTGTCGCGATACGGAGAGGTGGCAGAGCGGTTGAATGCGGCGGTCTTGAAAACCGTTGGGGGCTTGCGCCTCCCGGGGGTTCGAATCCCTCCCTCTCCGCCAATCCACGGGGCAAGGCTGCGATGATCGATCCAGGTCCGCTGGACCCGGGCGCCGATACGGCGCTGTTTCTGCAGGAGCTGTATGCGCATGCGCTGCTGGTGCGCTGCCTGGTCACCGTGGCCGAGCAGGGCATCGCCGACCGCCTGGGCCCGGGGCCGAAGACCGCGGCGGAGCTTGCCGCGGGCGCCGGGGTGCACGACGAGACCCTGTACCGCATGCTGCGCTTCCTTGCCTCCTTCGGTTTCTTTGCCGAGGACGACACCGGGCGCTTCCGGCTGACCCCGCGCGGGGAGTTCCTGCGCATGAACGTGCCGGGTTCGGTGCGCGATCGCCTGCGCCGCCCCTGGCAGGACCTGCTGTGGCGTACCTACGAGCACATCCCGGAGATGCTGCGCACCGGGGTGACCGCCTTCGATCGCGCCCACGGGCAGTCCTTCTTCGAGTACCTCGGCTCCCACCCCGAGATCAACACCATCTACGACCGCTCCACCGCACGGCTGTCGCAGATCGAGAACCCGATCATCGCGGAGAACTATCCCTTCGGCGACTTCCCCTACGTGGTGGACGTGGGTGGTGGCCGGGGCGGCCTGTTGGCGGCGATCCTCGACCGTCATCCGCAGGTCTACGGGGTGCTCTGCGAGCTGCCGCAGGTGGCGGCCGAGGCCGAGCACCTGGCCGGCGAGCGCCATGCGGGGCGCTGGGAGGCGGCGCCGGGCGACTTCCTCAAGTCCATCCCGCCGGGCGGCGATCTCTACATCCTCAAGCGCATCGTCCACGACTGGGATGATGCGCACGTACTGGTGCTGCTCAAGCATTGCCGCGAGGCGCTGCGCAACCAGGCCCGCGTGCTGCTGATCGATGCGATCATGAAGCCGGGCAACGAGCCCGACCCCAACAAGTTCATGGACGTCAACATCATGGCGCTGACCGGCGGGCGCGAGCGCACCGAGGCGGAGTTCCGCCGCCTCTTCGAGGCTGCCGGGCTGAAGCTGCGCCGCATCCTGCCGCTGCCGGCACCGGTGCCGCTGGCCATGCTCGAGGCCGATCTTGGCTAGGAGCCGTGCCAGCATGAGCCCCGAGGAGCGCCGCCGCCGCAAGCGCCGGCTGCGCCGCCAGGCCACCGTGCTGGTGTTCCTGATGCTGGCCTTTGCGCTGGCCTGGTTCTTCGAGTCGCAGGCGACCACCACGGTCATCTTCATCCGCCATGCCGAGGTGGCGCAGGACGGCAGCAGCGATCCCGGCCTGTCGGCGGCGGGCAGGGCGCGGGCGGTGGAGCTGGCGCGCCTGCTCGGCGAGGCCGACGTGGTGGCGGGCGTGGATGCCATCTTCGCCACCCAGTACCGGCGCACGCAGGAGACCGCCGCGCCGCTTGCCGAACGGCTGGGGCTCGAGGTGCAGGTGGCCGATGTCGCCGACGTCAAGAGCCTGGTGAAGCACATCCTCGGCGAGTGGAAGGGCAAGGTGGTGCTGGTGGTCACCCACAGCGAGCCGCTGCCCAGGCTGATCGAGAAGCTCCACGGCAGCAAGAGGCTGCCGCCGATGGCCAGCGGCGAGCACGACAACCTCTACATCGTCAGCATCCCCTGGTACGGCAAGGTCAAGACCCTGCGCCTGAAATACGGCGAGCCTTTCGTGCCTGCCGCCGATGCCGGCGCAGCGATGCCGCCAGTTCCCGGCGGGCAATGAAACCCTCGGCATCGAGCGCCGGGTAGGGCAGGCCATGGACCTGGCAGTGGCGTGCCACCGCCGGGTAGCTCCATTCGAAGAGCAGGCGCCTGCGGATTTCGGCATCGAGCCGCGGGTGCGCGTAGAAGCCGGCTGCCTCGCGCTGCCTTGCCGCCTCGTAGAGGATCACCGCGGCCGCCACCGAGACGTTGAGCGAGGCCACCAGCCCGCGCATGGGGATGATGATGTGGGCATCGGCCAGCGCCGCCGCGGCCTGGCCCACCCCCAGCCGCTCGGCACCCAGCAGGAGCGCCGTCGGGCGGGTGAAGTCCCAGTCGCGATAATCGATTGCAGCCTCGGAGAAATGTGCTGCAACGATATGATAATCATGGTTATGTAAGTATTCTGCCGCAGCCATGATGCTGGGATGGTCGTGGCTTTCCACCCATTTGTGGCTGCCACCCGAGATGCCGCGGTAGCGCCGCCACTCACCGCCGGGGGAGACGGCGTGCAGCCGGCCGATGCCGACCGCATCGCAGCTGCGCAGGATGGCGGAGATGTTGTGCCCCTTGTGCACGTCCTCGCAGAGCACCGTGAGGTCGGGCTGGCGGCGCTCGATCGCCGCCTTGAGCCGTGCAAAACGTTCGGGGGTCATGCGGCTACTCTACAATGCCCGGCTCCGCGGCAGGTGTGTTGGGCATGGTCTACCAGGATGGCTTCGACGTGCCCACGCGCGGGCGTGGCAGCACCGACATCGGCGGGCAGGTGCAGGCGCTGGTGGCGGCATCCCGTGTCGGGACAGGTATCTGCAACATTTTCCTGCAGCACACCAGCGCCTCGCTGATGCTCTGCGAGAATGCCGACCCCGAAGTACGCCGCGACCTCGAGGCCTTCATGGCGCGCCTTGCCCCCGATGGCGACCCCTTGTTCCGGCACGTGGCCGAGGGGCCCGACGACATGCCGGCGCACGTGCGCAGCGTGCTCACCGGCAGCTCGCTGGTGGTGCCGGTGAGCGGCGGGCGGCTGGCGCTTGGCAGCTGGCAGGGGATCTATCTCTGGGAACACCGCACCGTAGCCCATCATCGACGGGTGCTGGTCACGGTGATCGGCTAGAATCACCGCCCTCCCATCCAGTGCCCCGGTAGCTCAGGGGATAGAGCGTCCGCCTCCTAAGCGGAAGGTCCCGCGTTCGAATCGCGGCCGGGGTACCACATCGCAAACAGGCGGTGCCTGGATGGTGGATGCCGTCCGGGGCCTGCAGCCTGCGCGGCCCGCCCGCCAGCTGTTGTGCGGATCGCCCACCCGCAGCCGGTGGCTGAGACCGTCATCACGGGACCCCGCCGCCGGTTGCGGGAGAATCAGCGGCCTCCATCGCAACCTGGTGCATCCCTTGTCCGAGCTTCCCCCGAAGCCGCTGCCGGCGGCAGCGGATGTGCCGCGCACGGTCGAGCCATCCATCCTGCCCGCGGCAGCGGCAGCCGGTGGCAGCGGAGCGCCGGCCGAGCGGCGCGGCAACCAGGACCGCCGGCGGCAGTCGGCCTGGTCGCTCCTCTACGGCGGCCTGCGCCCGCGGCGCCGCGCCGGGCGCCGGACCGGCGATGAGCAGCGCATCTTCCTCGACTGGCACGAGCCCGGCCTGCTGTACCTCACGCTGGCCATCCTGCTGATGAGCTGCGCGGATGCGCTGCTGACGCTGAACCTGCTGGCGGCGGGCGCGGAGGAGCTCAACATCGTCATGCGCTTCCTGCTGGGACAGGGGCCGCGCTGGTTCCTGTGGAGCAAGATCGGGCTGACCGCCTGCAGCATCATCGTGCTGGCCGCCGCTGCGCGGCACCGCCTCCTTGGCCGCATACCGGTCATCTGGCTGATCAAGCTCTGCTTTGCCGGCTACGTGCTCCTGCTCGGCTGGGAGCTGTATCTCCTGCGTGAACTGGCGCAGGACAGCGGTGGCCTTGGCGGGCTGCTGGGCGGCTGGTGGGCGGACTGAGTAGCACCGCTTCCCGCCGCGATCTATCATTGGCCGTCTTTTTCAAGCTTTACCGGGCTTTTCCGGCAATCCATGAGCCAATCCATCAGGGATCGTTACCTTTCCTCGCCGCTGTTCGGCGCCAATGCGCCCTATGTCGAGGAACTTTTCGAGGCTTATCGGCGTGATCCGGCATCGGTGCCGTCCAACTGGCAGTCCTTCTTTGCCGGCATGGGGGCGACGGGCAGCGGGCCGACGGCATTTACCGGCTTCGCCCCGGCGGCGGGTCCGGCCGTGGCCCGGCGCAGCATCCCGGCGCGGGGAGGCGACCTCGCCAACGAGAAGCAGGCGGCGGTTGCCCGGCTGATCCAGATCTTCAGCCAGCGCGGCTACCAGGTGGCGGACCTCGATCCCCTGGGCCTCGACGAGCCACGGGTGCCGCAGGCCATGCGGCTGGACTACGCCGGGCTCGGCGATGCCGATCTCGACAGCGAGTTCTACACCACGGGCCTTGCCAGCACCGGCGGCGCCCGCATGAAGCTCAGGGACATCCTCGCGCTGCTGCAGAAGGTGTATTCGGGCAAGATCGGCGCCGACTACACGCACCTGCAGCGCAGCCGCGAGCGCAGCTGGATCCGCGAGCGGCTGGAGCAGGGCCAGCTGGGCGAGCCCTTCAGCGCGGAGGAGCGCCGCCACATCCTCGGCCAGCTCACCGCCGCCGAAGGCATCGAGCGCTACCTGCATACCCGCTATGTCGGCCAGAAGCGCTTTTCGCTCGAGGGCGGCGAGACCATGGTGGCCGCGGTC
>JACFNV010000059.1 GCA_019454675.1 Gammaproteobacteria bacterium | reverse complement strand
CTCGGGTGCCACCGAGTCGAACAACCTGGCCATCATCGGCGCCGCGCACCTGCGCCGGCAGCGCGGCCAGCACGTGGTGACCGCGGGCACCGAGCATGCCTCGGTGCTGGCCGCCTGCGACGAACTCGAGCGCCGGGGCTTCAGCGTCACGCGGCTGCCGGTCGATGCCATGGGCCTCGTCGGGCCGGAGCAGGTGGCGCAGGCCATCCGCCCGGATACCACGCTGGTTTCTCTGATGCAGGTCAACAACGAGACCGGCGTGGTGCAGGACATCGCCGCGGTGGGCGCACTGTGCCGGGCGCGCGGCGTGCTGCTGCACGTGGATGCCGCGCAGGCCGCCGGTCGCGAGGCCATCGATGTCCGTGCCCAGGCGGTGGACCTGCTCTCGCTGTCCGCGCAGAAGATGTACGGGCCCAAGGGCGTGGGGGCGCTGTTCATCAGCCGCGAGACGGCACGCCGCGTGGCGCCGCTGCTCTTCGGCGGCAGCCAGGAGCGCGGCATGCGCCCGGGCACGCTGGCCACGCACCAGCTGATCGGCATGGGGGTGGCGGCGAGGCTTGCGGCGGTGCGCAGGGCCGACGACCATGCCCGCCAGCTTGTCCTGCGCGACCGGCTGTGGGAGGGCATCGGCCAGCTGCCGGGCCTGTTCCTCAACGGCCATCCGCGGCAGCGTGCCTGCCACATCCTCAATGTCAGCGTCAGCGGCGTGGAGGGCGAGAGCCTGCTGTTCGCGCTGCGCGGGCTGGCGGTTTCCAGCGGCGCCGCCTGCGCCTCGGAAAGCCCGGAGCCCTCTGCGGTGCTGCGCCTGCTCGGCCGCACGCCGGAACTGGCGCAGGCCAGCGTGCGCTTCAGCCTGGGGCGCTCGACGACTGCAGCGGAAATCGAGCAGGCCGTGGCAGCCTTCGTCGCCGGCGTGCGCCATCTGCGCCGGTTGGCGCCGGCTGGCTGAGCCGCCATGCCTTACCCGCCGCTGGTGCAGGAGCATTTCGACCGGCCATGCCATGCCGGCACCCCGCCTGGGGATGGCCGGCTGTACCGCGGCGAGGCCGGTTCCCCGGCGCAGGGGGCGCAGGTGCGCATCGAGATGCGTGCCGGCGGGGGGCACATCGAAGCAATCGGCTTCCATGCCTGGGGCTGCCCCTGGACCATCGCCGCCTGCAGCCTGGCGGTGTCCCGCCTGCAGCGGGCACCGGTTGCGGCACTCGGGCACTTCGCGCCGCAGGCGCTGGCGGAGGAACTCGGCCTGCCCGTGGAAAGGCTGGGGCGGCTGCTCATTCTCGGGGATGCCTTGCGGAACTGCTTGGCGGATTGGGATACTACGCAACCCGCCGGGAACAGCCCATCCGGCTGAAGTCGCTTTTCATCCTGAATTCATGGAGATGCAATGAACATTGAGAGAACCCTCTCGATCATCAAGCCCGATGGCGTAGAGAAGAACCTGATCGGCGAGGTCTACCGGCGCTTCGAGCAGGCGGGGCTGCGCATCGTCGCTTCGCGCATGCTCCAGCTCAGCCAGGCGCAGGCCGAGGCCTTCTATGCGGTGCACCGCGAGCGCCCCTTCTACCGCGACCTGGTGAACTACATGATCTCCGGGCCGGTGGTGGCGCAGGTGCTGGAGGGCGAGAACGCCATCGAGCGCCACCGCGAGATCATGGGTGCCACCGACCCGAAGAAGGCCGCCAAGGGCACCATCCGTGCCGACCTCGCCGCCAGCATCGAGGAGAACGTGGTGCACGGCTCGGACGGCGCCGAGACGGCGCGCAACGAGATCGCCTTCTTCTTCGCGCAAAGCGATATCTGCCCGCGCCTGCGCTGATGCCCCGGTGAGCGAGCCTGCCGTCAATCTGCTGGGGCTGCCCCGCCACGAGCTCGAGCAGCTGTTCACCGGCATTGGCGAGAAGCCGTTCCGTGCCCGCCAGGTGATGAAGTGGATCTACGGCCACGGCATGCTGGATGCGCAGCGCTGGACCGACATCAGCGCGGCGCTGCGCCAGGAACTGGCGACGCTGGCCCCCATCCGGCTGCCGCTGATCACCGATGCCCAGGCTTCTGCCGATGGCACCGTGAAGTGGCGGCTGGACGCGGGCATCGGCCAGGCCATCGAAACCGTGTTCATCCCCGAGCCGGGGCGCGGCACGCTGTGTGTTTCCTCGCAGGTCGGCTGTGCCATGAACTGCGCCTTCTGCGCCACCGGCCACCAGGGCTTCAACCGCAACCTGGGCACCGCGGAGATCATGGCGCAGGTGGTGCTGGCACGCCGCGAGCTCGGCGACATCGACGGGCGCTCGCCCATCACCAACGTGGTGTTCATGGGCATGGGCGAGCCGCTGGCCAACTTCCGCTCTGTGGTACAGGCCTGCGACCTGCTGGTCGACGACCTCGGCTACGGGCTCTCGCGGCGGCGCGTCACGGTCAGTACCTCGGGGCTGGTGCCGCAGATCCGCCGGCTCGCGCAGGAAGCGCGGGTGGCGCTGGCGGTTTCCCTGCATGCCAGCGATGATGCCCTGCGCGACGAGCTGGTGCCGATCAACCGCCAGCATCCCATCGCCGAGCTGCTCGATGCCTGCTGGGACTACGTGCAGGCCACCAACACCCACGAGATCACCTTCGAATACGTCATGCTGGCCGGCATCAACGACTCGCCCGCGCAGGCACGCGACCTGGCCGCGCTGCTGCGCCGCCGGCCCGCGAAGCTGAACCTGATTCCCTTCAACCCCTTCCCGGAGACCCGTTTCCGCCGCTCGTCACCGGAAGTGATCGATGCCTTCCGCAACATCCTTTCGGCGGCCGGCATCGTCACCGTCACGCGGCGCACCCGCGGCGATGACATCGCCGCGGCCTGCGGCCAGCTGGCCGGCCAGGTGCACAACCGCGTGCTGGTGCCGCTCGGCAGCCGCGAGGGCGGGACGGAGAGGGCGGCATGGCCGGCATGAACCGGGGTGCATGTTGCGCCGTGGTGCTGGCGCTCGCGATGTCGAGCGCCGCCTGCGTGTCCACCAGCACCCTGCCCGCCACGCCGGCCTCGGCCAAGGAAGCGGCGCAGTACAACATGGACCTCGGCATCAGTTACCTGCGCCAGGGCGACCTCAAGACCGCGCAGGCCAAGCTCGAGAAGGCGGTCTCGCAGGATGACAGCCTGGCCACCGCCTACCGCGCGCTGGGGCTGGTCTACGAGCGCATGGATGACATGGCGCTCGCCGAGAAGAACTATCGCAAGGGCCTGTCGCTGGCGCCCGGCGATCCCGACACGCTCAATGCCATGGCCGCCTTCCTCTGCCAGCGCAAGCAGGAGACCACCGAGGCCATGCGGCTGTTCGACAAGGCGCTTGCCGTGCCGGAATCGCGCTCGGATTCCAACCGCGCCATGCTCTATACCAATGCCGGCACCTGCGCCAAGCGCGTCGACCCGGAGCGTGCGGAAGGCTATCTGCGCAATGCACTGGCAACCGACCCGGACTACAGCGATGCCCTGCTGCAGATGGCCGGCGTCAGCCTGCAGCGTGACCGTGCCCTGCAGGCACGCGCCTTCCTCGAGCGTTACCTGGCCGCGGCAAGTGCCACGCCCGATGCGCTGTGGCTGGGCTACCGGATAGAGCAGGCGCTGGGGCAGGCGGCTGCCGCCAGCCACTATGCGGAATGGCTCAAGCGCGACTTCCCCTCCGCGGTGGAAACCGGGGAGCTCATCGAGGCCGAACGCCGTGGCCGATAACGAAGTCCCCCGGCCGGCTCAGGCCACCCCCGCGCTCGGGCTGGGCGAGCGCCTGCGCTCGGCCCGCAAGGCCCGCGCGCTTTCGGTGCTGCAGGTCGCCGATGCGCTGCACCTGGAGGAACCCATGGTGCTGGCGCTCGAGGAAGAGCGCTTCGAGCAGCTCGGTGCGCCGGTGTTCGTGCGCGGCCACCTGCGCCGCTATGCGCAGCTGGTGGGCCTGGCGCCCGATGCGGTGCTCGAGGCCTATCGGGCCGCGGCGCCCGAGAGCATGCTGCCGCCGCTGCTGGTCAGGCCGCGTGCCGAGATGCCCGGCCAGCGGATGGGCAGCTGGCCGCTGTGGCTGCTTGCCGCGGTCCTCGCCATCGGCCTGCTCGTGGCCCTGGGTGGCGGCAATCGCAGGGGAGCGGCGCCTCCCGCGGCGGGGGATGCGCCGGCCGCGACGATGGCCCCGCCATCCATCGCGCCATCATCCATGCTGCTGCCCGAGCAGGAAGAAGCGGCTGACAGTGCTGCCCGGCCGTTGCCGGGCGATGCCCCGGCGGATTCCGCGGAGGTGGATGAATGAGCGTGCAGGTCCAGGCCATCCGCGGCATGAGCGACATCCTGCCCGCCGACACGGCAACCTGGGCGCACATCGAGCGGGTGCTTGCCGGCGTGCTCGGCGGCTATGGCTACCGCGAGATCCGCGTGCCGGTGCTCGAGCGCACCGAGCTGTTCCGGCGCTCCATCGGCGAAGTGACCGACATCGTCGAGAAGGAGATGTACACCTTCGACGACCGCAACGGCAGCAGCCTGACGCTGCGCCCGGAGGCCACCGCCGGCATCGTGCGCGCGGCGATCGAGAACGGGCTGATCCACAACCAGCGCCACCGCTTCTGGTCCACCGGCCCCATGTTCCGCTACGAGAAGCCGCAGAAGGGCCGCTATCGCCAGTTCCACCAGTTCGACATCGAAGCGCTGGGTTACCCGGGCCCCGACATCGATGCCGAGCTCATCATCATGCTGGCGCGCGCCTGGCGCCGGCTGGGCATCCGCCACCTCGAGCTGCAGATCAACTCCATCGGCATGCCCGAGGGCAGGGCGCGCTACCGCGAGGTGCTGAAGGACTACTTCAGGGCCCATCTCGAGCAGCTCGACGAGGACAGCCTGCGGCGGCTCGAGCGCAACCCGCTGCGCATCCTCGACAGCAAGAACCCAGCGATGCAGGAGCTGGTTGCCGGCGCGCCGCTGATCACCGAACATCTCGACGCCGATTCCGCGGCCCATTTCGCCAGCGTGCAGGCGTTGCTGGAGGCCGCCGGCATCGGTTTCCGCGTCAATCCGCGGCTGGTGCGCGGCCTCGACTATTACAATCGCACGGTCTTCGAGTGGGTCACCGACCAGCTCGGGGCACAGGGGGCGGTGTGCGCCGGCGGGCGCTACGATGGCCTGGTCGAGCAGCTGGGCGGCAGTGCCACGCCGGCGGTGGGCTGCGCCATCGGCCTGGAGCGGCTGGTCGAGCTGTTCCGCCTCGGCGATGGTGAGGCGGCGGCGGTGGCTCCCGAGGTCTACCTCGTGGCCGTCGGCGAGGCGGCGGTGGCCGCGGCGCTGCCGCTGGCGGAGCGGCTGCGCGACGGCAGGCCGGGGCTGCGGCTGGAAATGAACTGCGGCGGTGGCGGCTTCAAGGCGCAGATGCGCCGTGCGGATGCCAGCGGCGCGGTGGTGGCACTCGTCCTCGGCGAGGAGGAGGCGGCCGCCGGTACCGTGGGGGTCAAGGCGCTGCGCCATGACGGCAGCCAGCAGACCCTGGGCCAGGATGCCGTGCCGGCGGCGCTGGCGGCATTGCTGGACGGGAAGTGCAACAACTGATTCTGGATGCAAGGCGATGGAAGACAACCTGACTGACCAACAACGTGCCGACCAGATCCGCGACTGGCTGGGTGTCAATGGCTGGTACCTGCTGGCCGGCGTGGTGCTGGGGCTGGCCGGGCTGTTCGGCTTCCGTGCCTACCAGAGCCACGGCCAGCAGCAGGCGGAGAAGGCCTCGGCCATTTACGAGGAGCTGCTGGCGACGGTGCGCGCCAAGCGCGGCACGCGGGCCGCGGAGCTGATGCAGCAGCTGGCGACGGACTACAAGTCCACGCCCTACGTGGATCTCGGCAGGCTGCTGATGGCGCGGGTGAGCATCGACGAGGGCAAGCCCGACGCCGCGGTCGGCTACCTGCGCCAGGTGGCCGATGGTGCGCGCAGCCGCGAGATCGGCGATGTGGCGCGCCTGCGCCTCGGTCGCCTGCTGATTCAGGAGGAAAAATACGAGGAGGCGCTCAAGGCGCTGGTGCCGCCGCGCAATTCGGCGCTGGCTGCGCGCTACCACGAGGTGCGCGGGGACGCCTACTCGGCGATGGGCAAGAACGCCGAGGCAGCCAGCGAATACCAGGCGGCGCTCAAGCAGGAGGACGTCGGCGTCATCGACCCGCCCTTCGTGCAGGCCAAGCTCGAGGAAGTCGGCAACGGCGGCCCGTCCGGCGTGACCGCCGACGACAAGGCAGCCGCGCCTGCCAACTAGGATGACGGGAAGGCACATGCTGCAAGCAACCCCGGCTGCCCGCGGATACCGCCTGCTGCTGCGTATGGTGGTCCTGCTGTTGTGCCTGAGCGTGCCGCTGAGCGGCTGCAGCTGGCTCAACAAGGATGACGACAACCCGCGCAAGCCCGCGGAGCTGGTCAACTTCAAGCCGGTGCTGAAGATCCGCAAGGTCTGGCACGCGGGCGTCGGCGACGGCAATGACATCCTGCGCCTCGGCCTCGTCCCGGCCAGCGATGGCAGCGCGCTCTACGCGGCCGACAACGACGGGCGCATGGCCGCCTTCGATGCCCGGCGCGGCAGCCGCCTGTGGCGCACCAAGACCCGCCTGCCGCTGGCCGGCGGCCCGGGTGTCGGCGAGGGCCGGCTGGTGGCGGGCTCCAGCGATGGCTGGGTGGTGGCGCTGTCGGCGGAAGACGGCCGCGAGCTGTGGCGCGTCAACGTGGCGAGCGAGGTGCTGGCCGCGCCCGCGGTGGGCCGCGATGCCGCCTTCGTGCGCACCGTCGACGGCAAGCTCATCGCGCTCAACCTCGCGGATGGCAGCCAGGACTGGTTCGTGCAGCAGACCATGCCGCGGCTCTCGGTGCGCGGCACCGGCTCGCCGGTGCTGGATGGCAACCTGGTGCTCTGCGGCTTCGACAATGGCCGCGTGGCCGCCTACGACGCCAGCGATGGCTCGGTGGCCTGGGATGTGCTGGTCGACCCGCCCTCCGGGCGCACCGAGGTCGAGCGCCTCGACGACATCAACGCGACGATCGCCGTCATCGGCACCGATGTCTATGCCGTCGGCTACCAGGGGCGCCTGGCGGCGCTGGCGCGCGAATCCGGGCAGGTGCTCTGGAGCGTGGAGTTCTCCAGCTACAGCGGGCTGAGCGCCGACCTCAGCAGCCTCTACGTCTCGGGGGATACCGGCGAACTGCTGGCCGTCGAGCGCCGCTCGGGGCGCGAGCTGTGGCGCCACCAGGCGCTGGGCTACCGCGATCTCACCGCACCGGCCGCCTTCGGCAGCCATGTGGTGGTGGGCGATTTCGAGGGCTATCTGCACTTCCTCTCGGCCGCCACCGGCGAGCTGCGGGGCCGGGTGCGTGCCGGCTCGAAGCGCATCACCTCGGCACCGCTGGTGGTGGGCGACATGCTCTACGTGCTCACCGATGGCGGCGAGCTCGTGGCGTTCGAGGACGCCACGCCGGCGGAGAACTGACCCCTGCTTCCCGTCCTCGCCCTGGTGGGTCGCACCAATGTCGGCAAGTCGACGTTGTTCAACCGCCTGACCGGCACGCGCGACGCACTGGTGGCCGACTACCCGGGGCTGACCCGCGATCGGCTCTACGGCTTCACCGCCGCGGAGCTGCCCGATGCCGTGGTCATCGATACCGGCGGCCTGGTGGTCGCCGGCGACAGCATGGCCGCACTGATGCAGGCGCAGGTCGGGCTGGCGCTCGACGAGGCGGATGCGGTGCTGATGGTGGTCGATGGCCAGGCCGGGCTGGTGGCCGAGGACCATCACGTGGCGAGCCTGCTCCGCCGCAGCGGCAAGCCGGTGGTGCTGGCGGTGAACAAGGGCGAGGGCCGCGAGGCGGCCGGCTTCACCGCTGATTTCTGGGAGCTCGGCTTCGGCCAGCCGCGGGCCATCTCCGCCAGCCGCGGCGATGGCGTGCGCGAGCTGCTGGATCGCGCGCTTGCCTGCTGCCCGCCGGCTGCTCCCGGGCAGGAGGCGACGGATCCCGCGGCGGATCCCGTGCCGCCGGGCCGGCGCATCGCCGTGCTGGGGCGTCCCAATGTCGGCAAGTCCACGCTGATCAACCGCCTGCTGCGCGAGGAGCGGCTGGTCACCCGCGACGAGGCGGGCACCACGCGCGACCTGGTGCGGGTGCCCTTCGAGCTCGAGGGCGAGCACTTCACGCTGGTGGACACCGCCGGCCTGCGGCGCCGGGCGAAGGTCAGCGGCACCATCGAGAAGTTCAGCGTGGCGAAGACGCTGCAGGCGCTCGACGAGGCCGATGCGGTGATCGTGCTGCTCGATGCGCGCGAGGGCGTCACCGAGCAGGATGCCTCGCTCATCGGGCTGGTGATCGAGCGCGGCCGTGCGCTCAGCATCGGCATCAACAAATGGGATGGCCTCAGCGACAGCGAGCGGCGCAAGTTCATGCACGGCTTTGCACACGCGCTGCCATTCCTCGACTTCGTCGAGCACCACGCCATCTCGGCCCTGCACGGCAGCAACATCCTCGACCTGTTCCGCAGCGCCGTGCGCGCCGCCACCGCCGCCCACGCGGAGCTGCCCACGCAGGAGCTCACCCGGATCCTCGAGACGCTGGTGGAGGCGCATCCGCCGCCCATCGTGCGCCGCCAGCGCATCAGGCTCAGCTACGCGCACCAGGGCGGGCGCCGCCCGCCGCTGATCGTCGTGCACGGCACGCAGACCGCGCTGCTGCCCGACAGTTACCGGCGCTTCCTCATCAACGAGTTCCGGCGCGCCTTCAAGCTCACCGGCACGCCCATCCGCCTCGAGCTGCGCACCGGCAAGAACCCCTTCGCCGGGCGGCGCAACACGCTCACCCGCCGCCAGCTGGAGAAGCGCCGCCGGCTGCGCCGGCGCCCGAAGCGCTGAGCCCCCGCGCATATCGATATAACCAGGTCGTCCAGACCGGTTTCGCCCTGCCTGCCGATAATGGCCCGAGCACGATAGGCAGGACGGGTCGGCAGCATGGGCGAGGCACGCAGGTATTTCGAGATCCCGGGGCAATTTGCCCTGCGCCGCGGCGGCGTGCTCGAGCGCCCGGTGCTGGCCTACGAGACCTGGGGAAAGCTCGACGCGGCGCGCGATAACGCGGTGCTGGTCTTCACCGGCATGTCGCCCTCGGCGCATGCCGCCTCGTCCGCGGCTGATCCGCGCCGCGGCTGGTGGGAGGAGATCATCGGTCCCTCGCGGGCCATCGATACCCGGCGCCATTTCGTCATCTGCATGAACTCGCTCGGCAGCTGCTTCGGCTCCACCGGCCCGGCCTCGGTGGACCCGGCCACCGGCGAGCCCTACCGGCTCGGCTTCCCGCTGCTGACGCTGGAAGACATCGCCGTCGCCGGCCAGCGCCTGCTCGAACATCTCGGCATCGCGCGGCTGCACACGCTGGTGGGGCCCTCCATGGGCGGCATGACCGCGCTGGCGCATGCCGCGCTGTTCCCCGGCCGCGCGCGCCAGCTGGTGCTGGTGTCCACCGGGGCGCGTGCCTTGCCCTATGCCGTCGCGCTGCGCTCGTTGCAGCGCGAGATGATCCGCCGCGATCCGGCCTTCGCCGACGGCCACTACGATGCTGCGGCCGGGCCCATCACCGGCATGCGCCTGGCGCGCAAGCTCGGCATGCTGAGCTATCGCTCGGCGCAGGAGTGGGAGGGGCGCTTCGGCCGCGAGCGCATCGCCGCCGAACAGCAGCCGGTGGGCTCCTTTGCCCCCGAGTTCGAGGTGGAGTCCTACCTCGAGGCACATGCGCAGAAGTTCACCGGGCAGTTCGATCCCAACAGCTACCTGTACCTCTCGCGCGCCAGCGATCTCTTCGACCTCGCCGAGCACGGCGGCTCGGTGGAGGCGGCGCTGGCCCGCCTGCAGGTGGAGCGCGCGCTGGTGATCGGGGTGGAGACCGACATCCTGTTTCCCATCCACCAGCAGCGCGAGCTGGCCGCGGGGCTGGAGCAGGCGGGGGCCGAGGTGGTGCTGGCCGAGCTGCCCTCCATCCAGGGCCACGATGCCTTCCTCGTCGACACCGAGCGCTTTGGCGCGGTGATCGGCGAGTTCCTTGCCGGCGGGCGCACGACCCGCCTGCGGCCGCTGCTGGTGCGCATGGAAGAGCAGGGGGCATCGCGCAGGCCGGATCCCGGCCGCCAGCCATGGGCCGGGCTGCACGAGGGTGCGGGCGGGCAGGGTGGCGGCGGACCGGCCGGGGAGCCGTTGCTCGCCTGCCGGGGCCGCTAGCAGGCCAAGGCTCCACTCGGGCGGCGCTGGCCGTCCCGCCCGCCGCAGCGGGCCAGCACTGGCAGGGGCTCCTCCTCCTTGGCGGCCCTGCCCGCCATCGCCTACACTGCCGTGGGAGCTGCAGGGCAGCGCTGCTGCCGGCGGCCCGCAGAACACAAAGGGGGGATCATGGCCGAGCGTCCACGCAATGCGGTCAAGCGGCGCCTCGCCGCGGGGGAGGTGGCGGTCGTTACCGCCGGGCACTCCGGCTCGGCCGACACCATCGATCTCATGGGCAGCCTCGGCCTCGATGGCTTCTGGATCGAGGGCGAACATGGCCCGCTGAGCTGGGAGCGGCTGGCCGACCAGACCCGCGCGGCCGATCTCTGGGGCATGGCGGCGCTGGTGCGCGTCTCGCGGCCCGATCCCTCGCTCATCGTGCGCGCGCTCAGCCTGGGCGCGCACGGCATCGTCGTGCCGGGCGTGCGCAGTGCCGAGGAGACGCGCGCCATCGTGCAGGCGGTCAAGTTCAGCCCCCTCGGCGAGCGCGGCGTGACGCTGGGCCGGCGTTCCTACGGGCGCCCGCGCTTCCTGCACGAGGAGAACGCGGAGACCGTCGTTGTGGTGCAGCTCGAGGATCCGCTGGCGCTGGCCAATGCGGAGGCGATCGCCAGCGTGCCCCATCTCGACGTGGCGATGGTGGCGCAGAACGATCTCGCGCAAGCCATGGGCCACCTGGGCGAGCCCGGCCATCCGGAAGTGCAGCAGGCGATGAATGCCGCGCTGTCGCGGATCGCCGCGCTGGGGCCGGGGCATGCGGTGGCGGGTGCCAACATCGGCCGTGCGGCCGAGGTGGCGGCCACGCTCGCGCTCGGCGTGCGCTTCCTTTACGCGAGCTATGACGCCTGGCTCAAGGCGGCGGCGCAGGATTATCTGGCGGCGGTGCGTGCCGGCACCGCTGCCGGCAGCTGAAACCCGGGGGAGACCGACATGCCTGAGCGTCTGGAGTTGCCGCTGCTGCCCACCGGGCTGGTCGGCAGTTATGCCCAGCCCGAGTGGCTGATCCGCCGCGACCTGCTCGCCAAGTCGCTGCCCGCGCGCGTCCGGCGCAGCGATCTGTGGCGCGTGGCGGAGGAGCATCTTGCCGAGGCGCTCGATGATGCCGTGCGCCTCGCGGTGCACGAACAGGAGCGTGCCGGCATCGACATCATCACCGATGGCGAGGCCCGCCGCGAAAGCTACTCCAACCACTTTGCCAACGCGCTCGACGGCCTCGACCACGAGCACCCCGGCCAGGCGCTGGACCGCACCGGGGCCGCGGTCTCGGTGCCGCGGGTGATCGGCCCCATCCGCCGGCGCGAGCCGGTGGAGGTGGAGGCGGTGCGCTTCCTGCGCGCGCAGACCGATCGCGCCATCAAGGTGACCGTTCCCGGCCCCTTCACCATGGCGCAGCAGGCGCAGGACGATTACTACGGCGACCGCGCGCAGCTTGCCATGGCCTATGCGGCGGCGGTCAACGAGGAGCTGCTCGATCTCTACGCGGCCGGCGCCGACATCGTGCAGATCGACGAGCCCTACCTGGAGGCGCGGCCCGAGGAAGGCCGTGCCTATGCCATCCCCGCCATCGACCGCGCGCTGCAGGGAGCGCCGGGGCCGACCATGTTGCACATCTGCTTCGGCTACGGCATCCACGTCGGCGAGAAGGCCAACCGCTACCGCTTCCTCGCCGAGCTGGCCGATTGCACGGTGACGGATCTCTCCATCGAGACCGCCCAGCCCAGGCTCGACCTCGGCGTGCTGGCCGAGCTCAGCGGCAAGCGCATCCACCTCGGCGTGCTCGACCTGCGCAGCCCCGGGGTGGAAACACCCGCCCAGGTTGCGACAAGGCTGCGCGAGGCGCTCGCCTTCCTGCCGGTGGAAAAGCTCGCGGTCGCGCCCGACTGCGGCATGAAGTACATCCCACGGGCGCGGGCACGGGCCAAGATGGTCAATATGGTCGAGGGTGCCCGCATGGTGCGCGCCACGCTGTAGGCGTCGCCGGCGACGGCTCAGGGCAGCTTTCTCAGCACCCTGGCCTCGATGGCGCCTTCCGCCAGCCGCGCGCTGACCAGCGTGCCCTCATCCACCTCGGTCGCACGGCGGATCACGCGGCCGCTGGCCGCCTCGGTGACGATCGCATAGCCACGCTCCAGGGTCTGCAGCGGGCTGTAGGCCTGCAGCGCGGCGGCAGCCACCGCCAGCCGCTGGCCGCCGGCCGCGAGCTGCAGCCGCAGCGCGCCCAGCAGGCGCTCGCGCTGGCGGTCGAGCTGCTCCCGGTGGCTGGCGAGCAATGTGGCCGGCGTGGCGGCGGAGAGGCGCGCCAGCAGGTGCCCCGTCTCCAGCCGGCGCAGGCGGAGCAGGGCGGGCAGCGCACGGCCGCTGCGTGCGCGCAGTTCCGCGAGGCGCCGGGCATGCTGCTGCAGCACCAGCGCCGGATGCATCCGCGCCAGGCGCTGGCCGAGCCCGTCGGCGGCCTGCGCCAGCTGCTCGAGCCGGCGGCCCATGCCGGCCTGCGCCCGGCGCTCCAGCTCGCGGCTGCGCGCCAGCCATTCGCCACCCTCGGGTACCGCATGCTCCGCGGCACCCGAGGGGGTGGGCGCGCGCAGGTCGGCGGCGAGGTCCGCCAGCGTGAAATCGGTTTCATGGCCCACGCCGCTGATGACCGGGATCGGGCAGGCGACGATGGCGCGGGCGACCGCCTCCTCGTTGAAGCACCAGAGGTCCTCCAGCGAGCCGCCGCCGCGGGCGAGGATCAGCACATCGCATTCGGCACGGGCGCCGGCGCTGGCGATGGCCGCCACGATGCCGGCCCGCGCCGCCTCGCCCTGCACCGGGGTGGGGTAGATCACCACCGGCACCGCGGGAAAGCGCCGGCGCAGGATCTTGAGGATGTCGTGGATGGCGGCGCCGCTCGGCGAGGTGACCACCCCGATGCGCCGCGGCAGGGCGGGCAGCGCCCGCTTGCGGGCGGCATCGAACAGCCCCTCGGCGGCCAGCCGCTGCTTCAGCTCCTCCAGCCTGCGCAGCAGCAGGCCGTCGCCCGCCGGCTCCATGTGCTCGACGATGAGCTGGTAGTCGCCGCGCGGCTCGTAGAGGCCGATCCTGGCGCGCGCCAGCACCTGCTGGCCGTTCTCGGGGCGGAAGCGCAGGCTGCGTGCCGCGCCGCGGAACAGGGCGCAGCGCACCTGGGCCTGCTCGTCCTTGAGCGAGAAATACAGGTGCCCGGAGGCCGGGCGGGCGAGGTTGGAGAGCTCGCCGCTGATCCACAGCGCCGGGAAGGAGCGCTCGAGCAGCAGGCGCGCCTCGCGGTTGAGCTGGGAGACGGTGTAGACGGGCTCGCCGGCGGGGCTTTCCATGGCCCGGCAGTTTACCGTGGCTGGCCGGCTGCGTACCATTGGCGGTTTCCTGCCACCATCGGCAGGGCATTGTCAGGAGTTACCATGCGCATCGCCGGGGAAGCCCTCACTTTCGATGACGTGCTGCTCCAGCCTGCCTACTCCGAGGTGCTGCCGCGCGAGGCCAGCCTGGCCACGCAGCTCACCCGCGACATCAGGCTGAACATCCCGCTGGTATCGGCCGCCATGGATACCGTCACCGAGGCGCGCCTGGCCAT
>JACFNV010000167.1 GCA_019454675.1 Gammaproteobacteria bacterium | reverse complement strand
GCTGGAGGAAGGGCTCGACCCCGGGCCGGTGGCGGCGATGGCTGCCATCGACATCGGCCCGGAGGACACCGCCGGCCTGTTGCACGACCGCCTTGCCGTGCTCGGTGCCGGGCTCCTTCGCGAGTGGCTCGATGCGATCCTCGATGGCAGCGCGCGCTTCGTGCCACAGGCGGCCGGGGGTGTGAGCTATGCCGCGAAGATCAGCAAGGCGGAAGCGCTGATCGACTGGGGCGCGGATGCCGTGGCGCTCGACCGGCGCATCCGCGCCTTCAACCCCTGGCCGGTGGCCGAGACGCGGCTCGATGGCCTGCAGCTGCGCTGCTGGCTCGCGCGCCCGCTCTCGACGACGGGGCGGGTGGCACCGCCGGGCACCGTGCTGGCCACCGGCCCGGAAGGCATCGATGTGCAGGCCGGCGCCGGCGTGCTGCGCCTGCTCCGCGTGCAGCTGGCAGGGCGCCAGCAGGTGGCCGCCGGCGTCTTCGCCAACGGTTTCTCGCTCGCCGGCAAGGTGCTCGGCGCATGAGCCGCGGGCGCGGCCGCCCGGAGCCGGGGGCGGCCAGCCGTGGCCTCGCGGCGCGTGCGGTGGCCGGTGTGCTCGATGCCGGTGTCACGCTGGATGTGGCGCTGGGGAGGCTCGATCTCGACACCCTCGCCGCTGCCGACCGCAGCCAGGTCAGGGCGCTGGCCTACGGCGCGCTGCGCTGGCACCACCGCCATCGCCGCCTGCTCGGGTACCTGCTCGAGCGGCCGCCGGCGGCTGGCCACGGCCTGCTCGAGGCCCTGCTCTCGGTCGGGCTGTTCCAGCTGCTCGACGCCAGGCAACCCGACTACGCGGCGGTTTCGGCAACCGTCGCCGCTGCCCGCTGGCTCGGCAAGCCGCGCTGGACCGGCGTGGTCAATGCCAGCCTGCGGCGGCTGCAGCGCGAACGCGGGCCGCTGCTGGAGCGCGTGCTGGCCGAGGAGGAAGGCCGTTTCTCGCACCCGGGCTGGCTCATCGACCGCCTGCGCGAGGACTGGCCGGCGGACTGGGAGCGGATCCTCGGGGCGGCCCAGGAAGCACCACCGCTCTGGCTGCGGGTGAACCAGGCACGGCTGTCGCCGCAGGATGGCCTGGCACGGCTGGCGGCGGGGGGGGTGGAGGCGGTGCCCGGGCCGCTGCCGGGCGCACTGCGGCTGGTCGAGGCCCTGCCGGTGGAGGAGATCCCCGGCTTTGCCGCCGGCGAGCTGAGCGTGCAGGACGCAGCATCGCAGCTGGCGGCGCCCCTGCTCGATGCCCGGCCGGGCCTGCGGGTGCTCGATGCCTGTGCGGCACCGGGCGGCGAGGCCGGCCAGCGGCTCGAGCAGGCTGGCGAGGGATTGCGCTTGCTGGCGCTCGATGTGGATGCCGCGCGTCTCGGCCGGGTGCGTGACAACCTGCAGCGGCTTGGCCTGATGGCCGGGCTGCAGGTGGCCGATGCCAGCCTGCCGGCGCAGTGGTGGGATGGCGAGCCCTTCGATCGCATCCTGCTCGATGCCCCGTGTTCGGGCACCGGCGTGATCCGCCGGCACCCGGACATCAAGTGGCTGCGTCGCGAGGC
>JACFNV010000058.1 GCA_019454675.1 Gammaproteobacteria bacterium | reverse complement strand
GGGCTGATGCCGCTGCGGCCGAGTGCGCTGACGATGCCCGAGGTGACGGTGTGCTGCAGGCCGAAGGGGTTGCCGATGGCCACCACGAAGTCGCCCACCTGCACCTGGTCGGAATTGCCGAGGGCGATCTGCGTGAGCTTGCCCGGGTCCTGCAGCTTGAGCACCGCGATATCGGTGCCATCGTCGGAGCCGACCACGGTTGCCTTCAGGTTGCGGTTGTCCTCGAGGACCACCTCGATCTCGTCCGCATTGGCGATGACGTGGTGGTTGGTGAGCACGTAGCCGTTGCCGGCGTCGACGATGACGCCGGAACCCGCGCTGCGCACCTCGCGCTGGCGTTGCTGCTGCTGGGGAGGGACGCCGAAGAAGCGGCGGAAGACCGGGTCGTCCATCAGCGGGTTATTGGGCGCGTTGACCATGCCGCGGGTGGCGATGCTGACCACGGCCGGGGAGGCCTGCTTCACCAGGGGGGCGAGCGTCGGCATGGACTGGTCGCCGACCACGCTCGGCAGCGCGGCCAGGGCGGTGTGGGAGAGGACCAGTCCCGCTCCCAGGAGCAGGGTCATCGTCAGTTGCTTGATCATCGACTCAAATCTCCGCAAATAGAGGGTGCAGCGGCGGCATTCCGAGCGCGCATCATAAGCACTTTGGGCAGTCCGGACGCAGTGGAAAAGCTGTGGATGGCATGGGGATCGGCTGGGTATGACAGCCACAACATCTTGTGGTTCCCGATTTCCCCCGGAGGTGCCGCCACGGCACGGGTGGAGCGTTGGCCCGATACGCACATTCCATGTAAGTCATTGATTGTTCGTTAATAAATAGATTCAGTCCAGAATCTTTCCGGCTTGACAGGCCTGCTCCCCAGACATAACCTAGCTTCCCGCTGGCACAAGATCTTGTGTTGCAATCCCGGGGTTTTCATGCTTGCTGGCGGGTCACCGTCCGCAGCGGCGCCGGCGATCGTGCCGGCATGGGTTTCCAGCGGGGCTTGCCCGGACGCTCGTGCCGGGTCTTTGGGGGAATTTACGGAGTCGCAATGAAAACGGCCGTCCAAATCGATCGTGCCAAGGTGCCGGGCATCGCCTTCCAGGAGGCGTCCATCGACATCTGGGACAAGAAGTACCGCCTCAAGTCGAAGACCGGCGAGGTCGTCGACGAAACCATGGATGACACCTACCAGCGCGTGGCACGGGCGCTGGCCGACGTGGAACCCGAGGCAGGGCGCGAGCGCTGGTTCGAGGCCTTCCTCTGGGCCCTGCGCCGTGGTGCCATTCCGGCCGGGCGCATCATCTCGAATGCCGGTGCGCGCGAGCACAAGCCGGCCACCTCGACGATCAACTGCACGGTGTCCGGCACCATCGCCGACTCGATGGACACCATCCTCGAGAAGGTCCACGAGGCGGGGCTCACCCTCAAGGCGGGCTGCGGCATCGGCTACGAGTTCTCCACCCTGCGCCCGCGCGGTGCCTATGTCAGCGGGGCCGGTGCCCACACCTCCGGCCCGATGTCCTTCATGGATATCTACGACAAGATGTGCTTCACGGTGTCGTCCGCCGGCGGGCGTCGCGGCGCCCAGATGGGCACTTTCGATGTCGGCCATCCGGACATCCTCGATTTCGTGCGCGCCAAGCGCGAGAACGGCCGCCTGCGCCAGTTCAACCTCTCGCTGCTGATCACCGATGATTTCATCCGTGCCGTCAGGGCCAACGAGCCCTGGCCGCTGGTGTTCCCGCTCGACGCGCGGCAGGTGGCCACCGACGGCGTCGATCTCGGCGATCCCGCGCAGGTGATCTGGCGCGACTGGCCGGTCACCGAGGGCTATGTCACCAACGAGCGGGGCGAGGTGGCCTGCCGCGTGTACAAGCGCCTGCCCGCCCGGCGTGTCTGGGACCTCATCATGGCCTCGACCTACGACTTCGCCGAGCCCGGCTTCGTGCTCATCGACCGCGTCAACGAGATGAACAACAACTGGTTCGACGAGACCATCCGCGCCACCAACCCCTGTGGCGAGCAGCCGCTGCCGCCCTACGGCTCCTGCCTGCTGGGCTCGGTGAACCTCACCAAGTTCGTGCTCGATCCCTTCACCGAGGCGGCGCGCTTCGACTGGGACGAGTTCCGCCGCGTGGTGTGCGTCTTCACCCGCATGCTGGACAACGTGGTGGAGATCAATGGCCTGCCCCTGGCCCGGCAGCGCGAGGAGATCTTCCGCAAGCGCCGGCACGGCATGGGCTTCCTCGGCCTCGGCTCGGCGGTGACCATGCTGCGCATGCGCTATGGCTCCCCGCAATCGGTGCAGTTCACCGAAGACGTGGCGCGGGAAATGGCACTCGCCGGCTGGGAGACGGGGCTGGAGCTGGCCCGCGAGAAGGGGCCGGCGCCGATCATGCTCGAGGAATTCACCGTGACCCCGGGCATGTTGCGCAAGCGCCCGGAGATGGTGACCGATGGCTGGAAGGCGGGCGACCGCATTGCCGGGCGCGTGCTGCATGTCCGCTACAGCCGCTACATGCAGCAGCTTGCCCGGCTGGCGCCCGAGCTGGTGCGCGAGCTGGAGGAGACGGGCGCACGCTTCACCCACCACACATCCATCGCGCCCACCGGCACCATCTCGCTGTCGCTGGCCAACAACGCCAGCAACGGCATCGAGCCGAGCTTTGCCCACCACTACTTCCGCAACGTCATCCGCGAGGGACGCAAGACCAAGGAAAAGGTGCCGGTGTTCTCCTTCGAGCTGCTGGCCTACCGGCAGCTGGTCAATGCCGCCGCCATGCCGGGGGCGGGTCGCGCAGAGGAACGCCTGCCGGATTACTTCGTTACCGCCGAGGAGATCACGCCGCGGGAGCACGTGGACATCCAGGCGGCGGCGCAGAAGTGGGTGGATTCCTCCATCTCCAAGACGGCCAACGTGCCCACCGACTTCCCCTACGAGCAGTTCAAGGACATCTACCTGTACGCCCACGAGAAGGGGCTGAAGGGCTGCACGACCTTCCGCTTCAACCCGGAGGCCTTCCAGGGCGTGCTGGTCAAGGAGAAGGATCTCAAGAATACCCAGTACGTCTTCGTCCTCGAGGACGGCAGCGAGGTCAGGCTGCGCGGCGACCAGGAGGTCGAGTACGACGGCGAGCTGCATACCGCCGCCAACCTTTTTGACGCCCTCAAGGAGGGCTACTACGGAAAGTTCTGAGGACTGTCATGCCAGACGAGAACAAGCCAGCCATGGCGAAGATCAGCATCGACAAGAAGATCGTCGGCTACCGGGTGGCCGAGCCCGAGCCCGCCGCCGCGCCCGAGGCGAAGCCCGCGAAGCCGGTGATGCGCGACCTGAGCGCCGATGGCAAGATCGTGCGCATGCACGAGAAGCTCGAGCGTCCCGAGATGCTGCTCGGTTCCACCTACAAGGTGAAGACGCCGGTTTCGGACCATGCGATGTACGTGACCATCAACGACATCATCCTCAACCAGGGCACCGAGTACGAGCAGCGCCGGCCCTTCGAGATCTTCATCAACTCGAAGAACCTCGACCACTACCAGTGGATCGTGGCGCTCACGCGGCTGATGTCGGCCGTGTTCCGCAAGGGCGGGGACGTGACCTTCGTGGTGGACGAGCTCAAGGCGGTGTTCGACCCGCGCGGCGGCTACTGGCAGCCGGGTGGCAAGTACATGCCCTCGATCATCGCCGAGCTCGGGCACATCGTCGAGAAGCACCTCAGGGCCATCGGCCTGCTGCCGGCCGAAGTGCTCGACGAACAGCAAAAGCGCCTCGTCGAGATGAAGCGCAAGGAGTTCGAGGAGCGCAACCGCCAGCAGGATGCCTTCTCCAATACGCACTACCCGGACGGCGCCCAGCTCTGCAAGGTCTGCAACACCACCGCCGTCGTCATGATGGACGGCTGCCTCACCTGCCTTGCCTGCGGCGATTCGAAGTGCGGCTGAGCCGTCCTGCGTCCCGGCTGCCGGCCATGCCGGCGCGGGACCCGGGCGGACTGCAAGGCGTTGCCGCGGTGAGGCTGTCGCCCCTGTAGACTAGGCCCGTCATCGGCCTGATGCGCATGCCATGAGCCTCATCATTCCCGACTTCTCCACCGTCAGGGTGCTGGTCGCCGGCGACGCCATGCTCGACCGGTACTGGTTCGGGCCCACCTCGCGGATCTCGCCCGAGGCACCGGTGCCGGTGGTCAAGGTCACCCGCTCACAGCTGCGCCCGGGTGGCGCCGCCAACGTCGCGGTCAATCTCGCGGCGCTGGGTGTGCGCACCACCCTGGCGGGCGTGGTCGGCCGGGATGCCGGCGGCCTCGAGCTGCGCAGGACGCTGGAAGAGCAGGGCATCGGGCTCGAGTTCGTCGAGTCCGCGGATCGCCCCACCATCACCAAGCTGCGGGTGCTGAGCCGCAACCAGCAGCTCATCCGCCTCGATACCGAGGATGCCTTCGGGCCTGCGGAAGCAGGGCTGCTGCTCGGGCGGGTGGAGGCGGCGATTGCGGCAGCTTCGGTGTGCATCCTGTCGGACTACGGCAAGGGCAGCCTGCTGCAGGCGCCCGCGCTGATCGCCGCGGCCCGCCGCCGGCGCTGCCCCGTGCTGGTGGACCCGAAGGGAACCGATTTCGGACGCTACCGCGGGGCCACCCTGCTGACGCCGAACCTTGCCGAGTTCGAGGCGGTGGCGGGCACCTCCGGTTCCGATGCACAGCTCGAGGCACGCGCGCAGCGCATGCGCGAGGAACTCGGGCTCGATGCCCTGGTGGTGACGCTGGGCGGGCGCGGCATGCTGGTGGTCGGCGCCGATGCGGGCCCGGTGTTCCTGCCCGCGCGTGCCCGCGAGGTGTTCGACGTCACCGGCGCCGGCGATACGGTCATCGCCACGCTGGCGGCCGGGCTGGGTGCGGGCATGATGCTGGCCGAGGCGGCGGCGCTCGCCAACGTTGCGGCCGGGATCGTCGTGCGCAAGATCGGCGTGGCCTCGGCCACGCCGGCCGAGCTGCACCAGGAGCTGCACGGCCAGGGGCTGGGCGGGGGAGGCATCCTCGAGCGGCGCGAGGTGGCCGCGGTGGTGGCCCGGGCGCGGGAACGCGGCCAGCGCATCGTCATGACCAATGGCGTCTTCGACATCCTCCATGCCGGCCACGTCGCCTACCTGCAGGAGGCGAGGGCGCGCGGCGACCGGCTGCTGGTGGCGGTCAACGACGATGACTCGGTGCGGCGCCTCAAGGGCAGCGAGCGGCCGATCAACCCGCTGGCGGAGCGCATGCTGGTGCTGGCGGGCCTCGCCGCCGTGGACTGGGTGGTGCCCTTCGGCGAGGACACGCCGGCCGCACTGATCGGGGAGCTGTTGCCCGATGTCCTGGTCAAGGGTGGTGACTACCGCCCCGAGGATATTGCCGGCGCCCCGGCCGTCATCGCCCATGGTGGTCGCGTGGAGGTGCTGCCGTTCCGCGAGGGCTGCTCCACGACGCGCATCGTGGAGCAGATCCGTCGGCACCCCTGAAGCGTCGGGCCGACGTGCGCCTGCTCTATGTCCTGCTGTCCTGGCTGTTGACGCCGGTCTTCTTCGGCTACCTGCTGTGGCGCAGCCGGCGCGAGCCGAGGTACCGCCAGCGGCTGCATGAGCGCCTGGGCTTCGGCTTCCGGCCCTTGCCCGGGCGCAGCATCTGGATCCATGCGGTCTCGGTGGGGGAGGTGACCGCAGCCGCCCCCCTGCTGCACACGCTGCGCCAGCGCCACCCGGAGACCCCCATCGTCGTCACCACCATGACGCCGACGGGTTCCGCGCGTGCACGCGAGCTGTTCGGCGATACGGTGGTCCACTCCTATGTGCCCTATGACACGCCGGGGGCGGTGCGCCGCTTCTTCCGCTGGGCAAGGCCCGCCCTGGTCGTGGTGCTGGAGACCGAGATCTGGCCGAACCTCTACCACGCATGCGGGCGCCGGCAGGTGCCGCTGGTGCTGGCGAGTGCGCGCATCTCGCTGAAATCGCTGCGTCGCTACCGGATCATGTTCGGCCTCATCCGCGACACGCTCGCCCACGGCATCGTCATCGGCGCGCAGAGCGAGGCGGATGCCGGGCGCTTCCTCACGCTGGGCGCAAGCCCCGAGCGCACCCATGTCACCGGCAACATCAAGTTCGACTTCGAGCTGCCACCGGAGGTGGCCGGGCGCGGCCGCCGCTTTCGCAGGGAGCAGGCCGACGGCCGGCCGGTATGGATCGCCGCCAGCACCCACCAGGGCGAGGAGGAGCAGCTCATCGCCGCCCATCGCCTGGTGCTGCGCCGGCAGCCTACGGCGCTGCTCATCCTGGTGCCGCGGCATCCGGAGCGGTTCGCGGCCGTCGCCGCCCTGCTCGAGGAGGCAGGCCTGGCCACGGTGAGTCGCAGCAGCGGTGCCACCTGCAGCGCGGATACCCGGGTGTTCCTTGGCGACAGTATGGGCGAGCTGACCATGCTGTATGCCGCCTCCGACGTGGCTTTCGTGGGCGGCAGCCTTGTCCCGGTGGGGGGGCACAACCTGCTGGAGCCGGCGGCGCTCGGTCTGCCCATGATCAGCGGTCCGCACAATTTCAATGCGCGCGACATCGCCGGGTTGCTGGTGGCCTGCGGTGCCGTCAGCCTGGCGGGCAATGCGCGGGAGATCGCCGCCGAAGTACTGCGGCTGCTCGCCGATCCGGCGGAGCGTACCCGGCGCGGGGAGGAAGGCCTTGCCGTGCTGGCCGGCAATCGCGGCGCGGTGAACCGCCTGCTGGCGCTGGTGGACCCCCTGGCAGGGATCGCGCCGGCGCCGCCGCCTGACTGAGGCTCAGTCGGGCTGGCTGGCAGCCTCGCCGGCGGCTCCCGCCAGCAGCCAGGCATTGGCCTGCTGGATGTCCTCGTCCTCCAGCGTACCGGCGGCTTCCTTGAGCTTCAGCACGTTGACGATGTAGTCGTAGCGGCTGCGGGCATAGTTGGTCTGCGCCTGCAGCAGCTGCCGGCGCGAGTCGAGCACGTCGACCGTGGTGCGGGTGCCGACCTCGAAGCCGGCCTCGGTGGCCTCCAGCGCGGTCTCCGCGGATTTCAGCGCCTGTCCGAGCGCCTTCACCCTCGAGATGTCGGTGATGACGGCCTGGTAGGCATCGCGCGTGGCGCGCTCGGTCTGCCGTGCCGTCCGCTCGAGGCGCTCCTTCGAGGCCCGGTGCTGGTAGACCGCCTGCTGCACCTTCGAGTTGGTGGCGCCGCCGCTGAAGATCGGCAGCGAGGCCTGCAGCGAGATGCTGTCGCTGGTCTGGTCGAGCGAGTTCTTGCCGATGGTGGGGGCTCCGCCGAAGTGGCCGTTGGTCTTGCCGTCCTGGTCGGTATTGCTGCGGCTCGCCACGAGATCAATGGTTGGCATGTGGCCCGAGCGGGCGATGCTGATGTTGTCGCGCGCGATGTCCGCATCCAGCTGTGCCGCCTGCAGGCTCAGGTTTTGCTGCAGGGCGAACTCCACCCACTGGTCCTCGTCCTCCGGATCCGGCGAGATCAGTGGCAGGTCCTCGACCGGCTTGGCAAGCTCGCCGGGGTAGTCACCGACGATCTCGCGCAGCACTTCCTTGCTGTTGGCCAGCTGGCGTTTGGCGACGATCTCGTCGGCCACCGACTTGTCGTAGCCCGCCTGGGATTCCTGCACGTCGGTGATGGCGATCAGCCCCACCTCGAAGCGCTTCTGCGCCTGGTCCAGCTGGCGGCCGATCGCCTCGCGGGCGCCGCTGCTGGCAGCCAGCGTATCCTCGGCGGCCAGCACGTTGAAATAGGCATCGGCGACGCGGGTGTAGAGGTCGAGCTCGGCGACCCGGTAGCCGAGGTCGGCCTGCACCAGCTGCTTGTCGGCCTGCCGCAGGCGCACCCACTGGTCCCAGCGAAACAGCGTCTGGCGCAGCTGCAGGCTCCAGTCGGTCTGGTCGGAGCGATTGTTCGACTCGCTGGTGGAGAAGATCGAGCCGAAGGACAGGCCGCTGCGGCTCATCTGCGCGGCATTCTTCGACCAGCCGCCGGTGGCGGTGATCTGCGGCAGCAGGGCACCCATGGCCTGCGGCCGGGCCTCGCGGTTGGCCATGCGCGTGGCCTCGGCCTCGCGCAGCTGCGGGTCGTTCTGGCGTGCCAGCTGGTAGACATCCCACAGGGTGTCGGCACAGGCCAGCTGTGCGGCAAGCAGGAGGGCGCCGGTAGCGAGCAACGAGGATCTGAGTGCCATGTATAACCTTCCGCGTGATTTATCGGGCGGGACACGCCCTGCCTGGGGCCCGGCCCGCAGCACAGCCTAAAGGAATCCCCGCCATGCGCCGAGCCCCATACTGTAACGTTTTGTAACGTTCGCCGGGAAGCCGGCATGCCGGCCGGGGGGCGGAGCTTCAGAACACGAAGCCTTCGGCTCGCGGGGCATTGTCGAGCGCCGGCAGGCTGGTTTCGAACAGCGAATCGTGCCGGAAGCCACCCTGCGCATCGCGGCTGACCAGCAGGGCCTCCATCGCCGGCGGCTTGCCGAGGACCATGAACAGCCGCCCGCCGGGCGCCAGCCACTCGCGGAAGCGGGCGTCGTCCAGCGGCAGCGAGCCGGTGAGGACGATGCAATCGAACTGTTGCCCTGGCTGCCAGTCGAAGACATCCCGGGCCAGCACCTCGCAATTGGCGGTGCCGACCGCGTGCAGGGCGTTGCGGGCAGACTCGGCCAGCGCAGGGCGGATTTCGAGGCTGGTGACATGGGCCGCCAGCCTGGCCATGCAGGCGGTCAGGAAGCCGCTGCCGGTGCCGACCTCGAGCACCCGGTCGGCCGGGGTGATTGCCAGCGCCTGCAGGATGCGCCCTTCCAGCTGCGGGGTGAGCATTTGCTGGCCGTCGGCAAGGGGGATGGCGGTATCGGCAAAGGCCAGGCTGCGATAGGCCGCGGGCACGAAGCGCTCGCGCGGGATTTCACCCATCACCTGCAGGACCTCCGGGTCGAGTACCGACCAGGCGCGGACCTGCTGGGTGAGCATCTGTTGGCGGGCTGCCTCGTTCGTCATGGATGAGCCGCAATCTGCCGCGGAAGACCAGGCCGCAAGGGTAAGGAGTTTGCCGGTGACAGACAAGGCGCGAAGCGCCGCTGATTATGGTGAAAAGCACCCATGCCAAGGAGCAGCCATGGGCTATGCTGTGGAAAAACCATGGCCGGACAGGATGTTCGGCGGCAACAATATCATGACAGGGCGAGAAGACGGCTACAGGTTGCGCCGGTGACGGGGATGACCGGATTCTGGCTGGTCGGCCTGCTGGTGCTCGTCTGCATCAGCCTGGCGGGGCTTGCCGGGCTGCTGTTCCTGTCGCGACGTCGGCGCGCGCGCGAACTGGCCGTCCTGCAGGACGAGATCATCGCGGTTACCCGCAACCGCGCCTTCGGGAAGCAGCTGGATGGCGTGCGCGATCATCCCGAGCTTGCCGGGCTGGGCGCCGCCATCCACCAGCTGTTTGCGGCCATCGATAGCCGCGAGCGCCAGCTGCGCGAGCGCGAGGCCCTGTTTGCCGATTTTGCCAATACCATGCCCGAGATCGTCGTCGTGCATCGCGACGAGATCCTGTTTGCCAACCGTGCCGCGGCGGAACTGCTCGATCTGCCCCCCGGGCAGCTGATGGGCCGTGCGGTGACCGAGCTGGTGCGCCCGGCCTTCAGGGCCATGACGCGCAGCGCCGTGGCCAGGCGCCTGGCCGGCGAGGAGCTGCCGGGGCAGGTCGAGGTGCAGCTGATCAGCAGCGGGGATGCCGAGCGCTGGGCGGAGGTCAGCTCGGAACTCATCGACTACCGTGGCGAGCGGGCCATCCTCAGCGTTGCCCGCGACATCAGCTATCGCAAGAACATGGAGGCGAGCCTCGGCCGCGGCCGGCAGCAGGCGCAGATCACCCTGGAGTCGATCGGCGAAGGAGTGATCACCGCCGATGCCGGGGGGCTCATCGATTACATGAATGCCGCCGCGGAAAAGCTGACCGGCGTGACGCGCGAGCATGCCGTCGGCAAGCGGCTGCCGGATATCGTCCGGCTGGTGGACGAGGCCGATCGGCGCGACCTCGGCGACCCGGTGCAGCGCTGCCTCAGCGACCGCCGCCGGGTGAACATGGGCCGCCGCGCCATGATGCTGTCCGCGGCGGGCGGCAAGGAGCTGTCCATCGAGCTCACGGCCTCGCCGATCAGGGGCCCCGGCGATGGTCTCGTCGGGGCCGTGGTCATCATGCACGACGTCTCGGAGATCCGCGGCCTGACCAAGCGCATGAGCTACCAGGCCGCGCATGATGCGCTGACCGGGCTCGTCAACCGCCGCGAGTTCGAGCGCCGGCTCGAGGATGCGTTGCAGTCGGTGCGGGAAAAGGACGTCACCCACGTGCTCTGCTACCTGGACCTCGACCGCTTCAAGCCGGTGAATGACAGCTGCGGGCACATCGCCGGCGACAGCCTGCTGCGCGCCATCGCCGCGCTGCTGCGCGACAAGGTGCGCGAGTCCGATGTCGTGGCGCGCCTGGGTGGCGACGAGTTCGGCCTGCTGCTGCTGGGCTGCCCGCTGGACAAGGCACGCCAGATCGCCGACGACGTCTGCGCGGCGGTGCGCGACTTCCGTTTCGTCTGGCGTGACCGCGTCTTCCAGATCGGGGTCAGCATCGGGCTGGTGGAAATCGGCCGCGACAGCACCTCCATAGAAGATGTGCTCGGTGCCGCCGACTCGGCCTGCTACGTGGCCAAGCAGGAGGGACGCGGGCAGGTGCATGTCTACTCTGCCCGCGACGAGGTGGCGGCCAGGCAGCGCGGGGAGATCTACTGGCTGCGGCAGCTGCAGGCCGCGCTCAAGGAAGAACGCCTGGAGCTGTGCCTGCAGCCGATTCTCGCCGTCGGCAAGCAATCGGGCCCCGGGCCGGCGCTGGAGGTGTTCCTGCGCCTGCGCGACGAGAACGGGCGGCTGGTGCAGCCGCAGGAATTCCTGCCGGCCGCGGAGCGTTACCACCTGGTCGGCGGCCTCGATCGCTGGGTGGTGCGCACCACCCTGACCGCGCTGGGGCAGGGGGTGATCCGGCTTCCCGAGGGCAGGAGCTGCACCATCAACCTGTCGGCACAGAGCCTCAGTGAGGAAGACTTCCTCGAGTTCTTCGTCGATTGCCTCGACCAGAGCCAGGTATCGCCCCTGCGCATCTGCTTCGAGATCAGCGAGTCGACCCTGCTGGCCGATCCCGAGCGCGCGGAGCGCTTCGCCAGCGTGCTGCACGGCATGGGATGCCAGTTCGGCGTCGATGATTTCGGCAGCGGCGTGGGCGCGCTGGCCGGCCTGCGCGGGCTGGACATCGATTACCTCAAGATCGATGGCCGCTACACGCGCGGGCTGCGTGGCGACAGCGTCAACTGGCAGGTGGTGGCGGCGATCACCCAGCTCGCGCGCACCATCGGCTTCAGGGTGGTGGCCGAGCAGGTGGAATCCCAGGCCGACTTCGATGCCCTGCGCGAGCTGGGCGTCGATTTCATCCAGGGGCACTTCATCGAAAAGCCCTATCGCCTCGGCGAGAGCAGCCTGGCCGTGGCGGCGGCATACTGACGGGGGCATGCCGCCCCGCGCAGGCAGGTCAAGGGTTCAGGATGGTCCCGCCCCGGAAGGCCGCGGACGGTAGGCCGTATCGGCAACCAGGGCGACCGGGCCTATGGATGGCCGCCCTGGCCTGCCGGGGTCTCTGGTGCAGGCCCGGATGATTGCAGCTGCGTCGTGGTGCCGGCAGCGGGCAGCTGCGGCTGCACGCTGGTCACGAAGACCTCGCGCTGCGCGACCGGGATGGTGATGCCGGCCTCCTTGAACAGCCGCCAGATGGTGCGGTTGACGTCCGAGCGGACGTTGTTGACGCCGTTCTGCGGGTCGGCGATCCAGAAGCGCAGCTCGAGTTCCATGCCGATATCGCTGAACTGCACCAGGCGCGATGCCGGCGGCGGCTGCTGGAGCACGCGCGGGTGGCCATCGGTTGCCTGCAGGAGGATCCGCAGCGCCTGCTCGGGGTCATCGCGGTAGCTGATGCGCACCGGCAGCTTGAGACGCACGCGCCGATCCGAGTAGCTCCAGTTGATCACCGGGTTCATGATCAGCTGCTGGTTCGGCACCAAGGTCTCGATGCCGTCGCGGTCGCGCACGACGACATAGCGCCCGCGCAGCGCCTCCACCCAGCCGAAGTTCTCGGTGTTGGTGCCGACCTGTTCGGTGAAGCTGATGACATCCCCGGGCTTGATGGACTTGTCCATCAGCAGCACGAAGCCGCTGACGAAGTTGCTGGCAATGGCCTGCAGGCCGAAGCCGAGACCGAGGCCGATGGCGCCGGTGAGCACGGTCAATGCGGTCAGGTCCACGCCGGCAGCATTGATGCCCAGCATCACGCCCATGCCGACGAGGACGAAATAGGTGGCTTTGGCGATGCCGATGCGTGCCGAGACGGCGATGTTCTCCAGGCGCATGATGCGCCGCTCCGTCGCGCGCGCCGCCACCGAGGCGATCAGCACGAAGCCGCCGATCACCACCAGCCCCTTGAGCAGCGCCCAGAGGCTGAAGTGGGCCTTGCCCGGCAGCAGGTCGATGGCGTCGAGATAACCCTCGAGGATGCCGAACCAGCCGACCAGCTGGGAGGCGATCAGCAGCCACAGGACGAGGGTGATGCGCGGCTCCCAGACCCGCACCCAGCGCCGGTTGCCGAGCAGCAGACGCAGCAGGTAGACGCCGAGGCGCACCAGCATCAGCGCTGCCAGCAACTCCAGCGCGATGTCGAGCAGCCCGGTGCCGAGCTTGCGCATGGCGAGCGCGCCGCGTGCGGCGAGGATGAGGACGAGAGCAGCAAACAGCCCGGCCTGGATCACCATGCCCTCGACCAGCCGCAGGCGCCACGATGGCGCGCCGATGCGGCGGCTGCGGATGAAGCGCCAGCGCCGCATGGTGCGCGAGCCCAGCAGCGCGGCCATCACGGCAGCGGCCAGGATCACCAGCTGCAGGAGCACCATCGGTTCGGACAATTGGCTGAAGAAGCGCTCCATCGTGGTTGTTTCGGTATTCCGTGGTGGGCTGCGGCGACAGGATGCGACTTGGGGGTTGTCTGGCGGTCCGGCCCGGGGCGCCAGTCCGGGCTCAGTCGTTGATGTTACCGAAGCTTGCCGCGCATGGGGCCGGCATCGTTCCCGGCATGGGAGGCGGGGCCCCGGCGGGCATGAACGTCAGGGACCGGGCGCTGTTGCCGCGTGCGGCCCTGCAGCGGAGCAGAGCTTAACGAAGCGGTCCGGCTGGTACCAGCGCAGGATTTCCCGTCATGGCTTGCCGTCGGGGGAGGCGGGAACGGTCCCGGAAAGATCCACTCGCACGGTGGGTTGGGTGTGCGGGCTGCAGCTGAGGTGGAGGTAGGGCGGCATCGTGAAGATCGACAACTGCATGCCACCGATGACGATAAAGGTGCTGCTGGCCTTCCTGATGCAGCCCAAGCGCTGGTGTGCCGCCAGCGAGCCGCGGTTGAATGCGGATATCTGCGACACACTCCAGCCTATGCCCTGGCTCGACAGGTAGGCATTGGCACCCTGCCAGAGACGCAGGAACGTGCGGCCGAGGCGGAATTCGGGGGCAATGTAGACATCGTAGTCCCAGACGCACCGGCTGGCTGGCAGCAGCTCGAAGCGGCAGCGCTGATCGGGATCGTCAAAGGAGTCGCGGGAGATCCACAGGTAGCCGGCGAAGCGATCGCCGTTTTCCGCCACCAGGCACTCGCCGCCAGTCGCGAAGCGTTCGGTGATCACCGCGGGCGGCCGTGGAAACTGCCCGATCACTGCGTCGGCAGGATCGATCCTGCGGATGGCTTGCGGCGACCCGGCCCGGTCTCCCGCGATTTCCGGAACCGGCTGCGCCACGAGGTAGTAGCGGTGCAGCTGGCAGCGCCCGCCGGTGATCCTGGCGAGCGCTGCAGCTATCAGGTAGAGGGACCCATCGAGCGGGCCCAGGGTGCGCAAGGGCCGGCACAGGCGCTGCCACAAAGCGGGCTTTTGCGCCGCTGCATGCCCGCTGCCCTGCCGGGCATCCTGCTGGCGGCTAGGGGGAGGAGCATCACCACTGTCCCCGCCGGCTTCCGGCACCATTCAGAGCAGGGGCACCAGCAGCAGGGCCACGATGTTGATGATCTTGATCAACGGGTTGATGGCGGGGCCCGCGGTGTCCTTGTAGGGGTCACCCACGGTGTCGCCGGTGACCGCGGCCTTGTGGCTCTCGGAGCCCTTGCCGCCGAAGTTGCCTTCCTCGATGTACTTCTTGGCGTTGTCCCAGGCGCCGCCGCCGGTGCACATCGAG
>JACFNV010000057.1 GCA_019454675.1 Gammaproteobacteria bacterium | reverse complement strand
TTGCGATAGACCAGCCGCAGCCCCCAGCAGCAGTTCTGGTACTCGAAGCCGGCAAAGCGCTCGATGGCCTCGTTGTCGCGCAGCGAGTGATCGTAGCGGGCCACCGCGCTCCAGCGCTCGGTCAGCGGCCAGGCGGCGGAGAAGTCGATCTCCTCGAGGCTGTCGCGGCGGTAGCGGTAGGCGAGGTTCACCACCCGCTGGCCGTCGCGCCGGTACTGCATGCGGAAATGCGCGCGCTGGGTCTTGTCGGTGGCGCTTCCCCACTGGTATCCGGCGTTCATCTTCCAGTATTCCTTGACGGTCACACCGATCTCGGCAAGCCAGTCCGAGGCATTGCTGGATACCGGGACCTCCCCGGGGAGCGTGACGTCCTGGCTGGTGAGGAATCGCGCCTGGCCAAGCGTGGCGCTGAGGTATTCGCGGCCGTTGGCGGAGTCCAGTATCCGCGTGGTGAGCCCGAGGTTCAGCCGGCTGGTGTCGCCCAGGCGGTCGTGGCCCATGAAGCGGTTCTTGCGGAACAGCTGCACCATGTTGAAGTCCGGCTCGATGGTGTCGAAGACCGGCAGCTCGTCCTGGTTGCGGAAGGGGATGTGCACGAACTGCGCGCGCGGCTCCAGCGTCTGCAGCCAGCCGCCCCTGCCGGCGCGCTCGAAGACCGCCCCCATGTCGAGGCTGTAGATCGGGGCGGTGCGCGACGGCCGCGAATCCGTTGCGCCGGCGGGCAGGTCGCGCAGCCGGTAGCCGGTGTAGTCGACGGTGGCCGCGGGCTTCAGCCACAGGCCGCGGTATGCCAGCGGCAGCACGATGCCCGGCGCGAGGTGCAGGCGCGAGCCGGTGACGCCCTCGCCGCGGTCGAAGAAGTCGAACTCGCCGTCGAAGCTCCAGTCGAGGCCGAGCAGGCTGCGCGGCCGGTAGGCGCTGGCCGCCAGCTGCGGCAGCTGCCGGTAGGGCTTCTCGGTGCTGGTGAGGCGCTCGTCGAGCGTCTCGAAGCTCTGTATGCGTCCCAGCAGGGACCAGACGCTGTCGAAGTACTCCAGGCGCAGCTCGTGGGAAAGGTGGGTCTGGCTGGTGCTCAGCGTGCTGCCGTAGAGATCCTCGAAATAGCGCGTGTCGGATACCGTGCGTGCGTCCGCGGTAGCGCGCCAGCCGCTGCCGAACAGCGATTCGTGGCGGATGCCGAGCAGGTAGCGGTTGTCGCCGCTGAGCTTGTCGTCCGGCAGGTACTCGGCCTCGGCGGTGCCGCGGTGCCCCGGCCAGAGGTAGCGGAACTCGCTCAGCAGCTCCAGCCCGCGGCGGTCCATGTAGCGGGGCGTCAGCGTGGCATCGTAGTTGGGCGCCAGGTTCAGGTAGTAGGGAATCTGGAACTCCACGCCGCGCGTCTCGGAACGGCCGAGGCTCGGCAGCAGGAAGCCGGACTGGCGCTTGTTGGTGACCGGGTAGGCGATCCACGGCGTGTAGAGGATGGGCACGCCCTTGAACTCCAGGCGGGCGTTGCGCGCGGTGGCCATGCCGCTCTCGCGGTTGATGGTCAGGCTGCCTGCGCGCAGCAGCCAGTCCTCCTGGCCGCGTGCACAGGTGGTATAGGTCACGTTACGCAGGCTGAGCCGGTCGGCGTGGTCGACGGCCAGGGTGCCGGCGCTGCCCCGCGAGGGCACGCCGAAAAGCTCGAAGTCCGCATCCCTGACCTCGATGCTGTTGCTGTGCAGGTCGAAGGTGGCCTGCGCGCCCGACAGCGCGGTGTCGGGGTTGCGGTACTGGAAGCCCTCCTCGAGCACGAAATGGCCGCTGGGTCGGTCGTAGCGCGCGCCGGGCGCGCTGAGCATGCCATCGCCGCGCCGGATCTGGATGCCATCGCTGAACAGGCCGCTGCCTTCGAGGTCCATTTCCACGTGGCCGCTGAGGACATCGATGCGCGGATCGTCGATGTCGGCGGGCTCCAGTTCGGGCATGGCGGTGACCGGGCCCACGGGGCAGCCCAGCAGCAGCGGGGGGCGTGGTGCTTCCGCAGCCCAGGCGAGGGAACAGCAGGCCAGCAGGGGGAGCAATCGGCGCAAGGCACGGTCCGCAGAGGTGGGCAATGAGGCCGGATTATATAGGTGCCGTCGCGGCAGGTGACGCTGGCGGGGATGCGCTGGCAGAATCGCCGGCCATGAGCACTTGCCGCGGCCCGGGTCCGCACCGATGAAGGCGATGATCCTTGCCGCCGGGCGTGGCGAGCGCATGCGTCCGCTCACCGATGCGCTGCCCAAGCCGTTGCTGCCGGTGCGGGGACGCCCGCTGATCGAGCGGAGCATCGAAGCCCTGGGTCGCGCCGGCATCCACGAGCTGGTGGTCAACCTGGGCTGGCTGGGGGAACGCATCCGCGGCCACCTCGGCGATGGTGCGCGCTTCGGTGCCAGGATCGCCTACAGCGAGGAGGGTTATCCGACGCTGGAGACGGGTGGCGGCATCCACCATGCGCTCGGGCTGCTGGGTCCGGATGCCTTCTGGGTGGTCAATGCGGACGTGTTCTGCGACTTCGGCTTCGACCAGCGGAGCCTGCCGGCCGGCATCCTTGCCCACCTGGTACTGGTGCCCAACCCGCCGCAACACCCGGAGGGGGATTTCGGGCTGCATGAGGGGATGGTCCATGAGGGGGCCGGCAGGCGGCTGACCTTTTCGGGCATTTCCATCCTCCACCCCGGGCTCTTTGCCGGCTGCCGTCCCGGCCGCTTTTCGCTGGTGCCGCTCCTGCGTGCGGCGATGCGCGACGGGGCGGTAAGCGGCGAGGTCCATGACGGGCTCTGGAGCGATGTCGGCACCCCCGAGCGATTGGCCGCGCTGGGCGGCTGAACACAGGACCAGCTGCAGGAAGCGCGGCGCGAAGCACGGCCGGGGCAGGGTCCCTCACTCCCGCTCCGCCGGCCGTCCATGGCCGGCTGCGCTGCAATCGGGCTCGCTTCGGCTGTCCATGCATCGCTCGCCCTCAAAGCCCGTTCGGGACCCTGCCCCGGCCGTGCCTCCGGTCCGGTGCCAGATTCCGGGGCGATGATCAGCGGTTGGCGGGGAATCACGGCGGGGCTTGTGGAAGCAAGCGCAGCAGGATGCGCAGCGCAGCTGGAACAGAGCGAACGGAGGGCAGGGATGCCCGCAGTGAGCGTCCCCGCCGTGATTCCCCGCCAACCGCCTCCCGCCAGCTGGGGAGCGGGCGGGCGTGATTCCCGCCTTCAGCCGCCCAGCGCGGCCAGCAGCCTGATTTCCAGGTCGCGGCCGACCTGTTCGAGGCTGGAGGGGCCGCCGAGGCGGGCGATGTCGGTGACGGCGAGGCCTGCGTAGCCGCAGGGATTGATGCGGCTGAAGGGCTCGAGGTCCATGTCGACGTTGAGCGCAAGGCCGTGATAGGAACAGTTGCGGCGCACCCGCAGCCCCAGGCTGCCGATCTTGGCACCGTCGACATACACGCCGGGCGCCTTCGGCTTGCTGGCCGCATCGATGCCGTAAGCGGCCAGCGTGTCGATGATGGCGGCTTCCAGCGCCGTCACCAGCGCCCGCACGCCAAGCTGCCGGCGCGGCAGGTCGAGCAACGTGTAGGCCACCAGCTGGCCCGGCCCGTGGTAGGTCACCTGCCCGCCGCGATCGACCTTCACCACCGGGATGTCGCCCGCGCCGAGCACGTGGTGCGGGTCGCCGTTCAGGCCCAGCGTGAACACGGGCCCGTGTTCCAGCAGCCAGACCTCGTCCGTCGTCGTCGCGTCGCGTTCGTTGGTGAAGCGCTGCATGGCCGCCAGCGTTGCCTGGTAGTCCACCCGCCCCAGCCGTCGCACGAGGATGCTCACAGCACGAACAGCACCTGCGGGGTCGCGCTGAGGTCGCGATAGATGTCGTCGAGCTGCGTGCGGCTCCTTGCGGTGATGGTGATGGTCACCGAAAGGTAGTGGCCGTTGCTGCTGGCGCGCGAGCGTACGCTGTCTTCCGCGAGGGGGCCGGCGTGGCGGCCCACCAGTTCCACCACCAGCGCCGCGAAGCCCGGCTCGTGACGCCCCATCACCTTGATGGGGAAGCTGCAGGGGAATTGCAGCAGCGAGTCGCTGTCAGGATCGTTTGCGGCGTTCATAGGCTTCGGCCACCACGCGCCATGCCGGGCCGGGCCGGCCCGTGCCGATGGGCTGCCCGTCCACATGGGTGACCGGCGCCACGCCACGCAGCGCGGCGCTCAGCCATACCTCGTCGGCGGCCAGCAGGCGCGCCAGGCTGATGGCCTCCTCGCGGTAGCCGATCCCCGCCGCGGCGGCCACTTCGCGGATGAGCGCGATGGTGGTCCCCGGCAGGATGTCGCTGCCGTTGGGGCGGCTGAGCAGGGTGCGGCCCTCGAGCACCAGCACCGAGCTGCTCGAGCCCTCGGTGACCAGCCCGTCGCGCAGCATGATGCATTCGTCGGCGCCCGCCTCGCTGGCCGCCTGGCGCAGCAGGATGTTGGCCAGCAGCGCCGTGGACTTGATGTCGCAGCGTGCCCAGCGATTGTCCTCTGCCGTCATGGCGTGCACGCCGGGGGTGTCGAGATCGACCGCTGCCAGCGCGCTCGCCATGGCGAAGACGGTCGGTGCCAGCCCCTGCGGGTAGGTGTGGCTGCGGCTGGCATCGGCGCCGCGGCTGACCTGGAGGTAGATACCGATGTCCGGGTGCCCGCTGCCACCGCCATTGCGCTCGACGAGGCCGCTGACGATGGCCTGCCAGCCGGCGTGGTCGTGGGGCGAGGGGATCTGCAGCTCGCGCAGGCTGTGGGCGAGGCGCTGGAGGTGCGCATCGAGCAGCAGCGGCCTGCCGTCATAGACGCCGATGACCTCGTAGACCGCATCGGCAAACAGGAAGCCGCGATCCAGCGGCGAGATGCGCGCCTCCGCGAGGGGCAGGAATTCCCCGTTCAGCCAGGCGATGGGCAGGGGGCGGCTCATCGCTGGCCGCCCCCGGTGTCGCTGCAGCGGTTCACTCGAACCACAGCAGCACCGTGTCCATCGCGCGCCGCCACAGCGAGCCCTCGGCCACGGCCGTCAGCGGAACCAGCGGCGACTCCAGCAGCGGCTCGCCACCCAGGCTGAGCTTCAGGCTGCCCACCGGGGTTGCCGGATCGAGCGGCGCCACCAGGTCGCGGGGTGCCTCGGGCGTGGCCTTGAGCGTGTCCAGGCTGCCGCGCGGGACGGTGACCCAGACATCGGCCGGGACGCCGAGCCCGACCGTCTCGGTCGCGCCCTTCCAGACGCGCGCCTCGACCACCTGCTTGCCGGCCTGGTACAGGCGCTGCGTCTCGTAATGGCGGAAGCCGTAGTTGAGGAGCTCGAGCGAGGCCTTGGTGCGTGCCTCCGCGCTGCCGGTGCCCATGACCACGGTGATCATGCGCATGTCGCCGCGCTTGGCCGAGGCGGCAAGGCAGTAGCCCGCTGCCTGGGTGTGCCCGGTCTTGATGCCGTCCACGCTCGAGTCGCGGTACAGCAGCAGGTTGCGGTTGCCCTGCTTGATGCCGTTGAAGACGAACTCCTTCTGCGAGAACCACGCGTAGTACTCGGGGAACTCGTTGATCAGTGCGCGGCTGAGGATGGCGACATCCAGCGCCGAGGTGTAGTGCTCGGGATCGGGCAGCCCGGTGCTGTTGATGAAATGGCTGTGCTTCAGGCCGAGCTCCCTGGCGTGACGGTTCATCACGTCGGAGAAGGCCTCCTCGGAGCCGCTCAGGTGTTCGGCCACCGCGATGCTGGCATCGTTGCCGGACTGGATGATGACGCCCTTGAGCATGTTCTCCAGCGTGGTGCTGCCATGGATCGGCAGGAACATGGTCGAGCCGCCGGAGCCGGCCCCACCCTCGCGCCAGGCGTGCTCGCTGACCACGACCTTGTCGTCGAGGTGCAGCTGGCCTGCCTTCAGCGCATGGAAGATGGTGTAGACCGTCATCAGCTTGGTCAGGCTGGCCGGCTCGAGCCGCTCGTTTTCGTTCTCGGCGGCAAGCAGCTTGCCGGTGGCGGCGTCCATGAGCACGTGCGCACGCCCGTCGACCGCAGGCGGTGGCGGTACCGCCGGTGCTGCGGCAAACAGCAGTGACGGCAGAATGACGAGGGACAGAAGCCCGATGGCTCCCACGGGTGTTTTCATGCTGCTGCTCCAGGCAGAAGGGTCGTGGCTTCGGCTCAGCCGTCGGGGTGACTGTTGTCCGCCTCGACCACGAGTTGGGGTTTGCCCAGCCGCATGCGGGTAACGGCGGCGGCTATGGCGTCGTATTCGCCGGCATCGGCCACCGGACCGATGCGCACGCGATAAAGTGCGGATCCGGTGGCCGGATCGTGGTGGATCACGACCTTGCCGACACCCTGGTCCTGGAGCTGGCGCTGCAGCTCCTCGGCATTGGCCTGCTGGCTGAAGGCGCCGACCTGCGCGTACATGAGCTGGCGGCTGCCTGCCACCCGCCGGCCACCGGCCGTGACGGATCCGCCGGGCAGCGCCACCACCTCGACCATGGTGGTGCCCGCCGTGGTGAAGCCCAGCTCGCGGGCGGCACCGTAGGAAAGGTCGATGAGACGGTCCTTCTTGAAGGGGCCGCGGTCATTGATGCGCACGATGATGCTCTTGCCGTTGGCCAGGTTGGTGACGCGCGCATCGGTCGGCAGCGGCAGCGTCTTGTGGGCGGCGGTCATCGCGTACATGTCGTAGACCTCGCCGTTGGAGGTGCGCCGGCCATGGAACTCGCGGCCATACCATGAGGCGATGCCCTCCTCGACATAGCCGGCGCTGTCGGCCTGGACGTAGTAGCGCTTGCCCATCACCTCGTAGAACGGCGGGTTGCCCGGCCCCCTGGGCAGCCCGCTTGCGCCGCCCGGCAGGGCAGGCGGCGTGGCGGGAGGAATCCTGGTGCCGATGACCGCCGGTTCGCCGGGGCCGTGCACCGGGTGCTGCATCGTGGGCCGGGTGGCGCAGGCGGCAAGCACCAGCAGCGCACCCGTCGCCATGGCGCGGCCGAGCGTCCGCAGCAGGCCCGGCATGGATTGCTGGTATGCGGGTTGCAGCGCCGTGTTCCTCCGCGTCAGGGCTGCGCCGGATCGGGTGGCGCCGTGGCAGCCGCTGCACGCACGCCCTCGCCGATGGCTTCGCCCAGCTGATAAACCGCCAGGCCGTACATGGAGCTGCGATTGTAGCGGGTGATGACGAAAAAGTTGTGGAAGCCGATCCACTGCTCGGTGCCGGCGGCGCCATCGAACACCAGCAGCCCGGCCGGCGCCTTGCCGTCCAGGGTGGTTTCGAAGCCCAGGCCCCGCTGGCGCAGGCCCGCCACCGTGTCGTCGGCGCTGAGCTTGTTGTCGGCGGGGTTCTGGCCCGGCTGGCGCGTGCTGGTGGCGGCGGCAGCCACCGGCCCGCCGCTTTTCCAGCCATGCGCGACGAAGTAGTTGGCGATGCTGGCCAGCACGTCGGGCCAGCTGTTGAAGAGGTCGCGGCGGCCGTCGCCGTCGCCGTCGGCCGCGTAGCTGCGGTAGCTGCTGGGCATGAACTGCGGTGCGCCCATGGCCCCGGCATAGGAGCCGAGCGCCTGGTCGAGGTCGAGGCCCTCGTCGCGCGCCAGCAGGAAGAACTGCGCCAGCTCGCGGCGGAAGAAGCTGCTGCGCGGCGGATAGTCGAAGGCGAGCGTGCCGAGGCTGTCGAGCACCCGGTACTTGCCGGTATGCCGGCCGAAGTAGGTCTCCACGCCGAGGATGCCGACCAGCATCTCGGCCGGCACGCCGGTGTCGCGGGCCACGCGTTCGAGTTCCCCGGCATGGGCCTGCCAGAAGCCGACCCCTGCCGCGATGCGCTCGGGGGTGAGGAAGATGGCGCGGTATTCGCCCCAGGTCTTGGTGCGCTCGGCCGGCCGCGACATGGCCTCGATGATGGAGGGCTGCGAGCGGGCCGCCCGCAGCGCGCCCAGCAGGTAGTCGGCATCCAGGCCCTGCTCGCTGGCGATGCTGGCGACCCAGGCGCGCACGTCGTCGCGGCTGGTGTCGAGGGCCTGGCTGGCGGGTGCGGCCAGCAGCAGGGTGAACAGGGCGATGCGGATGGGCTTGAGCATGGTGCCTATTGTGCCTCAATGGCGCCGTACGGCATCACCCAGCTTGCGGTGCGTGTGGACCGACATCAGCATGCCGAAGCCGGTCAGCAGCGTCAGCATCGAGGTGCCTCCCGCGCTGACCAGCGGCAGCGGCACGCCCACCACCGGGAGCAGGCCGGTGACCATCGCCGAGTTGACGAAGACATAGAAGAAGAAGGTGATCGAGAGGCAGCCGGCCAGCACGCGGCTGAAGGTGTCCGGGGCGGAGGCGGCGATGTACAGGCCGCGGGCCACCACGAACAGGTAGAGGACCAGCAGCGCTACCGCACCCATCAGGCCCCACTCCTCGCCGATCACCGCGAAGATGAAGTCGGTGGAGCGCTCGGGGAGGAATTCCAGATGGCCCTGGCTGCCGTTGAGCCAGCCCTTGCCGAAGATGCCACCCGAGCCGATGGCGATCTTCGACTGGATGATGTGGTAGCCGGCACCGAGCGGGTCGCTGTCCGGGTCGAGCAGGGTCAGCACCCGCTTGCGCTGGTAGTCGTGCATGACGAACCAGAGGGCCGGCATGGCGGCCAGCATTGCCGCCAGGGCGCCCGCGATGTAGCGCCAGCCGATGCCGGAGAGGAAGATGGCGGTGCCGCCGGTGAGGATGACCAGCACCGCGGTGCCGAGGTCCGGCTGCACGGCGATGAGCAGCGTCGGCACGATGACGATGGCCAGGCAGCCGATGATGAGCAGCAGCGAGGGTGGCAGCGGGCGCTCGTGCAGCAGGCGGGCCAGCGTCAGCGGCACCGCGAGCTTCATCACCTCCGAGGGCTGGAAGCGCACGCCGATGTCGATCCAGCGCTGGCCGCCCTTGGCGATGTCGCCGGTCACCAGCACCAGGACCAGCAGCCCCAGCCCCGCGGCGTAGAGCCAGGGTGCGCCGCGCCGCAGCCAGGCGGGGTCGACCCGTGCCGCCAGCAGCATGGCGGCGAGCGCCACGACCAGCTTGGCGGCGTGCGCACGCATCATGCCCCAGCTTTCCCCCGAGGCGCTGAACAGCACCACGGTGGCGAAGGCGAGGATGGCGAGGATGCCGGCCAGCAGCGGCGGATCCATGTGCGCCCAGCGCAGCAGCCTGGCAAGGACGCCAGGCTGCGATTCGCGGTCGTTGTAGCGCGTGTTGCTCATGCGCCGGCGGGCTCCATGCCCAGGTAGGTGGTGATCACCTTCAGCGCGATGGGCGCGGCGACGCCGCTGCCGCTCTCGCCGTTCTCGATGATGACGGCCACCGCGATGCGCGGGTCCTCGAGCGGGGCGAAGGCGACGAACAGGGCATGGTCGCGCATGCGCTCGGCCACTTCCATGGACTTGTACTGCTGCTTCTGCCCGACGGTGAAGACCTGGGCGGTGCCGCTCTTGCCCGCGGCCTGGAAGGGTACCCTGGCACCGGCGGCCCTGGCGGTGCCACGACCGCCCTGGAGCACGCCGTGCATGCCCGCGATGACGGCATCCCAGTCGGCGGCACTGACATCGCCGATGGCGGGCAGCACCTCGGGAGTGGCGGGCGTGGTGGCCCCGGTCAGCGGGTCGCGGCTGGCCAGCAGCATGCTCGGGCGGTAGCGCTGGCCGCGGGTGGCGATGGTGGCGGTGGCATGGGCCAGCTGCAGCGGCGTCACCAGCATGAAGCCCTGACCGATGCCGGTGATCAGCGTCTCGCCCGGGAACCAGACCTGCCGGGCGGCGGACTTGAAGGCACCGCGCTTCCAGGCGGGGGAGGGCACCAGCCCGCCCTGCTCGCCCGGCATGTCCAGCCCGGTGGCCGCGCCGAGCCCGAAGGCCTTCATGAAGCTGCTCATCCGCTCGATGCCGAGCTCGCGGGCCACCTGGTAGAAGTAGACGTCGCAGGACTCCTCGATGCCGCGCTGCAGGTCGACCTGGCCGTGGCCGCCGGCCTTCCAGTCGCGGTAGCGGTGGCTGTTGCCGGGCAGCGAGTAGTAGCCGCCGCAGTAGATGTGATCGCCCGGCTTGAGGGTGTGGTGGTGCAGTGCCGCCAGGCCGACGATGGGCTTGATGGTGGAGCCCGGCGGGTAGGTGCCGCGCAGTGCGCGGTTGAACAGCGGCTTGTCGATATCCTCCTGCAGGGCGTTGTAGGCGCGGCGCGAGAGCCCGGTGCTGATGAGGTTCGGGTCGAAGGCGGGCGCGCTGGCAAAGGCGAGGACCTCGCCATTGTGCGGGTCGATGGCCACCACGGCGCCACGGCGCCCGTCGAGGCTCTCGTGGGCGACGAGCTGCGTCTCGAGGTCCAGCGCCAGCACGATGTCGGTGCCCGGCACCGCGCTGCTGCGCTCGAGCGTCTCCAGGCTGCGCCCGCGCGCATTGACCAGCACCTGCTCGCGTCCCGGCGTGCCGTGCAGCGCGCTTTCGAAGGATTTTTCCACCGAGATCTTGCCGATCTGCGTGGTGCCGGCGTAGGCAACCGGATCCACCGCCTTGAGGTCATCGGCGCTCAGGCCGCCCACATAGCCGAGCGCATGGGCCAGTGCCTGCCCGTAGGGGTAGCTGCGCGAGAGCCGGCCGCGGATGTCCACCCCTTCCAGGTAGGGACGATTGACCGCGAAGATCGCCACCTCCAGCTCGCTCAGGTGGCTGCGGATGGCGACCGCCTCGTAGCTGCGCCGGGCGAGGATTTCCTTGCGGGTGTCGGTCAGCTCGTCCGCTGCCAGTAGCCCGGTCGCCACCAGGCGTTCCAGCATGTCGTCGAGGTTCGATACCTGCTCGCGGGTGATGACCAGGTCGAAGCTCGCCTGGTTGTCGGCGATCACCTGCCCGTTGCGGTCGAGGATCAGCCCGCGGGTGGGGGGTACCGGCTGGACGCGGATGCGGTTGCCCTGCGACTGCGCCGAGTAGTGGTCGTGCTGCACCACCTGCAGCTGCACCAGCCGCAGCACCACGACCGCCGTCAGCGCGAGGATGAAGACCATGGCAAAGACCAGCCGCGCGAAGAACAGCCGCTGTTCCGCGCCGTGGTCCTTGATGCGAGCTCCCTGGGCCATGGCTTGCCGGCTTCAGCTGAAGCGGCGGCGACGGTTCTCGGCGCGCAGGCGCAGGTTGTCGAGCAGCGCCATCACCGGTGCCCAGGCGATGCCGCCGGCCAGCACCGGCGTCCAGCGCTCGATGCCGCCGACCGGATGGCCTGCGATGCCGTCGGACCAGAAGACGAAGAAGCTGTCCACGGCCATGAGCAGCGTGGCGGTCACGGTCAGTTGCCAGAGCGGAAAGATGCGGATCTGCAGGTGGAAGCGCAGCACGAGGAAGGCCACCACCACCAGCGCCAGTGCGTGCTGGCCGAGCAGGCTGCCGTAGAGGATGTCGATGAGGATGCCGGCGACGAAGGCGGTCAGCAGCCCGCAGAGGCTGGGCCACATCATGCACCAGTAGATGATGGCCATCGTCATGAAGGGTGGCCGGAATGGCTGCACCAGCGCCGGCAGCGGCACCACCGTCAGCACCAGTGCCGCCAGCAGCGTCAGCCAGAGCATGAGCGGGCTGGTGCGGTTGCGGCTCATTCGCCCTGTTCCCCGGCTGGCGCAGCTGCCGGAACTGCCGGAGCCGGCGTGGCGGACGCCTCCGCCGCTGGCGCGCCGGCCGGCGCGCGCATGCGGCTGGCGGCAGCGGGCGGTGCCGGCAGCGGTTCGGCCAGCGGCGGGGCCGCCACCTCGGCGGGGGGCGGCTGCACCAGCAGCACCTCGCGGATGCGCTCGAGCGCGGCCTCGGGGCGCGCGCTCACCACCAGGAAGGGCTCGCCGCTGTCGCCGCGCACTTCCTCGACGGTGGCGACCGGGTAGCCCGCCGGGAAGCTGCCGCCGAGCCCCGAGCTCACCAGCAGGTCACCCGGCTTGATGTCGGCATTGCGGGTCAGGAAGGGCAGCGAGAGGCTGCCGAGGTTGCCGGTGCCCAGGGCGATGGTGCGCAGGCCGTTGCGCACGTTCTCCACCGGCACCGCATGGTCGGGGTCGGTGACGAGCAGTGCCTCGCTGCTGCTGCCGCGGTCGCGGATCACCTGCCCGACCACGCCGCGGGCATCGATGAGGGCCTGGCCGACGAAGACGCCGTCGCGGCTGCCGCGGTTGAGGACGATGCGCTGGCGCAGGCGGTCCATGTCCACCGAGAGGATCTCGGCCACCAGCACCTGGTCGCCCACCTTGGGCGTGGAATCGAGCAGGGCGCGCATGCGGGCGTTCTCGGCCTCGAGCGCGGCCATGCGCTGCAGGCGGGTGTTCTCGAGCAGGATCTCGCGCCGCAGCCTGGTGTTCTCGTCGAGCAGCTGTTCGCGCGCCGCCAGGTTCTCGCTGGCCCAGCGTTGTGCGGCAAAGGGGGCGTTGATGGCTTGCTGCAGCGGGTAGGTGGCTGCGGCGAGCATGCTGCGCAGCTGCAGCAGGTGCTGCTCACGCTGGTCGAGCACCATCAGGACGATGGAGAGCGCCACCAGCACCACGAAGCGCAGCCCGGATGCGGATCCGGAGAACAGGCGGGGTTCGCTGTCGCGCGTAGTGAGCGCCATGTTGCATGGGGACCGCGCCCCGTCAGTCCAGATTGAAGACGCCGATGCCCTGTTCGTCCATCAGTTCCAGCGCCCGGCCGCCGCCGCGTGCCACGCAGGTGAGCGGATCCTCGGAGACCACCACCGGCAGGCCGGTCTCCTCCATGAGCAGCTTGTCGATGTTGCGCAGGAGCGCGCCGCCCCCGGTCAGCACGATGCCGCGCTCGGCGACGTCCGCGCCGAGCTCGGGCGGCGTCTGCTCGAGCGCGCCCTTCACGGCGCCGACGATGCCCTGCAGCGGCTCCTGCAGCGCCTCGAGGATCTCGTTGCTGTTGAGGCTGAAGCTGCGCGGCACGCCCTCGGAGAGGTTGCGGCCCTTGACGGATATCTCGCGCACCTCGTCGCCGGGATAGGCCGAGCCGATTTCCTTCTTGATGCGCTCGGCGGTGGCCTCGCCGATGAGGATGCCGTAGTTGCGGCGCACGTAGTTGATGATGGCGTCATCGAAGCGGTCGCCGCCGACGCGCACCGAGTTGGCGTAGACGATGCCGTTGAGCGAGATGATCGCCACCTCGGCGGTGCCGCCGCCGATGTCGAGCACCATCGAGCCGCGGGCCTCGTGCACCGGCATGCCGGCGCCGATCGCCGCCGCCATCGGTTCCTCGATGAGGAACACCTTGCGCGCGCCGGCGCCCTCGGCGGACTCGCGGATGGCGCGCCGCTCCACCTGGGTGGAGCCGTAGGGGACGCAGATCAGCACGCGCGGGCTGGGGCGGAAGTAGCGGCCGGGATGCGCCTTGCGGATGAAGTGCTGGAGCATCTTCTCGGTGATGGTGAAGTCGGCGATGACGCCGTCCTTCAGCGGCCGGATGGCGGTGATGTTGCCGGGCGTGCGCCCCAGCATGCTCTTGGCTTCGGCGCCCACCGCCTCCACCGACTTGCCGCCGCGGCCGGGTTCGTCGCGGATGGCGACCACCGATGCCTCGTCGAGCACGATGCCCTGGCCACGTACGTAGATCAGCGTGTTGGCCGTGCCGAGGTCGATGGACAAATCATTCGAGAAGTAGCCGAGGAGCTTCTTCAGCATGCGCGCAACCCAGTTGGACTCGGAGGAATCCGTGGAAAGGAGCTCCGGGACCCGCGGCCGGAGTGGTGCGCTACTCTAGCAATGAGGGGGTTTTTCCACAACCGCGGGTGTATCATGTGCGACCTTCCAAGCGGCTGATCCAAGGGCTCTTTCCGTGGTCTTGAGCAAACAGGACGTGCGTCACATCGCGCATCTGGCGCGCCTCGCCCTGAGCGAGGAAGAGCTGGCCGGTTATCTGGCCGCACTGCCGCGCATCATCGGCCTGGCCGATCAGCTCAGGAAGGTGGACACGCGGGCGATCGAGCCCATGGCCCATCCGCTGGACATGGTGCAGCGGCTGCGCCCGGACGAGGTCACCGAGCAGGACCAGCGCGAGCTCTACCAGCGCAATGCGCCGGCTGCCGGGGATGGCCTCTACCTCGTGCCGCGGGTCCTGGAGTAACCGTGGCGCTCGCCGGGTACCCGGGCGTCGCGGCCCTTGCCCGCGCCCTGCAGGATCGCAGCCTCGGCAGCCGCGAGCTGACCGAGGCGGTGCTGGAGCGGGTCGGCGCCGATGCCGGCGCGCTCAACGCCTTCATCACGGTCACCCCCGAGCTGGCACTGGCCGCCGCCGATGCCGCCGATGCGCGGCTGGCGCGTGGCGAGGGCGGGCCGCTGACCGGCATACCGGTGGCCCACAAGGACCTCTTCTGCACCCGCGGCGTGGCCACCACCTGTGCCTCGCGGATGCTGGCGGGCTTCATCTCCCCCTACGATGCCGCCGTGGTCGAGCGGCTGGCAGCCGCGGGCATGGTCTGCGTCGGCAAGACCAACATGGACGAGTTCGCCATGGGCTCGTCCAACGAGACCAGCTTCTTCGGCCCGGTGCGCAATCCCTGGGATCCCGCCCGTTCGCCGGGCGGCTCCTCGGGTGGCTCG
>JACFNV010000166.1:1029-1627 GCA_019454675.1 Gammaproteobacteria bacterium | reverse complement strand
AGCGGGCATGAATAAGAAAAAACTTTTGGTAGTGCTCATGCTCGCCATCTCCTACCTGCTTGTCGGCGCGCTGGCGTGGCGGGGTGGCGGAGAGTTCGTGGCTGAAAAACTCTCGCGCGCGGCGGCGGCGAACCCGCAGCTTATGCAATGCCTAATCACTGCCTACCCTGATGCTTATCCCGACCGGGCGGCCAGGCCATGAGCGCCATGCTAACCATCATCGCCGGCTGGTGCGGCTGTCCGGATTCAGACGGCGAGATCATCGCGCAGGCTGGCGAAATGTACCGTGCCGGAGATCCGGAAGCCGGCCGCTGGATGACTCAGCAAATCGTCGTGGCCGAGCAAGAAGCCCAGGCACGCAGGGACGATCCGTCAGCCCCAGCCCCGCGCCTGGCCGCGCCCAACCGGGCGCTGACCGCCTTGGTGATCTGGCGCACCGCTTCTCAGCATCCCCTGCTCTTCGGCACTGCGGTGATGATGGCGGCGGCGCCCGCCATCGCCGATTTCGCGCTGGGCTTCGGCTCGGTCGAGTTTTTCTGGATCGTCATGCTCGGGCTCGGCGGCGCCGTGTTCATCGGTTCCTCGACGCCGCTCAAGG
>JACFNV010000166.1:297-1019 GCA_019454675.1 Gammaproteobacteria bacterium | reverse complement strand
ATCAACTAATCGGAGGATCTATGCTCAAGGTCATTTTTACCCTCGCCCTCTTCCTCGCCGTCGTTTCACTGCCCGCGCGCGCAAGCGGTGGCGGGTTGGGCGGCGGTGCCACAGAAGCCACCCAACTGATGAACAATGCCGAGCTGGTAGCGAGTTATGCCAAACATGCGGAATCGGTCATGGTGCAGATCAACCAGTACATGACCATGCTCCAGAACTTGCAGCAGCTGCCGGCGGCAGCGCTGCGCGAGGCGCTGGGAACGGGGGTCGGCGAACTGGCGGGACAGATGCAGCAGTACCTGTCCCTCTACCAGTCCATCGACCGGCTGCGCCGCAGCGCGCAGGCTACCAGTCGCATGCTGGATTTTCACAGCAATGCGCTGGAATCTCTCGGGATGAGCGGCGAGGATTATCTGAACGCGATGCTAACCCTCTCGCGCGGCGGGCATGAGTACTACCGGGGCATGCACCGGGACGCACTGGGCACTCTGCAAGCGCTTGAGCGCGACGGGGCCGACGTGCAACGCCTGGCAGACGCGATCCCGGGCGTCACCGGCAACATTCAAGGGCTGCAGCTGATTGCATCCGGCCAGGCGCAGGTTGCCCGGCAGCTGGTCGGCTTGCAATCCACGCTGGCGCAGGCCAACGCCGCGACGGCGCTGGAGGGGGAGGAAGCGAGGAAGCGAGAGGAAATCAGCAAGGCCCGTATGAAAGCTTGGGCG
>JACFNV010000166.1:0-287 GCA_019454675.1 Gammaproteobacteria bacterium | reverse complement strand
TGAGTGGGGGGCGGTGATGGCTGACGCGATCTCGACTCTTAAAGTCATTGCCGACAGCATCGACGCGGCCGGCCGAGGGCTGGCCGGCCGGCTGGCGGGCGATGGCGATATCTACACCATCCTGATTTTGTGCGCGGCGCTGTGGATCTGCTGGCTGATCATTAAAGGGTTGGCCGAGGAAGGCGGGTTGGCGGATGCAGCAGCGGGGATCCTGCACGCCGTCATTCTGACTGCCGTCCTGGCGGCGATGCTGCACCACTATCAAGACATCGTGGTCGCCCTGGCGG
>JACFNV010000056.1 GCA_019454675.1 Gammaproteobacteria bacterium | reverse complement strand
TTTCTATTTCCTGGAGATGAACACGCGGCTGCAGGTCGAGCACCCGGTCACCGAGATGGTCACCGGCGTCGACCTGGTCGAGCTCATGATCCGCGTCGCCAACGGCGAGAAGCTGCCGCTCGCGCAGGAGGATGTCAGGCTCGACGGCTGGGCGCTGGAAACGCGCGTCTATGCCGAGGATCCCTTCCGCAACTTCCTGCCCTCCACCGGCCGCCTGGTGCGCTACCAGCCACCCGCGGCCAGCGACAGCGTGCGCATCGACACCGGCATCGAGGAAGGCAGCGAGGTGTCGATGTTCTACGACCCGATGATCGCCAAGCTCGTTACCTGGGGAAAGACCCGCGAGCAGGCCATCGAGCGCATGCAGGACGCGCTCGACGCCTATTACATCCGCGGCGTATCGCACAACATCGCCTTCCTCAACGCGGTGCTTGCGCACGAGCGCTTCCGCACGGGCAAGCTCAGCACCGGCTTCATCGCCGAGGAATTCCCCGACGGCTTCAGGCCCGCCGACGTGCAGCAGGCCGACCCGGGGCTGCTGATCGCGGTTGCCGCCAGCATCCACCGCTGCTTCATGGATCGCGCCGCCCAGCTCTCCGGCCAGCTGCCCAGCCACGAGCGCGTGGTCGGCAAGGACTTCACCGTCATCATCGAGCGCCAGCACCATGCCGTCACCGTGCAGACGGTGGCCGATGGCTATGTCGTGCAGGTGGGCGAGAACGACTACATCGTGCACACCGACTGGCGCATGGGCCAGCCGCTGTTCCACGGCCGCGTCAACGGCGAGGCGGTCTGCATCCAGTTCGACCGCATCGGCATCCACTACCGGCTGAGCCGCCACGGCTCGCAGATCGATGCCCTGGTGGTGAGCCCGCATGCAGCCGCCGTCGAGCCGCTCATGATCGAGAAGCAGGCGCCCGACCTCTCGAAGTTCCTGCTCTCGCCGATGCCCGGCCTGCTCAAGCGCCTGGCGGTCAAGGCGGGCGACGAGGTGAAGGCCGGCGAGGAGCTGGCCGTGGTCGAGGCCATGAAGATGGAGAACAGCCTGCGCGCCCTCAACGACGGCAAGGTCGGCAAGCTGCTGGCCGAGGAAGGCCAGAGCCTCACCGTGGACCAGCCGATCCTGTCCTTCGAGTAGCCCCGCTGCACGGGGCAGGCATGAGCAGCAGAACCACGGCCGATCCCGCGGGCCTCGCCGCCGAGGTGTGCGCCGGCAACCGGCGCGCGCTGGCACGGGCCATCACGCTGGTCGAGTCCGCGCACCGCGAGGACCAGGCCGCGGCCAACCGGCTGCTGGAGCTGCTGGCCCCGCATGCCGGCCGCTCCATCCGCATCGGCATCAGCGGCGTGCCGGGCGCGGGCAAGTCGAGCTTCATCGAGGCGCTGGGCATCCACGTCATCGACCAGGGCCACAGGGTGGCGGTGCTGGCGGTGGATCCATCCTCGAGCATCAGCGGTGGCTCCATCCTCGGCGACAAGACCCGCATGGAGCACCTGGGCCGGCGGTTGGAGGCCTTCATACGCCCCTCCCCCGCCGGCCGCACGCTCGGCGGCGTCAGCCGCCGCACGCGCGAAGCCATGCTGATCTGCGAGGCGGCGGGCTTCGATGTCATCTTCGTCGAGACTGTCGGCGTCGGCCAGTCCGAGACCGCGGTGGCCGAGATGACCGACATGTTCCTGCTGCTGCTGCTGCCAGGCGGCGGCGACGAGCTCCAGGGCATCAAGCGCGGCATCATGGAGCGCGCCGACCTCATCCTGGTCAACAAGTGCGATGGCGAGCTGCAGGCGGCCGCAGCGCGCTCGGCTGCCGACTATCGTCACGCGCTGCGGCTGCTGCAGCCACGCTCCGCCCACTGGCAGGTGCCGGTGCAGACCTGCTCGGCCCGCGAGGGCGCCGGCATCGCCGAGGCCTGGGAGGCCATCGGCCGCTTCCGCGAGGCCATGACCGCGGCCGGCGTGCTGGCTGCCGGCCGCGCCGAACAGGCGCGTGCCTGGCTGTGGAGCGAGATGGCGGAGAACCTCATCGACTCGCTGCGCGAGAATCGCGCCATGCAGGAACGGGTGGCTGCCATCGAGGCTGCCGTGGCACGTGGCACCGCCGCCCCGCGCGTCGCGGCGGCGGAACTGGTCAGGATATTTCTCGAATCAGGAAAGGCTGGATCGTGATCGGCAAGCTGAACCACGTGGCCATCGTCGTCCCCGACCTCGAGGCGGCCACCGCCCTTTACCGCGACACCCTCGGCGCCACGGTCTCCGCACCGCTGGCGCTGCCCGGGCACGGCGTCACCACGGTGTTTGTCGAGCTGCCCAACACCAAAATCGAGCTGCTGCATCCGCTCGGCGAGGACTCGCCCATCCGCCGCTTCCTCGAGTCCAACCGCGCGGGCGGCATCCACCACCTGTGCTACGAGGTCGAGGACATCCTCGCCGCCCGCGACCGGCTGCACGCCGCCGGTGCGCGCGTGCTCGGCGATGGCGAACCGAAGACCGGCGCCCACGGCAAGCCGGTGCTGTTCCTCCACCCCAAGGATTTCTGCGGCACGCTGATCGAGCTCGAGCAGGCCTGAGCCGGCCGGCGACGGCAGCCTTCAGGGCACCAGCACGATGCGCCCGTGCAGGCCGCCCTGCGCCAGCGCCCGGTGCGCCGCAGCCGCCCGCTCGAGCGGATAGACGGCGGCGATCCTGCCCTCGAGCCGCCCGTCGGCAAGCAGGCGATTGATGGCCTGCGCGGCTCCGACCAGTTCGTCCACCGCGGCATTGCTGATGGCAAAGCCATGCAGCGTGATGTCGCGCGTGTAGAGCGCTGCCACCGGCAGCAGCGGATCCTTGCCGCGCAGCCCCGACATCAGCACCACCGCGCCCCCCAGGCGCAGCAGCGGCAGCCGGGTAGCGAAGTCGTTGCGTCCGCTGCAGTCCCACCACAGGTCGATGCCATCCGGGGCCAGCGCGTGCACTGCCTGTGGCAGGTCGGTGCGACGATAGTCGAGCACCGCATCAGCGCCGCAGCCGCGGCACCAGGCGGCATCATCGGCCGCGGCGGTGGCGATCACCCGTGCCCCGGCGGCATGCGCCATCTGCACCACCGCGCTGCCCACCGCGCCCGCACCGCCCTCGACCAGCACGAGCTGGCCGGCCGAGAGCCCGGCATGGCGAAACAACCCCAGCCAGGCGGTGGCACCCGCATGCAGCACGGCAGCCGCACGGCGCGCATCCACCCCCGCCGGCAGCGGATACAGGCGTGCGGCCTCCACCGCCACGTACTCGGACCAGGCGCCCTGGCGATCCGCGTGGCCGAGACTGTTGCTCCACACTCGATCCCCCGCGGCAAAGCCACCGACGCCCTCCCCGGTGCGCACCACGCTGCCCACCAGGTCACGGCCGATCACGAAGGGAAAGGGCAGCGGCGTGGCATAGGCGCCCGAGCGCACGAACAGGTCCACATGGTTGAGGCCACTCGCCTCGAGCCGCACCAGCACCTCGCCGGGCCCCGCCTGCGGCAGCGGGATCCGCTCGATGCGGATGTTCTCCACCCCGCCCGTGGCATGGATGACGGCAGCCCGCATGGTGGCCGGAAGCTGGTACTGCGCATCATCCGCCATGAGCCTGCTCCCTGCGGATCGCGGGCTTGCCGGCGCCGGCCGTCACGACAGCATGCCGCAGGCCTGCGGCTTCCGCTCCCGCCGCCGCGACGACCCGAGCCTCAGCCGGCGAACTGCTCCGCCGCGGCACGCAGCGTGGCGCTGTTGATGGCAGCGGCATACTGCGCCTCGTAGCCTGCGCCCTTGAGCGTCTTGCGCACGATGCTCTCGAGGTTGGGGCGCTTGTCGGCGGGGCCCTCGCCGCTGCCGATGCCGCCGCCGAACTCGACCAGGTGCGTGATGCCCTGCTCCATTGCCGTTGCCAGGCAGCCCACCCAGTCCACCGGGTTGAAGAGCTGGAAGAAAAGCCGCGTACGGATGGCGCCCGCCCCCGCATCGTGCACGCTCGCGGTGTAGTTGGAGAGCACGCCCATGGCGGGGGCTGCGAAATCGGTGGCATCCAGCGTCTCGCGGAAGCGGCGTGCGGCCTCCACCATCAGGTAGGTATGGAAGGCGCCCTCGGTGGCAAGCCGCACCGCACGCTTGCGCGGATGGGTCTCGGCCATCTCGGCCGCCAGCGCCTCGAGATCCGCCTCGCGACCGCCGACGACGGTCTGCTCGGGCAGGTTGATGCTGGCCACCTGGCAGTAATGGCGGTCGGCGACGGCGCGCGCGGCAGCCACGTCAAGGCCCAGCGCCAGCATGCCGCCCTCGCCATGCTCGCCCATCAGCTCGCCGCGGCGGCGCACCAGACGCAGCGCATCGGCAAAGCCGAGGCTGCCGGCCGCCACCAGCGCGGTGTACTCGCCAAGGCTGTGGCCGGCGGCGAGCACCGGCACCACCGGCTTGCCCACCAGCTGGCGGAACACGCGCAGGCAGGCGATGCCGTGCGTGAGCAGCACGGGCTGCGTGTAGCGGGTGAGCCCGATCTCCCCGGCCGGGTCCTCGAAGGACAGCCGCGCCATGTCATAGCCCAGCGCCTCGCTGGCCTCGGCGTAGGTGTCTCGCGCCAGCGGGAATTCCGCGCAGATGTCGCTGCCGATGCCACGGTACTGCGACCCCTGCCCGGGGAACACGAACATGATGCGCCGCTCGCTCATGGGACTACCTCGATGAACACGGGGCGCCGAGGATAGCAAAACGGGGGCGGTGCCAGCGGCACCGCCCCCTTGCCCGGGAGGCCTCCTCAGCCCTTGCCGAGCATGCTCCGCAGCATCCACGCGGTCTTCTCGTGGATCTGCATGCGCTGGGTGAGCAGGTCGGCGGTGGACTCGTCGTTGGCCTTGTCCACCACGGGGAACAGCGCGCGCGCGGTGCGCACCACGGTCTCCTGGCCCACCACCAGGTTGCGGAGCATCTCCTCCGCCGTGGGCACGCCGGTCTCCTCCTCGATGGAGGTGAGCCCCGCATAGGCCTTGTACGAGCCGGGGGCCGGATAGCCCAGCGCCCTGATGCGCTCGGCGATGGCATCTACCGCCAGCGCCAGCTCGTTGTACTGCGTCTCGAACATCAGGTGCAGCGTGTTGAACATCGGGCCGGTGACGTTCCAGTGGTAGTTGTGGGTCTTCAGGTACAGCGTGTAGCTGTCGGCCAGCAGCCGGCCCAGGCCCTCCGCAATGGCCTTGCGGTCCGCGTCCTTGATACCGATGTCGATCGCCATGTCATTCTCCTGCAAGCCAATTATCGTAGCCTCATCCTAGCGCCCGGCAATGAACATTACAGTAGAATGTTCAGATCGCATTATTCTATTTAATGGATGACACATGGCGCGCCGTCCCAAAGCCACCCCGAGCTTCCGCCCACTGCCCACCGTGCGCCAGCTGCGCTACTTCATCGCGCTCGAACGACTCGAGCACTTCGGGCGCGCAGCCCAGGCCTGCTGCGTCTCGCAATCGGCCTTCAGCGTGGCCATCCGCGATCTCGAGCAACTGCTGGGTACCAGCCTGGTCGAGCGCAGCAGCCGCAGCGTCACCATCACCCCGATCGGCCGCGAGATCGCCACCCAGGCCAGGCTCTGCCTGGGCGACATCGAGAGCCTGGTGGACATGGCACGCGAGCACCAGCAGCCGCTGGGCGGGCCGTTGCGCCTCGGCGTCATCCCCACCATCGCCCCCTTCCTGCTGCCCGCGGCGCTGCCGCAGCTGCGGCGCAAGTACCCCGAGCTCAAGCTCTACATCCGCGAGGGACCCACCGCCGCCCTGCTCAGGGAACTCGCGCAGGGCACGCTGGACTTCCTGCTGCTGGCCCTGCCCTGGCCGCTGCAGGGCATCGAGGTCATGCCGCTGTTCAAGGACCGCTTCCTGCTCGCCTGCCGCGAGGACACGCGGCTGGTGGACCCGCAGCACTTCTCGCTGCAGCAGCTGGCCTCCGAGAGCATCCTGCTGCTCGAGGAGGAGCATTGCATGCGCGAGCACGCGCTCAGCGCCTGCCGCCTGCGCAACCGCGCCAAGCTGAGCCCCTTTGCCGCCTCGAGCCTGCTGACACTGCTGGAGATGGTCGACAGCGACCTCGGCATCACCTTCGTGCCCGAGATGGCGGTGGGCTCGACGCTGCTCAAGCAGACCCGCATCCGCACCTGGCCGCTGCCCGGCGAGGGCAGCCGCGAGATCGCGCTGTGCTGGCGCACGGGCTCGACCCGCAGCGCGGAATTCCGCCAGCTCGGCGAGCTGATCCGCCGCACGCGCGGCGCCAGCACCTGAGCCGCCGCCCTTCAATCGCGGCACAGCTCCAGCGCCTCGCGCAGCACGCGTTCGCGGCGCGGCGCGGGCACGCGGGCCAGCTCGAGTGCCTCGGGATGGACCGCCACATCGCTGGCCAGCACCAGGCCCGCCGCCAGCAGCTGGTGTTTCTCTGCGCGGCTGAGTCCGCCGAGGCAGGTCAGCGGATACAGCCCCGAGCGATCGATGCGCTCGCGCAGGCTGTTGCGTGCAGGCTGGTCCCAGCCGAGCAGGTGCAAGCCCGCGCACTGCCCGTACTGGAAGGCATCGCCGGTGAAGCGGGTGTTGGTCACCAGCCAGCCCTCGTGGCGGCGTCCGTCGCCGGTTACGCGCGCATCGCTGCCCGCCATTACGTCGCTGAAGCGCGCCTGGATATAGAGCGGCACCTTGACATCGCAGACCCGGCCCTGGGTGCCGTGGTACTTGCACTCGACCAGCAGCCGCCGGTCCGCATCCTCGGCAATGACATCGATCTCGTGGCCGATGCAGCGTCCCCGCACGAGGATGCGCAGCTGCACCGCATGGCCATCCTGCGCGAGGATGCGCGCGATGAAGTCCTCGAAGGGAAAGCCCGAAGGCCCCAGATCGAAGATGCCCTGCTTCAGCCGGTAGCGGCCCGCCACCCGCCTCGAGCGGCGCTCCAGCAGGCGGAAGGCCAGCCGGTAGATCTTGCGGGTGCTCATGCCGGGGCGCAGCTCGGGGAGGACGGCGGCAGCGATGGCGGCGCTCATTTCGGCCGTCGCGCCGGCGCGCTCCAGCGAGTGGCGCAGCCTGGCCGGGTCGTAGGGCACGCGCTCGCCGTTGGCCTTGGTGATCAGCAGCGGGGAGGATCCGGGCATCCGCACAACTTAGCAGGAAGCGGATGCTTCAGGGATGACCCGGCAGGACCACCGCCCCATCACGCGCCGCAAGCTCCAGCACCGCGGCGGGGCTGTAACCGGCAGCGCGCAGGGCGGCGATCCCGAGGTCGTGGTCGCGCTTGGCGAGGCGGCGACCGCCGGCATCGCGCAGCAGCCGATGGTGCCCGTAACGCGGCACCGCAAGCCCCAGCACCGCCTGCAGCAGGCGCTGCACGTGGGTGGCGCCAAACAGGTCATCGCCCCGCGTCACCAGCGTGACGCCCTGGTGATGGTCGTCGAGCACGACCGCCAGGTGATAGCTGGCACCGAGATCCTTGCGCCCCAGCACCACGTCACCGGCCAGCAGGGCCTGCACCGGCTGGCGTCCATGTTCGCCGGCCGGGCCGCGCCCGGTCTCCTCGAATGCGAGCGCCGCGCCCTCGAGCGTGGCCAGGCAGGCAACCGCATCCAGCCGCCAGGCATGCGCCTCGCCCGCGGCCAGCCGGCGCCGGCGCTCGGCTGGGTCCAGCCGGCGGCAGGTGCCCGGATAGACGGGCCCCTGCTGCCCCTGGGGGGCTGCGGGCATCGCGGCAAGCTCGGCCGCGATGTCGCCGCGGGTGCAGAAACAGGGATAGGCCAGGCCACGCGCGACGAGCCCGTCCAGCGCCGCACGATAGGCGGCGAGGCGCGTGGACTGGTGGAGCACGGGCCCGTCCCAGTACAGCCCCAGCCAGTCGAGGTCCTCGAGGATGCCATCGATGAATTCGGGCCGGCAGCGGCCGGTGTCGATGTCCTCGATGCGCAGCAGGAAGCGCCCGCCGCTGGCGCGTGCCCGCTGCCAGGCCAGCTGCGCGGCCAGCGCATGGCCGAGGTGCAGCCGGCCGGTGGGGCTGGGTGCAAAGCGCGTGGTCTCGCCGGCGGTGGCGAGCCTTCCTTCCGCATGCATCCGGTCCAGTCCCATCCGTGTTCCCGTTGCCGCACGACCTGCAACTGCAGTCTGTATCGGGACCGGCCCCACCGACAAGCAAGCGCCCTTCTTTCGCCTCCCCGACGGGACTTCCCGCGCCGCGGGCGCGTGCCACTGGCACAAATGCCTCCAGTTGCTACAATCGCTGACAAATGTCATCCGGACATGTCCGGATGCCCACGGGCCCTGGGGAGGGAACGCGCTGACGCGGGATCGCGGGCGCAAGGACCGGGAAGGTCGGCTGCCAGCCGGCCTTCCCGGCCATTTTTACCCGGCCTGCCCGGCAGCACCCCTGCCGCTCTCACCGCCCCATCGGGTCCGCCATCCCCCCGCCGGCGACGACCGATGGCCTTTCTCCCGGCCATCCGCCGCCTGCGCCATGCGGCACGAAACAAATTGTTACAGCCTGTCCCATCCCGCCGTGGCATGGTGTCGCGACCCATTCTGGAGCCGATCCAATCCGATGAGCACAGCCGGCCGAGCGGTCATCGAGATCCGCGGGCTTGCCCGCAGCTTTCCCATGGGCGACAGCATCGTCCACGCGTTGCGCGATGCGAGCTTCACCATCGGGCGCGGTGAATACGTCACCATCATGGGCCCTTCGGGCTCGGGCAAGTCCACGCTGATGAACATCATCGGCTGCCTCGACCGCCCGGACGCCGGCGAATACGTCCTCAACGGCAAGCCGGTCTCGCGCATGGGCGACGCCGAGCTGGCCCACGTGCGCAACCGCGAGATCGGCTTCGTCTTCCAGACCTTCAACCTGCTGCAGCGTGCCAGCGCACTGCGCAACGTCGAGCTGCCGCTGGTCTACGCCGGCGTCGGCCGCCGCGAGCGCCGCGAGCGCGCCATCGAAGCACTGCAGCAGGTGGGGCTGGGCGAGCGGGTCCACCATCGCCCCAACGAGCTCTCTGGCGGCCAGCGCCAGCGGGTGGCCATCGCCCGCGCGCTGATCAACCGGCCGAGCCTCATCCTCGCCGACGAACCCACCGGCAACCTCGACTCGAAAACCGCAAGCGACATCCTCGCCACCTTCGACGAGCTGCATGCCGCCGGCAACACCATCGTCATGGTCACCCACGACGAGGACATCGCACGCCGCGCCCGGCGCATCATCCGCCTGCGCGACGGCCGCATCGAGACCGATACAGCCACGGAATCCACCCATGAATGAGACCAGACTGTCCCTTGCCGCCGTTGCCTGCGGCGCACTGCTGCTCACCGCCTGCGGCCCCCGGGCCGAGGACACCGGCCCGCAGTACGAGACGGTGCCGGTCGCCAAGCGCGACATCGTCGTTGCCGTGGAGGCCGCCGGCACCATCGAGCCGATCCTCACCGTGGAGATCAAGTCGAAGGCCTCGGGCGAGGTGCTGTCGGTGAACGGCGAGACCGGCGAAGTGGTCAAGGCCGGCACGCTGCTGGTGCAGATCGACAAGCGCACGCCGCGCAACCTGCTCTCGCAGGCACAGGCCGCGCTGCAGGCGGCGATCGCGCGGCGCAAGATCGCCGAGGCCCAGGAGGCCCGCTCGCAGAAGCTGCTCCAGCAGCGGATGATCAACGACGTCGACTACGAAAAATCCGAGCTCGAGCTCGCCAATGCCAGAGCCGACGTCGTGAGCTCGCAGGTGGCGGTGGAAAACGCGCGCATCACGCTCGACGACACCGATGTGCGCGCCCCGCTCACCGGCACCATCATCGAGAAGCTGGTGGAGACCGGCCAGGTGATCTCCTCGCCGATGATGGACTTCGGCGGCGGCACCTCGCTGATGAAGATGGCCGATCTCAGCACGGTGCAGGTGCGCGCGCTGGTCGATGAAACCGATGTCGGCAAGATCGAGCCGGGCAAGGCGGTCACGGTGCGCGTCACCGCCTACCCGAACCAGCCCTTCCCCGGCACGGTCCACAAGATCGAGCCGCAGGCCCAGCAGGACCAGAGCGTCACCACCTTCGCGGTGCTCATCCACCTGCCCAACCCCGAAGGCCTGCTGCGCCCGGGCATGAACGCCGATGTCGAGATCAAGGTGGCCGAGCGCCTCGGCGTGCCGGCAGTCCCCACCATCGCGCTGCGCACGCCGCGCGAGATCCGCACCGACGCGGCCGCCATGGGCATGGACGAGGCCACGGTGCGCGAGCAGCTCGGCAGCGGGCTGGCGCGCGACACGGGCGCGCGCAGCACGGGCGCCGGCTACGAGTACGGCGGGCGCTACTGGACCTTCACCCAGCGCGAGGGCAAGCCGGTGGCGGTCAACGTCGAGACCGGCATCACCGACCTCGCCTACAGCGAGGTACTGTCGGGCCTGCATGAGGGCGATGCCGTCTACATGCTGCCGAGCAGCGGCCTGCTCGAGCAGCAGGCGCGCAGCCGCGAGATGATGCGCCGCTTCAGCATCATGCCGAGCGGCGGCGGCGACAAGAAGCCCGCGGCCGCGGGCCGTCCGGGCGCCGCGGGTGGCGCCCCGGCCGCCGGCGGCGAGGCGCAGCGGCCCGCGGGTGGCAACGGCCAGCAGGCAGGCGGCAATGCAGCTCGGTGAACTGTTGCTGGTGGCGCTGCAGTCGGTCCGCGCCAACCTGTTCCGCTCGGTGCTGACCATGCTCGGCATCATCATCGGCGTCGCATCGGTGATCACCATGCTGGCGGTGGGCGCCGGCGCACGCGGCGCGGTGGACAAGCAGATCGAGGCGCTCGGTGCCGGCGTGCTCAGCATCCGCCCCGGCCAGGTGTTCCAGATGGGCGTGGCGAAAATGTCGGAGAAGCTCGGTATCGACGACGTCAGCGCACTGCTTGCCGGCACCACCACCATCGAGGCCGTGGTGCCCGAGCGCTCGGGCATGGAGCAGGTGAAGCTGCTCAACCAGAACCGCAACCTGCGGCTGGTGGGCAGCACCGCCAACTTCGTGGTGGTGCAGGACTACCACGTCGAGGCCGGGCAGATGTTCGATGCCGCGGACGATGTCGCCAAGCGCGCGGTGGCGGTGCTCGGCTCCAAGGTGCCGCCGATGTTCAACGAGACCGCGGCCTCGATGGTGGGCAAGACCATCTACATCCGCGGGCTGGCCTTCCGCGTCATCGGCGTGCTGCAGGAAAAGGGCACCACGGGCTTCCGCAACGTCGACGAGCAGCTGTGGATACCCCTCAACACCGCCCGCTACCGGTTGTTCGGCACCGACACGCTGGACCTGATCAGCGTCAAGCCCATGCCCGGCGTGGACATGCAGCAGGCGATCATCGACGTCGAGCGCGTGCTGCGCCGCGAGCACCAGATCCGCCCCGGCCAGGACAACGATTTCAGCATCCAGGACCCGCGCCAGTTCCTCGACTTCCAGCAGACCGCCGCCAACATCTTCGCCTTCCTGCTGGCCAGCATCGCCAGCGTCAGCCTCGTGGTGGGCGGCATCGGCATCATGAACATCATGCTGGTCACCGTCACCGAGCGCACCCGCGAGATCGGCATCCGCAAGGCGCTCGGCGCCACGCGCCTGTCCATCCTCATGCAGTTCCTCGTCGAGGCGATGATCATCTGCCTGCTCGGCGGCGCGCTCGGCATCCTGCTCGGCATGGGGGTCTCCAGGGGCCTCAATGCCATCGCCGGCTGGCAGGCCGCCGTCTCGCTCGATGCGGTGGCCATGGCCTTCGGCTTCAGTGCCGGCGTCGGCCTCTTCTTCGGCCTGTGGCCGGCGCGCAAGGCGGCGAAGATGGATCCCATCGCGGCGCTGCGCTACGAGTAGGTCGCGACGATAACCGGTCGTTTCGCGCGCGACAGCAGGCAGCATGGCGGACAAGGCTTCGGGCCAGCGGCGCGAACTGAGCAGGCGCGACCATGACCAGGCGGTCGCGCAACTTGCCCGGCGGCATCCCATGCTCCGGCTTGCGGTCGAGCGCTGGGGCCCGCCGCCCTTCTGGACGCACCCGCCGGGCTTTGCCGGGCTGACCCTGGCGATCCTCGGCCAGCAGGTCTCGATCGAGTCGGCCGCCGCCACCTTCCGCAAGCTGGAGGCCGCCATCGGCGAGGTCAGGCCCGCGGCGCTGCTCGGACTCGATGACGACGGGCTGCGGGCACTCGGCTTCAGCCGCCAGAAGGCGGGCTACGTGCGGGGCATCGCCGGGGAAATCCTCGCCGGCAGGCTCGACCTCGACGGCCTCGCGGCGCTCGACGACGAGGCGGCGCGCACGCGCCTGCTGGCGCTGCGCGGCGTGGGCAGGTGGACCGCCGACACCTACCTGCTGTTCGCCATGCGCCGCGCCGACGCCTGGCCCTCGGGCGACATCGCGCTCGAAATGGCCATCGCCGAGCTCCAGGGCCGGAGCGAAAAGCTGGCCACGGCGGAAGCCGACGAGCTGGCGCTCGCCTGGCAGCCCCTGCGCGCGGTGGCCGCGCGCATCCTGTGGTGCCACTACCTCGGCGAGCGTGGCCGCCTCGCCGATGGCTGAAGCAGGTGATATAACGGCGCCATCCTGCGGCAGCGAAGCCGTACCCATGCCATCACGGGAGCCGTGCGCCAGCCGCGGAACCCGGCCAAGGAGCCCTCCATGAAACTCTACTTCAGCCCCGGTGCCTGCTCGCTCGCCCCGCACATCGCCCTGCACGAGGCGGGCCTGCAATTCGACGCCATCAAGACCAACACCCGCGAGCGCAGCACCAGCGATGGCTCGGACTTCCTCGCCGTCAACCCCAAGGGCTACGTGCCCGCGCTGCTCCTCGACAGCGGCGAGTCGCTCACCGAGTGCCCGGCCATCCTCCACTACATCGCCGACCGCAAGCCGGCATCGGGGCTGTTGCCACCCGCTGGCGGCATGGAGTACTACCGGGTGCTCGAGTGGCTGGCCTTCATCGCCACCGAACTGCACAAGGGCCTCGGCCCCATCTTCCGGCCCGGCACGCCCGAGGAGCTCAAGGCCAGCACCCGCGAGCGCATCGCCGGCAGGCTGTCGTGGGTGGCCAGCCAGATCGAGGGCCGCGAATTTGCGGTCGGCAACCACTTCACCATCGCCGACGCCTATCTCTACGTGGTCGCCGGCTGGCTCAGGCTCGCCGGCCTCGATCCCGAGCGCTGGCCCGCACTGCGCGACTACCACGCCCGCATCGGCCAGCGCCCCGCCGTCAAGGCCGCCCGCCAGGCGGAGGGACTGCCCGGCTGAGCGGAACCCCACCCAGTCGGTGCCGCAACAACCACCTGGCGGCGATATCCGCGTAATACGGCGCCTCGCAACGCCGCCGGACGGGGTGCCTTCCATGTGCGCAGCCGCGCCATGGGCCGGGTAGCCTGATCCGCCGCCTGTCCGCCCTGATCTTCATGCCATCGACATCGGCGGCCCTGGCCAGGGCCGCCGCCCGACCCGGGTCCGCGACGGCAGGCGCCTGCATCCAGCCAGTGTTGCGCCGCCCGCTCCGGGAGTAGAATCCACGCCCGGATCGCCGGCAACCGCCGGTTCCGATCGAAGAAAAAGCAGTACATCCATGCGAATTTCCGCGCTGCTGATTGCCGCCATCTTCGGCGCGCTGACCGTGACCTTGTGGGCGCTCGGCAACCGTCCGGTTGCCGAACCGGAGTGGCCGCAACGCATCCAGGGTTTTGCCTTCTCGCCGTACCAGTCGGGCCAGGATGCGGTGGCCGGCGACTTCCCCTCGACGCAGCAGATCGAAAGCGACCTGGTGCTGCTCAAGAACCGCACGCGCTCGATCCGCACCTACACCACCGATGGCACGATCGGCGAAGTCCCCGCACTGGCGAAGAAACACCGGATCAAGGTCGCGCTGGGTGCCTGGATCGATGCACGACCCGAGCACAACGCGAGCGAGGTCGAGCGTGCCATCCGCCTTGCGCGCAGCAACGACAATGTCATCCGCCTGATCGTCGGCAACGAGGTGGTCCTGCGCGGCGACATCCCGCTCGCCGAGCTCACCGCCTACCTGGACCAGGTGCGCAAGGCCGTCAGGCAGCCGGTCAGCACCGCCGAACCCTGGCATGTCTGGCTGCGGCATCCCGAGCTTGCCGACCACGTCGACTATCTGGCCGTGCACATGCTGCCTTACTGGGAAGGCATTTCGGCGACAGATTCCATCGACTACATCGACGCCAAGGTCGCCGAGCTGGAAGCCGCCTTCCCCGGCAAGAAAATCATCCTTGCCGAGGTTGGCTGGCCGAGCAACGGGCGCACGCGCGAGGCTGCCGTCGCCTCGGAGGCCAACGAGGCGATGTTCCTGCGCCGCTTCCTGTCGCGCGCCAGCGAGCAGGGCTACGTCTACTACCTGATGGAAGCCTTCGACCAGCCATGGAAGGCACAGAGCGAGGGTTCCGTCGGCGCCTACTGGGGCGTCTGGAACGTGGATCGCGAAGCCAAGTTCCCTTTCAAGGCGCCCATCGTGCGCATACCCGAGTGGCGCACGCTGGCGGCCACCGCCGTCGTGCTGGCACTGCTGCTGTTCACCGCATTTTCCCTGGATGGCCGGCGGCTGGCCAACCCGGGGCGCAGCTTCCTGGCCGTGGTGGCCTATGCCACGGCCACCACCGTCGTCTGGGTGCTGTATGAATACTCGCAGCAGTACATGACCGTCACCACGGTGGTCGTCGGCCTGTTGCTGCTCGTCGGCACCATCGGCGTCATCGCCGTGCTGCTGGCCGAGGCGCACGAATGGGCGGAGGCGCAGTGGGCCACGATCCGGCGCCAGCTGCCGG
>JACFNV010000165.1 GCA_019454675.1 Gammaproteobacteria bacterium | reverse complement strand
CCCGCCCGTTCGCCGGGCGGCTCCTCGGGTGGCTCGGCCGCCGCGGTGGCGGCGGGGCTGGTGCCGGTGGCCACCGGCACCGACACCGGTGGCTCGATCCGCCAGCCGGCGGCCCTGTGCGGCCTGACCGGCCTCAAGCCGAGCTACGGGCGGGTGTCGCGCCACGGCATGGTGGCCTTTGCCTCCAGCCTCGACCAGGCGGGCGTGCTGGCGCACAGCGCCGAGGACGCGGCGCTGCTGCTGCAGGCCATGGCGGGCTTCGATCCGCGCGATTCGACCAGCGCCGACCTGCCGGTGCCGGACTACACGGCGGGGCTTGGCCAGCCGCTCGCGGGGCGGCGCATCGGCGTGCCGCCGGAGTTCTTCGATGCCGGCCTCGACCCCGGCTATGCGGCGCGGGTGCGCGAGGCGCTCGAGGTGCTGCGCGGGCTTGGCGCCGAGCTGGTGGATGTCTCGCTGCCGCACCTCGCGCTCTCGGTGCCGACCTACTACATCGTGGGCCCCGCGGAGGCTTCCTCCAACCTGGCGCGCTTCGACGGGGTGCGCTTCGGCCACCGCAGCGCGGCTGCCTCCTCCATCGGCGAGCTGTACGAGCGCTCGCGGCAGGAGGGCTTCGGCGGCGAGGTGCGCCGGCGCATCATGATCGGCACCTACGTGCTGTCGGCCGGTTACTACGATGCCTATTACCTGCAGGCCCAGAAGGTGCGCCGGCTGATTGCCGACGAGCTGCGCGCGGCCTTCGATGCGGGGGTGGATATCATCGCCGGGCCCACCACCCCCACGCCGGCCTTCGGGCTCGGCGAGAAGCTGGATGATCCGGTGCAGATGTACCTGAACGATATCTACACGATCGCCGCGAACCTCGCCGGCCTCCCCGCCATCTCGGTGCCCTGCGGCCTGGTGCGCGGGCTGCCGGCCGGCCTGCAGTTCATCGGCCCGGCCTTTGCCGAGGCCGGCCTGCTCAACATCGCCCACCAGTACCAGCAGGCCACCGACTGGCACCGCCTGCACCCGGCGGCGCAGCGGCCGGAGGCAGCGCCATGAGTGCGGCGGCCTGGGAGACGGTGATCGGGCTGGAGATCCACGCCCAGCTCGCCACGCGCTCGAAGATCTTCTCCGGTTCGGCCACCGCCTACGGCGCGGCGCCCAACGCCCAGGCGAGCCTGGTGGACCTCGGCTACCCCGGGGTGCTGCCGGTGCTCAACGCCGAGGCGGTGCGCCTTGCCGTGCGCTTCGGCCTGGCGGTCGGCGCCACCATCGCGCCGCGTTCGGTGTTCGCCCGCAAGAATTATTTCTATCCCGACCTGCCCAAGGGCTACCAGATCAGCCAGTTCGAGCTGCCGGTGGTGCAGGGTGGCGCGGTGCGCATCGTGCTGGATGACGGCAGCGAGAGGCGCGTGCGCCTGACGCGCGCCCACCTGGAGGAGGACGCGGGCAAGTCGCTGCACGAGAACTTCCAGGGGCTGTCGGGGATCGACCTCAATCGCGCCGGCACGCCGCTGCTGGAAATCGTCTCCGAGCCGGACCTGCGCTCGGCGCGCGAGGCGGCGGCCTACATGCGCCGCATCCACCAGCTGGTGTGCTGGATCGGCATCTGCGACGGCAACATGCAGGAAGGCTCCTTCCGCTGCGATGC
>JACFNV010000055.1 GCA_019454675.1 Gammaproteobacteria bacterium | reverse complement strand
CCGCCAGTATGCGCCGGGCGGCCTCTGCGTCCCGGTGCATCTGCCGCTGCAGCGACGGCAGGTCGGGGAACTTCAGCTCGTCACGCAGACGGGCCACGAACTGGACCTCGATGTGGCGCCCGTAGAGGTCGCCATCGAAGTCGAACACGTGCACCTCCAGCAGCGGCCCGCCGCCCCCGATGGTGGGCCGCGTGCCAAGGCTGGCGACGGCGGGCAGCGGGGCCGACGCAATGCCGCCGACCCGCACCGCGAACACGCCATCCACCGGGCTGCGCCGACGCCCGAGGCAAAGATTGGCCGTCGGCATGCCGAGCGTCCGCCCGAGGCGCTGCCCGGGCACCACGCGCCCGCTCATCGCATACCAGCGCCCGAGCAGGCGGCGCGCCATGTCCATGTCGCCGGCGGCCAGCGCCGCGCGCACCGCGGTGCTCGACACCCGCAGGCCGGCATCGACCACGCTGGCCACCTGCTCGACATCGAAGCCGCAACGCGGGCCCGCGGCCTGCAGCACCGCCAGCGTACCCTCGCGCCGGCGGCCGAAGCGGAAGTCATCGCCCACGATCAGGTGGCGGACACGCAAGCTGCGCACCAGCAGCCTGTCGATGAACTCGTCGGGCGCCATGGCCTCCATGCGCGCATCGAACGGCGGACAGTACAAGGCATCCAGCCCGAGGCCCGCCAGCAGCGTCGCCTTCTCGCGCAGCCGGGTCAGCCGTGCGGGCGGCTGCTCCGGATCGAAGTACTCGGCCGGCGTCGGTTCGAAACTGAACACCAGCGCGGCCAGCCCGCGCGCCCTTGCCTGCGCCACCACCCGCGCGAGGATGCGCTGGTGGCCCTGGTGCACGCCGTCGAACACGCCAATGGTCGCCACGCAGCCGGAGGACAGGGTGCTGGCCCCCTGCGCGGGGCGGCGGATCAGTCTCATGGCGGTCGCGGTCCGGAAAAGCGGGATTATACGGTCGGCCCCGGTGTTTTCATCCGCAACTCGTGCAGCCGGACCCCCACCGCGTAGAGGCTGGAAAAATAGGCGAGGATCGCCATGCCGACGATGCCGGCCAGCCACAGGCAGCGGGTCGGCAGGTCCGCCTCCAGCCAGCGTGGCAGCGGCGGCGACACCGTGACCAGCAGCATGGCCATGACGCCACAGGCCACCGCCACGCGCATCAGGAAACGCGGCAGGCCATCGGCCGGCGGCAGCACGCCGTCGCGGCGCAGCCCGCGCCAGAGCAGCCCCGCGTTCAGGAAACCCGCCAGCGAGGTGGACAGCGCCAGCCCCGCATGGGGTGCCGGGTAGCCGCCCATGGCCCAGGGCACGACCACGATGATGTTGAAGGCCATGTTGAAGCCCAGCGCGATCAGGCCGACCCGCACCGGCGTCCGGGTATCCTGGCGGGCGAAGTAGCCCGGCGCCAGCACCTTGACCAGCGTCAGCGCCACCAGTCCACCGCCATAGGCCATGAGGCCGAGGCCAGCCATCTCCACATCGCCGGCCGCGAACTGCCCGCCATAGAAGATCGTGCCCAGCATCGGCTCGGCCAGCACCACCAGCCCCACCGAGGCCGGGGCCGAAATGAGGATGACCAGCCGCATGGCCCACTCGAGCGTGGCGGCAAACTCGCCGCGCGAGGCGCGGGCATGCTGGCGGGAAAGATTGGGCAGGATGACCGTGGCCAGTGCGATGCCGAAGATGCCGAGCGGGAACTCCATGAGGCGATCGGCGTAATACAGCCAGCTGATGCTGCCGGTGACGAGGAAGGAGGCGATGAGCGAGTCGAGCAGGATGCTGATCTGCGCCACCGAGGAGCCGAACACCGCCGGTCCCATCAGCCGCAGGATCTGCCGCACGCCGGGATGCGAGAAGCCCCAGCGGGGCCGCGGCAGCATGCGGATGCGGCGCAGGAAGGGCAGCATGAAGCCCAGCTGCACCACGCCGGCGGCAAACACGCCCATCGCCAGCGCCAGCCCGGGACGCTCGTAATACGGGGCGAGGAAGGCGGCGAAGACGATCATGACGAGGTTGAGCAGCACCGGCGAGAAGGCCGGCACGCCGAAGCGGTGGTAGGTATTGAGGATGCCGCCCGCCACCGCCGCCAGCGAGATGAAGAACAGGTAGGGGAAGGTCCAGCGCAGCATGTCCACCGCCAGCGCGAAGCGGTCGGCATCGGCCGACTCGCCGGTGAAGCCGGGGGCAAAGACGAAGATCAGCACCGGCGCGGCCAGTACGCCCAGCGCGGTGAACACCAGCAGCGCCGCGCCCAGCGTGCCGGTCACCCGGTCGACCAGCGCCCTGACTTCCTCGGGGCTGCGGTGGTGGTCGTAATCGGCGAAGACCGGGACGAAAGCCTGCGAGAAGGCACCCTCCGCCGACCAGCGCCGGAAGATGTTGGGGATCTTGAACGCCACGAAAAAGGCGTCCATGACGAAACTTGCACCGAAGAGGCGCGCGAAAACCATGTCGCGCACGAGCCCCAGGACCCGCGACAGCAGGGTCATGGCGCCGACGGTGGAAGTGGACTTCAGCAGACCGCGTCCGGAGACCTGGGTGGACGGCTGCGACGACTGGCCTGACATCGGTCTGGCAGTCTACCAGCGTATTGACAAGGATGGGCCAAAGTCAAAGAATACGCGGCCTTGCCGGGCCCCTGCCCGGCGTCCACGATTCAGGGCAACACCTTGGCAAACATCAAGTCAGCAGCGAAAAAGGCGCGCCAGGCGGAGCAGAACCGCCAGCAGAACGCCTCCCAGCGCACCCGCATGCGCGGCACCATCAAGAAGACCGTCAAGGCCGTCCAGAGCGGTGACGGCGTTGCCGCAACCGCCGCCTACCAGCTTGCCGTGCCGCAGATCGACAGCATGGTCAGCAAGGGTCTCATCCACCGCAACAAGGCCGCCCGCCACAAGAGCCGCCTGAACAAGGCCATCAAGGCGCTCAAGGCCCAGTAATCCGCCGGGCCGTGCCAGCCGGCACGGCCCGCGCTCAATCTTCCGCCGCGGCGTCGTTCCCGTCCGCCGCAGGCTGGCGCAAAGCCTCCAGACGCGTCATCACCCGCCCCATCAGCGCCGCGGTACCCTCCCCGCGCAGCGCACTGATGCGATGCACCGGCCCGGTCCAGGCCAGTGCCTCCAGCACCTCGGCCTCGCGGCTGGCGGCCTCATGCTCATCCAGCAGGTCGCTCTTGTTCAGCACCAGCCAGCGCTCGCGGCCGGCAAGCTTCGGGCTGAAGGCCTCCAGCTCGCGGACGATCTCCAGCGCATCGGCCACCGGCGTCGTGGTGCCTGGTGGCGGGGCGAGGTCGACCACGTGCAGCAGGAGCCGGCTGCGCTCGAGATGCCTGAGGAAGCGGATGCCGAGCCCGGCGCCCTCGGCCGCCCCTTCGATGAGCCCGGGAATGTCCGCCATGACGAAGCTGCGCAGCGGCCCCACGTAGACCACTCCCAGGTTGGGATGCAGCGTGGTGAAGGGGTAGTCCGCCACCCTGGGACGGGCGGCCGAGACTGCCCGGATCAGCGTCGACTTGCCGGCGTTCGGCTTGCCCAGCAGGCCGACGTCGGCCAGCAGCAGCAGCTCCAGGCGCAGCGTGCGGGCCTCGCCTGGCGTGCCCGGGGTGGTGCGCCGGGGGGCGCGATTGGTGCTGCTCTTGAAGCGCGTGTTGCCCTTGCCGCCATGGCCACCGGCCGCCACCAGCAAGCGCTCGTCGATCGCCGTCAGGTCGCCGAGCAGCTCGCCGGTTTCATCGACGATCACCCGCGTGCCCAGCGGCACCGGAACCTCGAGATCCTCCCCGCTGCTGCCGCTGCAGTTGCAGCCTGCGCCGGGTTCGCCGGAATCCGCGCGGTAGTGGCGGTTGACGCGAAAGTCCGCCAGCGTGTTGATGCCCTCGCGGGCGACCAGCCAGATGCTGCCGCCATCACCGCCATCACCGCCGTCCGGCCCGCCCCGGGGGATGTTCTTCTCGCGGCGGAAACTCAGGCAGCCGGCACCGCCGTTGCCGGCCTGCACGCGAACCGTGGCTTCATCGACGAACTTCATGTCCGCTTACCCCGGAGACGACGAACCCCGCCGCAGCGGGGTTCGCCAGCTACCGCAACCGGTGGAATGCTCAGTCCTGCTGCGGCACGACGCTCACGAACAGCCGGTTCTTCGGACCCCTGCGCTGGAACGCCACCCGGCCCGCCGCGGTGGCGAACAGGGTGTGGTCGCGGCCCATGCCGACGTTCGGGCCGGCGTGATACCGGGTACCACGCTGGCGAATGATGATATTGCCGGGCACCACGCCCTCGCCGCCGAAGTGCTTGACGCCGAGGCGCTTGGCCTGTGAGTCGCGGCCGTTCTGCGTGCTGCCGCCCGCTTTTTTGTGTGCCATCCGTGCTTACTCCGCTGCCGCCGCGCCGCCTTGCTGCGGCCCGCCGCTGATGCCGGTGATTTCCACCACCGTGAACGATTGCCGGTGCGTGCCCATCCGCTTGTAGGTCTTCCGGCGCCTGAACTTGATCACGCTCACCTTGTCGGTGCGACCCTGGGCCAGCACCCTGGCCTCGACCCTGCCACCGGCCACGGTGGGCCGGCCGATCGCGAGCTGGCGGCCTTCGCCGATCAGCAGTACGTCGTTGAACTCGACGCTCTCACCTTCGGCAGCCGGCAGCTTCTCGACCCTGAGCCTGTCGCCCGGGCTCGCCCGATACTGCTTGCCACCCGTCTTGAATACGGCGTACATCCTGGATTCTCTCCGCAGGTCCCGGCCCGGAGGGGCCGAAAAGGAGCCGGCATTCTAAAGACTCTGTCCTGCCGGTTCAATGGCTTGGCCCGGCCGCCCCACCGGGCCGGATGCCGGCGGGGCGGCTGCGGTGCACAGCGCGGCCCGGCGGGCTGTAAGAGAAAACCGCGTTTTACAGCCCGCTGCTTCGCAGGCATGATGGCCGCGCCATGCAGCTCGCCCAGGCCAAGCCATCGCGTTTCGACCTCGATGCCGTCCGTGGCGTCGTCGGCGACGACTGGCGGGCCGTCAACCGCGAGATCCAGGCCCAGCTGGCGAGCGACGTGGCGCTGGTCAACAGCGTCGCGCACTACATCATCGGCAGCGGCGGCAAGCGCCTGCGCCCGCTGCTGGTGCTGCTCGCGGCGCGTGCCTGCGGCTACGGCGGCCAGCAGCACGTGCTGGGCGCGGCGATCATCGAGTTCATCCACACCGCCACCCTGCTCCACGACGACGTGGTCGACAAGTCCGACCTGCGCCGCGGCCAGGAGACCGCCAACCACGTGTTCGGCAACCAGGCGAGCGTGCTGGTGGGCGACTTCCTCTACTCGCGCGCCTTCCAGATGATGGTGCAGGTCGGCCAGATGCGCATCATGGAAGTGCTGGCCGATGCCACCAACACCATCGCCGAGGGCGAGGTCATGCAGCTCATGAACTGCCATGACCCCGAGACCACCGAGGCGCGCTACCTGCAGGTGATCTACCGCAAGACCGGCAAGCTCTTCGAGGCCGGCATGCAGATCGGCGCCATCCTCGCCGCGCAGACGCTGGCGGTGGAGGAAGCGCTGGTCGAGTACGGCAAGCAGGTCGGCCTTGCCTTCCAGCTGGTGGACGACGCCCTCGACTACCAGGCCGATGCCACCGAGCTCGGCAAGAACATCGGCACCGACCTCGCCGAGGGCAAGCCGACGCTGCCGCTGATCTATGCACTGCAGCGCGGCTCGGCCCGCGAGCAGCTGGTGATCCGCCACGCCATCGAGAAAGGCGGCATCGACAACCTCGAGGCCATCCTCGGTGCCATCCAGACCACCGGTGCGCTGGCCTACACGCTGTCGCAGGCCCGGGCTGCCTCGCGGAAGGCCATTGCCTCGCTGGCACGGCTGCCGGACTCCCTTTACAAGGAAGCCCTGGCGCAGCTTGCCGGCTTTGCGGTGGAGCGCCGCTACTGATCTGCGCGCACGGTGCGCGGCACTGGACGTGCCCCGCCGCTTCCCGCAAAATGCGCGGCCATGCCGGCCCCCCTGCCGGCCGGGGTGCCCGAACGCCAGGCACCTTGTTCAGGGATACGGGGTGTAGCTCAGCTTGGTAGAGCGCTTGCTTCGGGAGCAAGAGGTCGTAGGTTCGACTCCTGTCACCCCGACCACCCATCGCCGCACGGTCCGCCCGGCCTGATACACCGCCGTCGCGGACCTGCACTTCCCCCGCGATCCCCGAGACGCCACGCCGGAACACCGCGGATACCGGCCGGACAGCCCGCCGCGACGAGCCTGCGCAGCTTGACCTGCTTGCCCGTTCCGCCGCGGCGCTGCAGTCCGCGTCGGCAAACCCCTAGAATGCGCGCATGAACCCGAGCACCGAAACAGCCGACAACTGCCCGCAGTGCGCCAAGCCGCCGGCGCTGTGCATCTGCGACCGCGTCGAAGCGGTCGATACCCGCCTGCGGGTGGTCATCCTCCAGCACCCGCAGGAGGACGATGCGCTGCTCGGCACCGCACGCCTGGTGACGCTGACCCTGCCGCGGGCCGAGATCCGCATCGGGCTGTCGTGGCCATCGCTGGCCGGCGCGCTGGGCGTGCCGCGGGCGGCACACGAGCGCTGGGCGGTGCTGGCGGTGACCAAGCTGCCCGAGGCGGTGCTCGCCGTCGCGCAGCGCGAGCAGGTGGCGCTGGTGGACCGCCATGGCGCCCTGCTCGACCGCAGGAAACACCGACTCGAGGGCATTCTCGTGCTCGATGGCAGCTGGAGCCAGGCGAAGACGCTGTGGTGGCGCAACCCCTGGCTGCTCAAGCTGCCACGCCTCGCGCTGGTGCCACGCGAGCCTTCGATGTACGGCAGGCTGCGGCGCGAACCGCGCCGCGACCGCGTCTCCACGCTGGAGGCCATTGCCGACGCGCTGCCCGCGCTGGGCGAACCCGAGGCCGCCCGCGACAGCCTGCGCCGCCTGCTCCGCACCCTGCTGCAGCGGGCCCGCGATGCCAGGGAACCGCCTGCCGGATAGTTCACTTTTTGTTCATGATTCCATCATAATGGATTCATGCTGCTCAATATTCCGGCCCATCCAGAGCTGCGCAAGATCGTCGTCCTGAACCCCAAGGGCGGCTCGGGCAAGACCACGCTGGCCACCAACCTGGCGGCCTGGTTTGCCGCACAGGGGCGGCGCACCGCGCTGATGGACTTCGACCCGCAGGGCTCGACCATGCGCTGGGCGCACAACCGCCCGCAGGAGCGGCCCTTCATCTATACGGTGGATGCCTGCGCCGACAACCCGCGGGTGACACGCAGCTTCCAGCTGCGCATCCCGCCCGAGGTACGCCAGCTGGTGGTGGACACCCCGGCGGCACTGCTGCCCCAGCGGCTGTCGCAGTTCACCCGCGGTGCGCATGCCATCCTGGTGCCGGTGCTGCCCTCCGACATGGACATCCACGCGGTCTCGCAGCTGATGGCCGATCTGCTGCTGGTGGCCAAGGTCAGCCGGCGCATGGGCCGGCTTGGCGTCATCGCCAACCGGGTGCGCGAGAACACGCTGGCCTACCGGCGCCTGATGCGCTTTCTCGAGTCGCTCAACATCCCGGTGGTGGCCCGGCTGCGCGACAGCCAGAACTACGTGCATGCCGCCGAGCAGGGGCTCGGCATCCACGAGCTGCCCACCTCGGCCACCGCCAAGGACCTCGAGGGCTGGGCGCCGTTCACCGACTGGCTGGAGCAGCGCCTGGCCACGCCGCTGACGCCGCGCGACCTGATGTCGCCGCTGCAGGCGGTGCCGGGCGGGGTGCTGGTGCGCCCCGCGGGCGCGCCCGCGGCGCCGGCCGCTAGCCCCGGCCCGCTGGCCCTGACGCCAGCTCGGCGATCCGATCCTCCAGCCGGAAGATCTTGACGAGGATCGCCACCCGCATCCACATGCCGTTGCGCTCCTGGCGCCAGTACACGGCACGCGGGTCGTCATCCACCGCCGGATCGATCTCCGGGCCGCGCGGCAGCGGATGCATGATGATGGCATCGTGCTTGAGCTGCGGCAGGTTGCGCGGGTTGATGCTGAACTGGGCGTAGTCCATGCCGTGCGACTCGCCCTCGGTGTCCCACTCGGTCTGCATGCGGGTCACGTAGAGCGCGTCGATTTCCGGCAGCACCTCGGACAGGCGGCTGGTCTCGGTGAAGCGCGTGCCATGCGCGCGCAGGCGCTGCTTCACGTCCTCCTCCATGGCAAAGGCCGGGGGCGCCACCAGCACCAGGTGCACGTCGCGGTAGTTGCGCATCAGCCCGCAGAGCGAGCGCACGGTGCGCCCGCGCCTGAGGTCGCCCATCATGGCGATGACCTTGCCGTCGATGCCGCCCCGTTCGGCAAAGCTGCGCTCGAGCGTGTAGATGTCGAGCAGTGCCTGGGTGGGGTGCTGGTCCTTGCCCGAGCCCGCGTTGATGATCGGCACCGGGCGCGGGATGCGCCCCATCAGCGCGGCGGCACGTGCGGCATAGCCCGCCTCCGGCGTGCGCATGATGATGACGTCCACGTAGGAGCTGAAGGTGCGGATGCTGTCGTCGAAGCTCTCGCCCTTCACCTCCGAGGAAGTCGCGGGGTCGCGGATCTCGCTGGTGCGGATGCCGAGGATGTGGCAGGCGTTGTTGAAGGACAGGAAGGTGCGGGTCGAGGGCTGCGGGAAGTACAGCATGGCGCGCGCCTCGGGCAGCAGCATCTGCAGCTCGCGTGCACCGCCGGGCATCTTGGCGATGTTGCGTATGCGGGTGGTCAGCTCGCAGAGCTCGTCCAGCAGCGGCCGCTCGAAGCCGTGGCTGTCGAGCACGTGGTAGAGCCGGCCGGCCATCTCGGATTGCATGTGGAACGGCTCCCTGCCTCGCCCGCCCGCGGGCACCGGGCGCGAATGATAGCCGCTTTGCCGGGGGTGGCGCAGCTGTCATTGGCGACGGGCGCTCCTTAACATGGGCGGGTTCATCCAGCCGCCACCGCCATGCCCAAGCGACGCTCCAGCAAGACCACGGCCAGCAGCCCGGAACGGGGCCTGATCACTGTCCGCGGCGCCAGCCAGAACAACCTGCAGCAGGTGGATGTCGACCTGCCGCTTGGCCAGCTGGTGGTCATCACCGGGGTGAGCGGTTCGGGCAAGTCCTCGCTGGCCTTCGACACCATCTATGCCGAGGGGCAGCGCCGCTACGTCGAAACCTTCTCGCCCTACGCGCGCCAGTTCCTCGACCGCATGGACAAGCCGCAGGTGGAGCGCATCGAGGGCATCCCGCCGGCGATCGCCATCGACCAGACCAACCCGGTGCGCACCTCGCGCTCCACGGTCGGCACCATGACCGAGCTTGCCGACCACCTGAAGCTGCTCTACGCCCGCGCCGCCAGCCTGTACTGCCACCACTGCGGGCAACAGGTGGTGCGCGACACCCCGGAAAGCATCCTCGGCAAGCTGCACGGCCGACTGCCCGCGGGGCAGCGCCTGATGGTCAGCACCAGGGTGGCGGTACCGGCCAGCTTCTCGCCCGAGGAAGTCGCCGCGCTGCTGGCCCGCCAGGGCTACGACCGCATCCACCGCCGGGACGGCACGCAGCTCGAGGTCATCATCGACCGCGTGCGCCTCGAGCCCGACCAGCAGGGCAGGCTGCTGGAGGCACTGGAGAAGGCGCTTGCGCTCGGCCACGGGCGCCTCGCCATCCGCCCAATGGCGGATCGCGAGGCGGGCGATCCACTGCCCTTCTCGGCCGACCTGCACTGCGCGGCCTGCGACATCGACTACCGCGAGCCCACGCCCGCCGCCTTCTCCTTCAACTCGCCGGCCGGTGCCTGCGAGACCTGCCGCGGCTTCGGCCGCACCATGGGCATCGACTACGGGCTGGTGGTCCCGGATGTCTCGCTGAGCCTTGCCGACGGGGCGATCAGGCCCTTCCAGAGCCCGAGCTACCACGAGTGCCAGGACGACCTGCTGCGCTTCGCGCGCCGCCGCGGCGTACCCACCCAGGTGCCGTGGCAGGACCTCGAAGCGGAACAGCAACGCTGGGTGATCGAGGGCGAGGGACGGCGGGCGGAGGGCAAGTGGTACGGCGTCCAGCGCTTCTTCGACTGGCTGGAAACCAAGGCCTACAAGATGCACGTGCGGGTGCTGCTCTCGCGCTACCGCAGCTACGCCACCTGCAGCAGCTGCCACGGCTCGCGCCTGCGGTCCGAATCCCTGCTCTGGCGGCTCGGCAGCACGGCGCAGGCGGCCGCGGTGCTTGCGCCCGCCGCGCGTTTCCTGCCGCCGGGCTTCAGCGGCGGCAGCGAGCTGCTCGCCACGCTGCCGGGGCTGTGCCTGCACGACATCATGCTGCTGCCGCTGGAGCGCACGCTGGCCTTCTTCGGCGGGCTCGCGCTGCCGGCGCCGCTCGACGAGGCCACCGAGCTGCTGCTCGGCGAAATCAGGAGCCGGCTGCGCTACCTGGTGGAGGTGGGGCTCGGCTACCTGACGCTCGACCGCCAGTCGCGCACGCTGTCGGGTGGCGAGGTGCAGCGCATCAACCTCACCACCGCGCTCGGCACCTCGCTGGTCAACACCCTGTTCGTGCTCGACGAGCCGACCATCGGCCTGCATGCACGCGACGTGGAGCGGATCATCGGCGTCCTGCACCGCCTGCGCGATGCCGGCAATTCACTGCTGGTGGTGGAACACGACCCGCAGGTGATGCTGGCCGCCGACCGCGTCCTCGAGATGGGACCGGGGCCGGGCAGCGCGGGCGGGCGCATCGTCTTCAGCGGCACGCCGGCACAGATGGCAGCGGACCCCGCCTCGCTCACCGGCAGCTACCTGCGTGGCGAACGGCAGGTGGAGGAACACGCCAACGGCGCCGGCCGGCCACCGGATGCCGACGCCGGCTGGCTCACGGTGCACGGCGCTACGGCGCACAACCTGCGCGACATCGACGTGCGCATCCCGCTGCAGCGGCTGGTCTGCATCACCGGGGTCAGCGGCTCGGGCAAGTCCACGCTGGTCGAGAACGTGCTCTACCCGGCGCTGCAGAAGCTCAAGGGCAAGGCTACCGAGGCGGCCGGCGCGCATCGCGGCATCAGCGGCCACGAGCGCATCAACGAAGTGCTGCTGGTGGACCAGTCGCCGCTCGGCAAGACCACGCGCTCCAACCCGGCGAGCTACCTCAACCTGCTGGGGCCGATCCGCAAGGCCTTCGCGGCGCTGCCCGCCGCGCAGCTGCGCGGCTACACGCCCGGCACCTTCAGCTTCAACTCGGGCGAGGGGCGCTGCCCGGGCTGCGGCGGCAACGGCTTCGAGCACGTCGAGATGCAGTTCCTCAGCGATGTCTACCTGCGCTGCCCCGACTGCGACGGCAAGCGCTTCCGCGCCGAGGTGCTCGAGGTGCACCTGCCAGCGGCCGGTGGCGGCGCCGGCAAGTCCATCGCCGAGGTGCTCGACATGACGGTGACCGAGGCGAAGGCCTTCTTCGCCGGCGATGCCGAGCTGCAGCGCGGGCTTGGCCACCTCGAGGCGGTGGGCCTGCAGTACCTGCGCCTCGGCCAGCCGGTGACCACGCTCTCCGGCGGCGAGGCGCAGCGCCTCAAGCTTGCCGGCCAGCTGGCGCGCACCCGCGGCGCACGCAACCTGCTGCTGCTCGACGAGCCCACCACCGGGCTGCACCTGCAGGACATCAGCGTGCTGCTGCGGGCGCTGCGCGCGCTGCTGGCGCAAGGGCACTCGCTGGTGGTGGTGGAGCACAACCTCGACGTGCTCCGGGCCGCCGACTGGCTGATCGACCTCGGCCCCGAGGCCGGCGAGGGCGGCGGCCGGCTGGTGGCAGAGGGCACGCCACGGGAACTGGCCGACGCTGCCACCTCGCATACCGGGCAGGCCCTCGCAGCACACCGGGCTCGACTGCGCGATGGCCCGCCCTCCGTCGCCGGCAGCGTGCGCGAGCCGGCGCCGACGGCCGGTCCGGCGGAAATCCGCGTGCGGCATGCGCGCGAGCACAACCTGAAGAACATCGACGTGGCGCTGCCGCGCGACCGCTTCAGCGTCATCACCGGCGTCAGCGGCAGCGGCAAGAGCACGCTTGCCTTCAATGTGCTCTTCGCCGAGGGCCAGCGCCGCTACCTCGAGTCGCTCAATGCCTATGCGCGCCAGTTCGTGCAGCCGGCGGCACGCCCCGATGTCGACGCCATCACCGGCATTCCGCCGACGGTGGCCATCGAGCAACGCACCAGTCGTGGCGGGCGCAAGAGCACGGTGGCCACGCTGACCGAGATCTACCACTTCCTGCGGCTGGTCTTCGCGCGCCTCGGCACCCAGCACTGCCCCGAATGCGACATCCGCATCGTGCCGCAGGACCCCGAGGCGGTCCTCGCGCGCATCATGCGCACGCAACGCGGCCAGGCGGTGCAGGTGCTGGCGCCGCTGGTGGTCGCGCGCAAGGGCTATTACACCGAGCTCGCGCGCTGGGCCGCGCGCCGTGGCCATGACGAGCTGCGGGTGGATGGGGAGATGCTGGCCACCGGCGACTGGCCGCGCCTCGACCGCTTCATCGAGCACGACATCGAGCTGCCGCTCGGCGAGGTGGTGGTCGCCCCGCGCAACGAGCCGCGGCTGCGCGAGCTGCTGCTGGAGGCGCTCGAGCTCGGCAAGGGCAGCGTGCTGGTGCTGGGGCGAAGCGGCGAGCCGGCGCTCTATTCGGTGCGCCGCGCCTGCCCGGGTTGCGGGCGCAGCTTCCCCGAACTCGATCCGCGGCTGTTCTCCTTCAACTCGCGCCACGGCTGGTGCGAACACTGCTTCGGCACCGGCGAACAGATCACGGGCTTCGACGCCGAACAGAGCGGCGAGGAGGCGCAATGGCAACGGGCGGCTGGCGACGAGGCCACGCCCTGCCCCGCCTGCCACGGCCAGCGCCTGCGGCCCGAGGCGCTGGCGGTGCGCTTCCGCGAACGCAGCATCGGCGGCTTCACGGCGGCCAGCATCGACGACTCGCTCGACTTCTTCGCCGGCCTGCGCCTGGCCGGGCGCGAGGCGGCCATCGCGCGCGACGCCATCGGCGAGATCCGCTCGCGGCTGCGCTTCCTGCAGGAGGTGGGGCTCGGCTACCTCAGCCTCGACCGCGCCGCCACCACGCTCTCCGGCGGCGAGGCGCAGCGCATCCGCCTCGCCGCGCAGCTGGGTTCCAACCTGCGTGGCGTCTGCTACATCCTCGACGAACCCACCATCGGCCTGCATCCGCGCGACAACGGCCGGCTGCTGCTCACCCTGCAGCGGCTGCGCGACCAGGGCAACACGGTACTGGTCGTCGAGCACGACGAGGACACCATCCGCCAGGCCGATCATGTCGTCGATCTCGGCCCGGGCGCGGGCACCGAAGGCGGCGAGGTGGTTGCCGAAGGCCGGATCGGCGAACTGCTCGCCGCCCCGCGCTCGCAGACCGGCCGCTTCCTTGCGCGTCAGCCAGTGCTGCCCGCGCCACGCCGCGCGCCCTGCGCAAGGGATGAGCACATCCGCATCCGCGGCGCCCACGTCCACAACCTGCAGCAGGTGGACGCGGCCTTCCCGCGCGGGCGCCTGTGCGTGGTCACCGGCGTCAGCGGCAGCGGCAAGAGCTCGCTGGTGCGCCACGTGCTGCTGCCCAACGTGGCGGCACGGCTGGCAGCTGGCAAAGGCAGGGGCAAGGGCAAGAACGGCACGCCCCTCGTCGGTTGCAGCCGGCTGAGCGGCTGGGAGGCCATCGGCCGCATCCTCGAGGTCGACCAGACGCCCATCGGCAAGAGCCCGCGCTCCTGCCCCGCCACCTACACCGGCCTGTGGGACGAGGTGCGGCGGATCTTCAGCCAGCTCCCCGAGGCGCGCATCCGCGGCTACGGCGCCAGCCGCTTCTCCTTCAATGTCGCGGGCGGCCGCTGCCCGGCCTGCGACGGCCACGGCGTGCAGCGCATCGAGATGAGCTTCCTGCCCGATGTCGAGGTGCCCTGCGATGTGTGCAATGGCGCGCGCTTCAACAGCGAGACGCTGCAGGTGCGCTACCGGGGCCGGCACATCGGCGAGGTGCTCGACATGAGCATCCGCGAAGCGGCCGGCTTCTTCTCTGCGCACGGCAAGCTGCACCGCACGCTGGCGCTGCTCGACGAAGTCGGCCTCGGCTACCTGCGGCTGGGCCAGCGCAGCCCGACGCTCTCGGGCGGCGAGGCGCAGCGCCTCAAGCTGGTCACCGAGCTGGCACGCGCCAGGCCCGATGCCAGCGGCGTGCTCTACATACTCGACGAACCGACCGTCGGCCTGCACATGAGCGATGTCGAGCGCCTGCTCGGCGTGCTGCAGCGGCTGGTAGATGCCGGCAACACCGCGGTGCTCATCGAGCACAACCTCGATGTCATCGCCGCGGCCGACTGGATCATCGACATGGGGCCGGAGGGCGGCACGGCTGGCGGCCAGGTGGTGGTGGCCGGCCCGCCTGCCGCGGTGATGGCCTGCGCGCACTCGCACACCGGCAGGGCGCTGGCAGCACACCTTGGCCATCGCGCCTGACGACACCCGCTGGCTGCCCCGCCTGCCTGCAGCAGCTGCGTGCCATTGGCAGGCAGCCAGCCTGCAGTGGCCTCAGCCCTGCGCACCATCGGGAACCGCATTCCGCTGCAGCGCCTCGGCCACGTGCGCGGCAAAGCCCGTTCCGGCCTCGGCAAAATAGTTGTAGGTCACGTCGCAGCCGGCATCGAGGATGGGCTGGCGCTCCTCCTCGTAGACATGGGTGGAGGCGATCATCCCGCGAAAACCCCAGCGACGGAGCTGCTGGCTGGCGAGGATCTTCGCCTCGGCATCCGGCAGTGCCAGCATCACGACCCGCACGCCGCCGAGCGACAGGCGGTGCCAGAGCTCGGGGTCCTCGGCATCGGCGTAAACCACGTTGCGTCCGGCCTGCACGTGGCTCTCCACCTTGCCCATGTCGCTGTCGAGGCCCAGCACGCGCACCCCGTGGCCGTCGAGGTAGGCGTAGGCACCGCTGCCGATGCGCCCCATGCCCACCACGAGCACCTGGGCGTCACCCACCGACAGCGGTTCGTCGTCCGGGTGGCGGCGGCGGCGCTCGCAGCGCTGCAGGAACGGCCCCCAGCGGCCGTAAAGCACGTGGGCCAGGTGGTTGAGCGGCGTG
>JACFNV010000164.1 GCA_019454675.1 Gammaproteobacteria bacterium | reverse complement strand
GCAGGAGGCCAGCCGGGCCTCGAGCCATGGACAAAGCTGAGTCCCACCTGCCGCGCTACCGGCAGCTCAAGGAACACATCACCACCGGCATCGCCGCCGGCCGTTTGCAGGTGGGCGACCGCGTGCCCTCCGAGCAGGAGCTGGTGCGACGCTTCGGCGTCTCGCGCATGACCGCCAACCGGGCGCTGCGCGAGCTGGCCGCCGCCGGCATCGTGGTGCGCCAGCCCGGGGTGGGCAGCTTCGTCGCCGATGCCCAGGCGCGCTCGCATGCGCTCGAGGTGCGCAACATCGCCGACGAGATCCGCGAGCGTGGCCACCTGCACTCGGCGCAGGTGGTGGTGCTCGAGCGCATCACGGCCGGGCCGGAGCAGGCCAGGCGCCTGCGCCTGCGCCCCGGGGCGGTGCTGTTCCACTCGCTGATCGTGCACAGCGAGAATGGCCTGCCGATCCAGGCCGAGGACCGCCTGGTCTGCGCGCATGCGGCACCCGGCTACCTGCGCCAGGACTTCGGCCGCAGCACCCCCAACGAGTACCTGTCGCGGGTGGCGCCGCTGCAGACCGTCGAGCACCTGATCCGCGCCGCCATGCCGGCGGCGCGCATCCGCAGCCTGCTGCGCATGCCCGCCGGCGAGCCCTGCCTGGTGATCGACCGGCGTACCTGGTCGGGCGGCCGCCCGGTGAGCGTGGCCGTGCTCCACCACCCGGGCTCGCGTTATGAACTGACCGCCAGTGCCGGTGCCGGCACGGCGGATTCCCTGCACCCATCACCGGACGGCGATGTCCCCGGGAGGAGAAGGCCGACATGACCCGCCACAGCAACCGCATCATCCGCGCCCCGCGCGGCACCATGCTCAGCGCCCGCAGCTGGCTCAGCGAGGCGCCGCTGCGCATGCTGATGAACAACCTCAATCCCGAGGTGGCCGAGCACCCCGAGGAACTGGTGGTCTACGGCGGCATCGGCCGTGCGGCACGCGACTGGGAGTGCTTCGATGCCATCGTCGACGCGCTGCGCCGCCTGTCCGACGAGGAGACGCTGCTCATCCAGTCGGGCAAGCCGGTGGGCGTGTTCCGTACCCACGCGGATGCGCCGCGGGTGCTGATCGCCAACTCCAACCTGGTGCCGCACTGGGCCACCTGGGATCACTTCAACGAGCTCGATCGCAAGGGCCTGATGATGTTCGGGCAGATGACCGCGGGCTCGTGGATCTACATCGGCAGCCAGGGCATCGTGCAGGGCACCTACGAGACCTTTGCCGAGGTGGTGCGTCAGCACTTCGGCGGGGATGCCGCCGGCCGCTGGGTGCTGACCGCGGGGCTCGGTGGCATGGGCGGGGCGCAGCCGCTGGCCGCCACCATGGCCGGCCTGTCCATGCTCGCCATCGAGTGCCAGGAGGACCGCATCGAGAAGCGGCTGGCCACCGGCTACCTCGACCGGCGTGCAAGCAACCTCGACGAGGCGCTGGCGCTGGTCGAGGCAGCGACCGCCAGCGGCGAGGCGCTCTCGGTGGGCCTGCTCGGCAATGCCGCGGAAATCCTGCCCGAGCTGCTGCGCCGTGGCCTGCGGCCCGACGTGGTGACCGACCAGACCTCGGCGCACGACCCCGTGCATGGCTACCTGCCCGCCGGCTGGGACCTGGCGCGCTGGCGCCGGGCGCAGGCGGAGGACCCGCAGGGCGTGGCCACC
>JACFNV010000054.1 GCA_019454675.1 Gammaproteobacteria bacterium | reverse complement strand
TTGCCGGTTACGACATCGTGCGCCACTTCGAGCGCCTCGGGCAGCCGCCGCGCGGCGCCGCGAGCCCCGAGGTGCCCGAGGCGGTGTACCTCGCCACCGGCTCCATGCTGGTGTTCGACCATCTCAGCCGGCGCATCGCCCTGCTGCATGCGGGCAGCGAGACCGAGCGCGGCGCGGTGCGCCGCGAGGTCCTGCGGCTGCTGCGCGGCCCGTGGCCGCCATCATGCCCCGGCGGTGCAGAGCCTCTCCGGCGACGAGTTCCGCGCGGCGGTGGAGCGTGCCAGGGAGTACATCGCCCTCGGCGAGATCTACCAGCTGGTGCTCTCGGTGCGCTTCTCCGGCGAGCACACGCTCTCGCCCTTCGAGACCTACCGCGCCATGCGCCTCATCAACCCCTCGCCCTACATGTTCTTCTTCGACCTCGGCGACGTGCAGGTGGCCGGCTCCTCGCCCGAGGCGCTGGTGCGGCTGCATGGCGGGCGTGCCGCCCTGCGCCCCATCGCCGGCACCCGCCCGCGCGGCGCCGACCAGGCCGAGGACCTGGCGCTCGAGGCCAGCCTGCGCGCCGACCGCAAGGAGAATGCCGAGCACGTGATGCTGGTGGACCTTGCCCGCAACGATCTCGGCCGCGTCGCCAGCGCGGGCTCGGTGCACGTGGATCCCTACAAGGCCATCGAGCGCTACAGCCACGTCATGCACATCGTCAGCGGCGTGCAGGGAGAGCTGGCGCCCGGGCGCGATGCCTTCGACCTGTTCGCGGCGGCCTTTCCCGCCGGCACCCTGGTGGGGGCGCCCAAGGTGCGGGCGATGGAGCTGATCGACGAGCTCGAGCCGGTGCGCCGCGGGCTGTATGCCGGCACCGTCGGCTACTTCGGCAACAACGGCGACATGGACCAGGCCATCACCATCCGCACGCTGGTGTTCAGCGAGGGCCGCTACAGCTACCAGGCCGGGGCCGGCATCGTCGCCGACAGCGTGGCGGAGGCCGAGTACCAGGAAGTGCTGGCGAAGAGCGCCATCCTGCGCCGCGCGCTGGCCATGGCGGAGGCGGGACTGTGAAACCAAGGCTGCTGCTGATCGACAACTACGATTCCTTCACCTACAACCTGGTGCAGGCCTTCCTCGTGCTGGGTGCCGAGGTGCAGGTGTTCCGCAACGACGAGATCGGCGTGGAGCAGGCGCTGGCGCTCGATCCCACGCACCTGTGCATCTCGCCGGGGCCGGGACGCCCCGAGGGCGCCGGGGTCTCGCTGGCCATGATCGCCGCCTTCGAGCAGCGCGTGCCCCTGCTCGGCGTCTGCCTCGGCCACCAGAGCCTGGTACAGCATTTCGGCGGCAGGATCGTCGCCGCCCCGCGCCTCATGCATGGCAAGACTTCGATGGTCGGGCACGATGGCCGCGGGGTGTTCGCCGGGCTTGCCAATCCCTTCGAGGCCGGTCGCTATCATTCGCTCAGCGCGGAGGATGCCAGCCTGCCCGCGGTGCTCGAGGTCAGCGCCCGCACCGATGCCGGCGAGATCATGGGCGTGCGCCACCGCAGCCTGCCGCTGGAAGGCGTGCAGTTCCACCCCGAGAGCGTGCTCACGCCGGCCGGCAACCAGCTGCTGCAGAACTTCCTCGGGATGCGCCCGGCATGAGTGTCGCGCTGACCCCGCTGCTGGAGCGGCTGCTGGCACGCGAGAACCTTGCGCAGGACGAGGCGGCCGGGCTGATGCGGGCGCTGGCCGACGAGCACTTGTCGCCGGCGCTGGCCGGGGCGCTGCTCGTCGCGTTGCGGGCCAAGGGCGAGACCGCGGAAGAGGTGCGCGGCTTTGCCAGCGCCATGCGCGAGCTTGCGCGCCATGTGGAGCTGCCGGCGGGGCTGGCGGCGGTGGATGTGGTGGGCACCGGCGGGGATTGCTCGGGGAGCCTCAACCTGTCCACCGGTGCCTCGCTGCTCGCTGCCGCCTGCGGCGTGCCGGTGGTCAAGCACGGCAACCGCTCGGTGTCCTCGCGCTCGGGCAGCGCCGACATGCTGGAGGCGCTTGGCGTGCCGCTGGTGGGCGATCCAGCCGCGGCGCTGGCCTGCCTTGCCGACTGTGGCTTCAGCTTTCTCTTCGCGCCGCATTTCCACCCGGCCATGAAGGCGGTGGCGACGGTGCGCCGCGCGCTCGGCGTGCGCACGGTGTTCAATATCCTCGGGCCGCTGACCAATCCGGCGGCGCCGGCCTACGGCCTGATCGGCGCCTTCGACCTGCCCACCGCAAGGCTGATGGCCGAGGCGCTGGCGGGGTTGCCGATCAGGCGCTGCTTCGTGGTGCACGGCGCGCCCGGCTGGGACGAGGCCACGCCCTGTGGCCCCTTCACGCTGTTCGACGTGCGCCCCGGCGTGGTGCGCCGCCAGCGCCGCGATCCGGTGCGCTATGGCATCTCGCCCTGCACCCCGGCGGAGCTGGCCGGTGGCGATGCTGCCGCCAATGCACGCGCGCTGGAGGCGGTGTTCAGCGGTCGTGATCGCGGCCCGCATCGCGAGGCACTGGTGCTGGGTACCGGGCTGGCGCTCGAGCTGAGCGGCCGCGCCCGTGGCTTGCGCCGCGGTATCCGGCTGGCCCGCGAGGCGCTCGATGCCGGGGCGGGACTGGCCATGCTCGAGCGGCTGCGCCGCTTCCGGGATGCGCATCCATGAACGGCAGCGACTTCCTCGCGCACATGGCGGCCTCGAGCCGGCAGCGTCTCGAGGCTGCGCGGCGCCGGCAGGATGAAAAGCAGCTGCGCGCACGCGTGGCGGCATTGCCCGCGCCACCCGTGCCGCGCTTCAGCGAGCATGCCTTCGGGCTGATCGCCGAGGTCAAGCGTCGCTCGCCCGCCGAGGGCCAGCTGGCTTCCGCCTCGCTCTCGCCGGTGGCACAGGCCGGCCTTTATGCGCAGGCCGGTGCGCTGGCGGTGTCGGTGCTGACCGAGCCCGAGCGCTTTGCCGGCAGCCTCGAGGACCTCGAAGCCGTGGCCGGCGCACTGCCCGGGCTGGCAGTGATGCGCAAGGATTTCCTCGTCGATGGCTACCAGGTGCTCGAGGCGCGCGCCGCGGGCGCTGCCGGCGTGCTGCTCATCGCCGCCATGCTGGAGCCTGCCCGGCTCGAGGCCATGCTGGCGCTGGCGCTCGAGCTGGGCATGTTCGCGCTGGTGGAGGTCTTCGGTCATGATGACCTGGCGGCCTGCAGCCGGCTGGTCACGAGCGCGGCGCGCACGCCCGCCGGCAGCGGCCGGGTGCTGCTGGGGGTGAATTGCCGCGACCTGCGCACGCTGCAGGTGGACTACGCCCGCTTTGCCGCGCTGGCGCCGGCGCTGCCGCGGGGCTTGCCGCGGGTGGCCGAAAGCGGGATCGCCAGCCCGGCGCAGGCCGGCGAGGTGGCCGCGCTCGGTTACAGCCTGGCCCTGGTGGGTACGGCGCTGATGCGTGCTGCCGACCCCGGGACCGCTGCGCAGGCCCTGCTGGCCGCGGGCCGTGCAGCCTTGCCTGAGGAGTGATGTCATGCGTGTGTGGGTGAAGATCTGCGGGCTGAGCAATGCGGCGACGGTACAGGCCGCCATCGAGGCGGGAGCCGACGCGGTGGGTTTCGTCTTCGTCGCCTCGCCGCGCCGCGTGCTGCCGGGCGATGCGGCGCGCCTGGTGGCGCCGGTGCCCCCCGGCATCCTGCGCGTGGCGGTGATGCGCCATCCGTTGCCGGGACAGTGGGACGAGGTGATCCGCGTCGTGCGTCCGGACTGGCTGCAGACCGAGGCCGAGGATTTCAGCCGGCTCGAATTGCCGGCGGGCGTCGAGCCATTGCCGGTTTACCGCGACGTGCCGGAACTCGATGAGGCAGCCCTTGCCACCGAGCCGCGCGTGCTGTTCGAGGCTCCCGCCAGCGGTACCGGCGAGGCACCCGACTGGGATCGCGCCGCCCGGCTGGCGCGGATGACCCAGCTGGTGCTGGCCGGCGGGCTGAGTCCGGAGAACGTCGGCGAGGCCATCCGCCGGGTGCGTCCCTGGGGGGTGGATGTCAGCAGCGGGGTGGAATCGGCCCGCGGCATCAAGGATCCGGCACGGATCGCGGCCTTCATCGCGGCGGTGCGTCGTGCCGAGCAGGAAGTGGAGCAGGATGGATAAGCAGGAATCGGCGGCCTTGCTGCAGCGCTTGCTGCAGGGCGAATTCCCCGATGATCACGGTCGTTTCGGGTCTTTTGGCGGCTGTTTCGCTCCCGAAACCCTCATATCGGTGCTCAAGGCGCTGGAGGCTGGCGTGCGCCGCCACCTCCACGATGCCGGTTTTGCCGCCGAGCTCGGCCGCGAGCTCCGCGACTGGGTGGGCCGGCCGACGCCGCTCACCCCGGCGCCACGGCTGGGCAGGAACTGGGGCGCCGAGGTGTACCTCAAGCGCGAGGACCTGGCGCATACCGGCGCGCACAAGATCAACAATGCGCTGGGCCAGGCCCTGCTGGCGAAGCGCCTCGGCGCCCGGCGGGTGATCGCCGAAACCGGCGCCGGGCAGCATGGCGTGGCCACCGCCGCGGCCTGCGCCCGCGTCGGCATGCCCTGCACCGTGTACATGGGCGCGGTGGACGTGCAGCGCCAGGCGCCCAACGTGGAGCGCATGTACCAGCTCGGCGCCCGCGTGGTGGCGGTGGAGAGCGGCGACCGCACCCTGCGTGCGGCCATCGACGAGGCCTTCCGCGACTGGGTTTCCGATCCCGAGGAGGCCTACTACCTGCTCGGCTCGGCGGTGGGCCCGCATCCCTATCCCTGGCTGGTGCGCGAGCTGCAGGCGGTGATCGGCCGCGAGGCGCGCGCGCAGTTCCTCGAGATGACCGGCGGCCTGCCCGACATCGCGGTGGCCTGCGTGGGTGGCGGCTCGAATGCCATCGGCCTGTTCCATCCCTTCATCGGCGATGCCGGCGTGGCGCTCATGGGGGTGGAGGCGGGTGGCCGCGGCACGGGCCTCGGCGAGCATTCCGCCACCCTTGGCCATGGCCGGCCCGGGGTGCTCCACGGCAGCTATTCCTTCCTGCTCCAGGATGCCGATGGGCAGGTGCAGGAAACCCACTCGATCTCGGCCGGGCTCGACTATCCGGGAGTGGGCCCCGAGCATGCGCTGCTGCACAGCATCGGGCGGGTGTCCTATGTCGGTGCCAGCGATGAGGAAGCGCTGGCGGCGCTGCAGGAGTGCTGTGCCGCCGAGGGCATCCTGCCCGCGCTGGAGTCCTCCCATGCGCTGGCCGGTGCGCGCCGCTGGGCCCGCGACAACCCGGGCAAGCGCATCCTTATCGGCCTTTCCGGGCGTGGCGACAAGGACATGCCCACGCTCTCGCAACGCCTGCCCGCCAGGCAGGCGGGTGCCAGCCATGCCGGGTGATCCCATGCCAGCATCCCTCCTTCCGCACCAGCGCCTCGGCGCGGCCATCCGCCGCGGCGCACAGGCCCGCGGGATCGCTCTGCTGCCCTTCCTCACCGCGGGCTATCCGCAGGCTGCCGGCTTCATTCCCCTGCTGCGCCGCCTGGCCCCGGTGGTCGATGTCATCGAGGTCGGCGTGCCCTTCAGCGATCCCATGGCCGATGGCCTCACCATCCAGCGCGCCAGCCGCGCCGCCATCGCCAGTGGCGTGTCGTTGCGCTGGATCCTCGATGAGCTGCGGCAGGCGGGCGAGCTGCCCGCGCCGGTGGTGCTGATGAGCTATCTCAACCCGCTGCTGGCCTATGGCTACGAGCGCCTCGCCGCCGACGCGCGGGCCGCCCATGTCGGCGGCTTCATCATTCCCGACCTGCCGCTAGAGGAGGGCGCCGAGCTGTCCTCGAGGCTCGAGGCCGAGGGGCTGGGGCTGATCCACCTGGTGACGCCGGCCACCCCCGAGCCGCGGATGCGCCAGCTCTGCGCGGCCAGCCGCGGCTTCGTCTACGCGGTGACGGTGCGGGGCACCACCGGGGGCGCCGGCACCGCGATGCCGGATGGGGTCACGGCCTACCTGGACCGCATCCGCGCCGCCTCCAGCCTGCCGGTCTGTGCCGGCTTCGGCCTGCGCGCACCGGCACAGGTCCAGGCGCTGCGCGGGCACGTGGATGGCGCCATCGTCGGCTCGGCGCTGGTGGAGGAGCTGGAGGCCGAGCGCGACCCGGTGGCCTTCCTCGAGGCGCTGCGTGGCCAGCAGGTCACAAGCTGACCAGGCTTGCTATCTCGTTGATATATAAATAATTTTAATTGACACTTTATTATCAGTGATTACTCTCTGATTCTCGCGGGGCTCCTGGAAACAGAGGTTTCGTGAGCCGTCCCTGGGCAGAGACGCGGACAATAAAAGTCCCCTGCTCTTTCCCGAGCAGGGTGCGGATGGCCGGCAGGGCCGTGACAAAGGCGCCGGCAATTTCTTCGCCCGTCAGCTGGCCCTTGCCGAGAACGAACAGCCGGACGCCATTCCCGACTGCCGCACTCAGCTCGTTGTGCCGGTAGCGGATATGGGCATCCTTGGTGAGGACAGCCCATCCCTTCCGGCCGACGGCGGCAAGCCACTCTTCGTCGGGGGCATCCTGCGGAAAATGATCGTCGTGGATCTCGACCCGGGCGCCAGCCGCCCTGAGCCGTTCCGCAACGACATACCGGCCGAGCGAGCGGTCCAGGAACAGCGTGGGTTCAGGCTGCCTGGAGCTCGCAGCGGACCGCTTCGTCGATTTCCTTTTCCGGCCGGCCATAGTCGCGGGCGAGTTCGGCAACGGATTCGCCGGCCTTGTATCTGGCAGCGATTTCCTCGGTGACCAGTCCCGTACCGGCGATGACCGGCCGGCCGAAACCAAGCCTGGGGTCGATGACGATCAGCCGTGGGGCGTTGGCGATGGCGCTGCGGGTATAGGGGAACAGCCGGATGGGCAACCCGTGGTGGTCGCGCTCCACGCGCCTGAGGGAAGCGGCCAGCAGTTCCCGCATGGTCACCTGCCCCTCCTGCGTCACGTTCAGGAGCCGACCGTAATGCTCCACGAACAGGCTGATGCCATCGGTCTCGAACTGTGCGCTGATCAGTGGCCGCGGATGATCGAGCCGCTGGCGCAGGTAATCGATTGCCGTGCGTACCTTGGGCAGCGAAATCTTGAAGTGGCGCCGCAGGGTGCCGAGCACATGGAGCTCCACCAGATTGCTGAACGAGAGCGTCAGCGGTTGTTGCAAGGCGGCCTTGACCACCGCCCCGGAGCCGCCTGGCCGACCCGCCGCCCAGTACCGGATGGTGGAGGCCGGGATGGCGAGGTAATGCGCCGCTTCAGCGAGGCTGTAGGCGGGCAACTCCCGACGGTCGGTTTGTCGCATGGTGGTGGTCCTGCTCCGGTGGGCCCCGCATGGCCCGGGCTGTTGCGGGAAGGAAAAGTCTAGCATTGCGGCAGCATCGGCAGGAGCAGCCATAATGCGGGTTTTCCACCGGAATATCGCCGTATGGCCTTGTCATGGAACGAGATCCGGGATCGCGCGCTGGCGTTCTCGAAGGACTGGGCAGATGCTTCCAGCGAGGCCGCCGACGCCAAGAGCTTCTGGGATGCCTTCTTCCAGGTATTCGGGATTTCGCGCCGCCGCCAGGCGGCGTTCGAGGTCCCGGTCAAGAAGGCAGCGGGGGAGGATGGCTACATCGACCTGCTCTGGAAGGGCGTGCTGCTGGTCGAGCATAAATCGCGCGGCAGAAACCTGGATCGCGCCTTCCGCCAGGCCCTCGACTACTTTCCCGGCCTCGACGAGCACCATCTCCCGCAGTATGTGCTGGTCTCGGATTTTGCGCGCTTCAGGCTCTACGACCTCGATGAGCAGACCGAGCACGAGTTCGCGCTGGCCGATCTGTCGAAGAACATCCGCCTGTTCGGCTTCATGGCCGGTTACCAGACCCGCTCCTTCGGCGTCGAAGATCCGGTCAACGTCCGCGCCGCCGAGCAGCTGGGTCGCCTCCACGATCTGCTGAAGGCTACCGGCTACGGTGGCCATGCGCTGGAGCTCTATCTCGTGCGGCTGCTTTTCTGCCTGTTTGCGGAAGATACGGGCATATTCGAGCGCCGGCAGTTCGTCGACTATCTGGAATCCCGCACCTCGGCGGACGGAGCGGATCTCGGTATGCACCTGGCCCAGCTCTTCCAGGTCCTCGACACGCCTCCCGAACGGCGCCAGTCCACGCTGGACATGCAGCTGGCCGAGTTCCCCTACGTCAACGGCCGCCTGTTTGCCGAGATGCTGCCGCTGGCCTCCTTCGACAGCGCCATGCGCCGCCAGCTGCTGGAATGCGGCGGCCTGGACTGGAGCCGCATCTCGCCGGCCATCTTCGGCTCGCTGTTCCAGTCCATCATGGATGAGCAGGCGCGGCGCAACCTCGGCGCGCATTACACCACCGAGGCGAACATCCTCAAGGCGCTGCGTCCCCTGTTCCTCGATGAACTGCAGGCGGAGTTCGGCAAGATCAGGATGCGCCGCGACCGGCGCAGGCTCGAAGCGTTCCACAGGAAGCTGGCGGCCATCAGGATCCTCGATCCCGCCTGTGGCTGCGGCAACTTTCTCGTCATCGCCTACCGCGAGCTCCGGCTGCTGGAGCTCGAGGTGCTGCGCGAGCTCTACAAGGACCGCGAATCGGGTTTTCTCGATGTGGAGGGCATCGTCTTCCTCGATGTCGACCAGTTCTACGGCATCGAAATCGAGGAATTCCCCGCGCAGATCGCCCAGGTGGCGCTGTGGCTGATGGACCACCAGATGAACCTGCGGGTGCAGGAGGAATTTGGCCAGTATTTCATCCGCCTGCCGCTGGCCCGTGCGCCGCATATCCAGCATGGCAATGCACTGACCAGTGACTGGGCAGCGCTCGTGCCGCCGGCGGAGCTCACGTACATCGTCGGCAATCCGCCCTTTGTCGGTGCCAAGTTCCTCGATGCGGAGCAGCGTGCGGAGCTTGCTGCCATCTTTCACGACACGCCCAGCGCGGGTCTGCTGGATTACGTGGCCTGCTGGTATCGCAAGGCCGCGGAGTACATGCGGGCCAACCCGGCCATTCGCAGCGCCTTCGTTTCCACCAATTCGATCACCCAGGGTGAGCAGGTGGGGGTGTTGTGGTCCGACCTCTCCCGCTTCGAGCTGCAGATCCACTTTGCACACCGCACCTTCCAGTGGACCTCGGAAGCACGGGGCAAGGCGGCGGTGCACTGCGTGATCATCGGTTTTGGCGCCATCGAGGCCCGCGCCAAATGGATCTACGAGTACGAGCATGTACAGGGTGAGCCGCAGGCCATGGAGGTCAGCCGGATCAACCCCTACCTCGCCGATGCACCCGATGTCTTTCTCAGCAAGCGATCGATACCGTTATGCGATGTACCGGCGATCGGTATTGGCAACAAGCCCATCGACGGCGGGCACTATCTGTTCTCGGATGAAGAGAAAGCCAGGTTCATCAAGGTTGAGCCGGCGTCTGCCAAGTGGTTTCGTCGCTGGCTGGGAGCTGACGAGTTCATCAATGGCTGGCAGCGCTGGTGTCTCTGGCTTGGTGATTGTTCTCCCGAGGAGCTCAGGCAGTTGCCAGAGTGTCTGAAAAGGGTGGAGGCGGTACGCCAGTATCGTCTTGCCAGCAAAAGTCCGCCAACCAGACGCCTCGCGGAGACGCCAACCCGATTTCATGTTGAGAACATGCCTTCGGGCTCTTATCTGCTTATCCCCGAAGTCTCATCGGAGAGACGGGTCTATATCCCCTTGGGATTTCTTGGGCCGGAAACACTCTGCAGTAATCTGGTCAAGATCGTACCGAACGCCACCCTGTATCACTTCGGGGTGCTGACATCGATGATGCACATGGCCTGGGTGCGCGCCGTCTGCGGACGTCTTGAAAGTCGCTACCGCTACTCGGCAGGGATCGTCTACAACAACTTCCCCTGGCCCGAACCCGCCGAGTCGCGGATACCCGCCATCGAACAGGCAGCCCAGGCGGTGCTCGATGCCCGCGCCGCCCATCCGGCGGCGACGCTGGCGGATCTCTATGATCCGCGCACCATGCCATCCGGGCTGCTCGAGGCGCACCGCCGGCTGGACCGTGCGGTGGACCTCGCCTATGGCAAGAGCAGCTTCACCAGTGAAGCGGCGCGTGTGGCCTTTCTGTTCGAGCGTTACCAGACGCTGACGAGCCTGCTGCCGAAGGCGGGGAAAGCCGCGCGGAAGAAGGCCCGGACCACGGCAGCAGCAGGCAAGGGGCGATCTCCCCGGAGCTGAGCATCGGCCTCCGGTATCAGGGTTCCTGCACCAGCGGATCCGCCCGATGGGGAGGGTGATCCGGACCGATCCCGCCCTGCGGTGTGGATCACGCCCCGGATCGCTTGCGCGAACTGCCTGCAGCGGGTGTGGTCCGCCTGCCGATTATTGTCTCGGCCGTCCCGCCCACAGGCCGAGCAGGCCGCTGGCGCCGAGTGCCCAGCCGATCCACTGCGGCTCGATGCCAAGGCCGAGGTACAGCACCCCGCCGAGCAGCAGCGCGGCACCCGCACCCAGCCAGTAGCCGGTGGTGGCACGCCCCGGATGCGCATGCCGTCCCTTGATGGCTGGCCTGGCCGCGCTGCCGCCATCCGTCGCGGGTGGCGCATCCGCCGAGTTGGCCTCGACGAAGCGGCGCAGCGCGCCGGGCAGCTTCTCCAGCGCATAGCGCAGGTCGGGCAGCTCGCGACGCAGCCGGCGCAGCGTCGAGCGCGGGCCGGCCTGCTCGCGCACCCAGGCCTTGAGCACCGGGTAGCCGGTCTCCCAGAGATCGAGCTCGGGGTAGAGCGCGCGGCCCAGCCCCTCGACCTGCACCAGCGTCTTTTGCAGCAGCATCAGCTGCGGCTGCACCTCCATGTCGAACTGGCGCGCGGTCTGGAACAGCCGCAGCAGCACCTGGCCGAAGGAGATGTCCTTGAGCGGTTTGTTGAACACCGGCTCGCAGACCGAGCGGATGGCCGACTCGAACTCGTCCACGCGGGTGCCGGGCGGCACCCAGCGCGAGTCCACGTGCAGCTGCGCCACGCGCTGGTAGTCGCGCTTGAAGAAGGCGAGGAAGTTCTCGGCGAGATAGCGCCGGTCGCCCTCGCTCAGCGTGCCGACGATGCCGAAGTCCACCGCGCAGTATTTCGGGTACTCGGGGTCGCGTGCGTCGACGAAGATGTTGCCCGGGTGCATGTCGGCGTGGAAGAAGTTGTCGCGGAACACCTGGGTGAAGAATATCGCCACGCCGTTGGCCGCCAGCCGCGCGATGTTGACCCTGGCCGCCTGCAGCGCGGCCATGTCATCGATGGGGATGCCGTAGATGCGCTCGATCACCATCACCGTGGGGCGGCAGTAGTCCCAGTGCACCTCGGGCACGTAGAGCTTGGGGTCGCCCTCGAAGTTGCGGCGCAGCTGCGCGGCGTTGGCGGCCTCGCGCATCAGGTCGAGCTCGTTGAGGATGGTCTTCTCGTATTCGGCCACCAGCTGCACCGGGTGCAGGCGGTGGCTCTCGCCCCACCAGCGCTCGGCGAGGCGGGCCACGGCATAGAGCACCTCGAGGTCGCGCTCCACCTGCTGGCGCACGCGCGGGCGCAGGATCTTCACCACCACATCCGCGCCATCGGGCAGCCGCGCGGCATGTACTTGCGCGATGGAGGCCGCGGCCAGCGCCTGCTCTTCGAAGCTGGCGAAGACCTCGCCGGCCGGCCGCCCGTAGGCGCGCGCCACTTCGTCCAGCGCCTGCGCCGAAGGGAAGGGCGGCACCTGGTCCTGCAGCTTGGCGAGCTCGGCGCCGATGTCCGCCGGCAGCAGGTCCTGGCGGGTGGAGACCGACTGGCCGAACTTCACGTAGATGGGCCCGAGCTCCTGCAGCGCCTCGCGCAGCCGCTCGCCGCGCGGCCGGCGGGTATCGCGGCCGAACCAGTAGAAGGGCCAGAGGAAGAGCAGGAAGCGGAAGGGGCGGAACAGGTGCACCTGGACGATGAACTCGTCCAGCCCGTGCCGGAACAGCACCCGCTGGATGGCGAGGAGGCGGAAGAGGAGGCGGATTCTCTGCATGCTGGGTCGAGCTGGTGCTGGCAGCCGGCGCCGCGAGCCGGTTGCCGCCACATGCTGTGCGCGGGAGCCGGCTCCGTTCACCCCGTGCTCAGCGCGAAGCCTCCTCCTCGAGCTGTCTGATGCGCGCCTCGGCGCGGGCCACGTCGTCGACCAGTCGGTCGACCGCATCGGCAAAACCGGCAAGCTCGCCGGCGGTTGGCACCAGGCGCGCATCCTCGCGCAGCCAGCTGGCGCCGCGCCCGAGCACCTCCTCGCCGCCGGCCTTCACCCGCCGCCCGAGGGCCCTGGCGGCATTGCCCGCCTGGCGTGCCAGCGGGTCGCCGATGAGCTGCGCCAGTTCCTCCTCGAGGTCGGGGGCCGCGAAGTGCAGCAGGTCGCGGAAGCGTTCGGCGATGCCGGCATCGCCCATCATGCGCACCGCGCCCTCGCGCATGGCGGCCTGCGGCTCGTCGCGCAGCAGGCGGCCCAGCCCGAACAGCGTGCCGCTGAGGCTGGCATCGGGCGTCGCCCCGTCCGGCAGGCCGAGCTGGATCTCGCCGGCGCTGATCTTCAGGCGCAGGTCGAGCGGGGCGTTTTCCACCGTCAGCCCGAGGATGCGGCCCTCGAGCTCGCGGGCGATGGCCTGCGCGCTGCTGGAGCGCTCGAGGCCGCGGTTGAGCAGGAGCGCGAGCGGTCGCAGCAGCATGTCGGCAAACACGGGTGGCGGCCCTCAGTAGCGGAAGCCGAGGTGCACCGCGACGATGCCCCCGCTCAGGTTGTGGTAGCGGCAATCCTCGAGCCCGGCATCCTGCATCATCCGGCGCAGCGTTTCCTGGTCCGGATGCATGCGGATCGATTCGGCCAGGTAGCGGTAGCTGGCCTCGTCATCGGCCACCACGCGCCCCAGCCACGGCAGCACCTTGAACGAGTAGGTGTCGTAGGCTGGCGCCAGCAGCCGCAGCACCGGCCTGGAGAACTCGAGCACCAGCAGCCGCCCGCCGGGGCGCACCGCCTGCGCCATGCTGGCGAGCGCCGCCTGCTTGTCGGTGACATTGCGCAGCCCGAAGCTGATGGTGACGCAATGGAAGCTCTCCGCGGCAAAGGGCAGGCGCTCGGCATTCGCCTGGGCATAGAGCACGTTGCCGGCGATGCCGCGATCCACCAGCCGGCTGCGGCCGTTGGCGAGCATGGCGGCATTGATGTCGGTCATCACCACCAGCCCCTCGCGGCCCACCTGCCTGGCGAGCCCGGCGCTGATGTCCCCGGTGCCGCCCGCCACGTCCAGCGCACGCTGGCCCGGGCGCAGGCCGGTGCGGGCCAGTGCAAAGCGCTTCCACAGCCGGTGCAGCCCGCCCGACATCAGGTCGTTCATCAGGTCGTAGCGGTCGGCGACCGAATCGAAGACCTCGCGTACCCGCCCGGCCTTGTCGGCGGTGGCCACGGTCTGGAAGCCGAAGTGGGTGGTATCGGGCACGGATCTCTGCTCGGGGCCTGGGGTCGCGGCAGTTTAGCAGCACCCGGGCCCCGATCCGCGCCGCGGCGGCTCCCGGCGTGCCGGCCCGGGCTCAGAGGATGTAGCGGCTCAGGTCCTGGTTCTTCACCAGTTCGCCCAGGTGCTGCTCGACATAGGCCGCATCCACCACCAGCGACTGCCCGCTGCGGTCGGCGGCCTCGAAGGAAATGTTTTCCAGCAGGCGTTCGAGCACCGTGTGCAGGCGGCGCGCGCCGATGTTTTCCATCTCCTGGTTGGCATGGTGGGCGATCTCGGCCAGCCGGCGCACGCCATCGGCCATGAACTCCACGTGCAGGCCCTCGGTGGCGAGCAGGGCGACGTACTGCGCGCACAGCGAGGCATCGGGCTCGGTGAGGATGCGCACGAAGTCGTCGGTGCTGAGCGAGGCGAGCTCGACGCGGATCGGGAAGCGCCCCTGCAGCTCGGGGACGAGGTCGGCAGGCCGCGAGGCATGGAAGGCGCCCGAGGCGATGAACAGGATGTGGTCGGTGCGCACCATGCCGTACTTGGTGCTGACGGTGCAGCCTTCCACCAGCGGCAGCAGGTCGCGCTGCACGCCCTCGCGCGAGACATCCGCGCCGCCGAGGTTCTCGCCGCGCCGGGCGATCTTGTCGATCTCGTCGAGGAAGACGATGCCGTTCTGCTCGACGTTGCGCAGCGCCTCCGCCTTGATCTCCTCGTCGTTCACCAGCCGCGCGGCTTCCTCTTCCACCAGCAGCTCGAGCGCATCGCGCACCTTGAGCCGTCTGGGCTTGCGCCGCTGCGCGCCGAGGTTCTGGAACAGGCCCTGCAGCTGGCTGGTCATCTCCTCCATGCCGGGCGGCGCCATGATTTCCACGCCCGCCGGCATGGTGCGCAGCTCGACCTCGATCTCCTTGTCGTCGAGCCGGCCCTCGCGCAGCATCTTGCGGAATTTCTGCCGCGTGTCGGATTCCCGCTCGGCGGCCGCTTCTGCGGGCGCGGCGAAGCCGCCGGCCGGTGGCGGCGGCAGCAGCGCGTCGAGCACCCGGTCCTCGGCGGCATCCTCGGCGCGATGGCGCACCCGGGTGGTGGCCGCCTCGCGGGTGAGCTTGACCGCGGCATCGGCAAGGTCGCGGATGATGCTCTCGACATCGCGCCCGACATAGCCGACCTCGGTGAACTTGGTGGCCTCGACCTTGATGAAGGGCGCGCTGGCGAGCCGTGCCAGCCGCCTGGCGATCTCGGTCTTGCCGACCCCGGTCGGACCGATCATGAGGATGTTCTTCGGCGTGATCTCCTGGCGCAGCGCCTCGGCCACCTGCATGCGCCGCCAGCGGTTGCGCAGCGCGATGGCCACGGCGCGCTTGGCCTGGTCCTGGCCGATGATGTGCTTGTCCAGCTCCTGGACGATCTCGCGTGGCGTCATCTGCGACATGGCAAGTTCCTGGCTGTGCCCCGCGGCCCTTCAGCGCGGCAAGGTCTCGATGGTGAGGTTGTGGTTGGTGTAGATGCAGATGTCGGCGGCGATCCCCAGCGCCTGGCGCACGATCTCGGCGGCCCCGAGTTCGCTGTGGTCGAGCAGGGCGCGTGCCGCCGCCTGCGCGAAGGGGCCGCCCGAACCGATGGCCATGAGGTCGTCCTCGGGCTCGATGACATCGCCGTTGCCCGAGACCACCAGCGACTTCTCCGCATCGGCCACGCACAGCAGCGCCTCGAGGCGGCGCAGCCGGCGGTCGCTGCGCCAGTCCTTGGCCAGCTCGATGGCGGCGCGGCTGAGGTTGCCGTACTGCGTGAGCTTGGTCTCGAAGAGCTCGAACAGCGTGAAGGCATCGGCGGTGCCGCCGGCAAAGCCGGCGATGACCCGGCCTTCGGCCAGCTGGCGCACCTTGCGGGCATTGGCCTTCATGACCGTGTTGCCCATGGTCACCTGGCCATCGCCACCGATGGCGACGATGCCATGGCGGCGCACGGAGACGATGGTGGTGCCCCTGAACTGCTGCATGCTGCGACTCGCTGGCGTGGCGGAAGGGCGTCCATGCTACACGAGCCATCGCCGGGGGCGCTGCCGTGGCCGCAGGGTGGTCCGGCGCCGCATCGGGGCCCGCGCGGGCCCCGATGCGGGCGTGCAGCTGCAGGCCTTCA
>JACFNV010000053.1 GCA_019454675.1 Gammaproteobacteria bacterium | reverse complement strand
GGCCCGGGCCTGGGTGGCTGGTTGCGTGCATGGCGCACCGCCACCACCACCATGTACACGGCGCAGACGAGCTCGCCGGCGAACTGCGGCACGGGGCCCCAGCCTGCCGGCAACACCAGCAGGACGGCACCGACCGCCATGCCGGCCAGCAACCAGGGCCAGCGCTGGCGCCACCACAGGCCGGCACCCAGGCCGAGATAGCACAGCACCACCGCGATCGGCACCAGCGGCAGCGGCGCCACCAGGCCGGGGTCGGGCACGTGCCCCTCGCAGGCGAGCGATGGCGGCACCGCATACGCGTACCAGATGACATCCTGCCAGCAGCCCGGCACCAGTGCCTGCATGGAAAGGATGCGGGGCAGGGTCCACAGCAGCAGCGCGACGGCAAGGATGTCGACGATGCCGTGGCCCCAGTCGATCCGCGCCCAGGCAAAACCGCTGGCACGGCTGATGCCGGCAAAGCCGAACAGCGAGAAAGGCAGCGCCACGATGCCGAGGAGCAGCGGCAGGATGTAGTAGCCGCGCAACTCCTGGCCCACCCCCACCCAGTGGCCGATGCCGGCGGACAGCCCGTGGAGCATCACGGTCAGCAACACCAGCAGGTTGAACAGCAGCAGCATCGAGCGGGTTTTCTGCCACTGCAGCAGGGCCCAGAACCCCGCCATGCCGGCGAGGGCGACCATGAGGAGGATCAGCAGGGAGAACATGCAGAGATCATACCGCAGGCGGGAGAGCGGCGAGGGTGGATGGCAGGCACCGCGATGGCCGCTGGCGGAGGCGGCGCAAACACCTTAAAAAACAGGTCCGGGAAGCCAGCCGACGGCCGAAAGTTTTTGTTTGCAGCTGTCAAAGCACGTTTATACTTCGCTCCCGGGTCTACATCTCTCACTCTCACGGAGTACGGAAAAAATGGCGAAAAAGGCTGGTCCGCCCACCAAGGCGGAGATCCTCAACGCGATTGCGAAGGACACCGACCTCACCCGCAAGCAGGTGGCTGCGGTGTTCGATTCGCTGAACGTGGTGATGCGCAAGAGCCTGCGCAGCAATGGCCTGTTCACCGTGCCGGGCCTGCTCAAGCTGAAGGTGGTCAAGAAGCCGGCAACCAAGGCGCGCACCGGCACCAATCCCTTCACCGGCGCGCAGATGACCTTCAAGGCAAAGCCCGCCTCCAAGAAGGTGCGTGCGCTGCCGCTGAAGGCACTCAAGGACATGGTCAGCTAGACCAGGGACGACCGAGACCTGAATGCAGGGTCGCGTCGCCGACGCGATCCATCGAACATGGTCCGGGGTGGCAGGGCTGCTCCGGGCCTTTTTTTAAGGGGTCAACTGCACATGAAGCACCTGAAAGCAGCCAGCTTCCTCCTGCTGGGCGCCGTGTCGCTCACCGCAGCCTGCCAGCAGAAGCCGGCGACGACGGCGATCGAGCCCGCCAGCATGAGCGAGGACCAGAAGGCGATCTACATCTATGGCGCGGCCATCGGCCAGCAGCTGGCCCAGCAGAACGAGCCGCTGCGGCTGAGCCCCGCGGAACTCGGCATCTTCCTCAGCGGCTTCGGTGACACGGTCTCCGGCAAGGAGCCGGCGGTGAAGATCGAGGAATACGAGGCGCACTTCCGCGAGCTGGCGGAAACGCGGGTGGCGGCCAGCGCGGCCGAGGCCCAGGCCGAGCTCGAGGCGGCGGCAGCCGGCCCGCGCGCCGCGGGCGAGGCCTTCCTCAATGCAGCGGCTGCCCAGGAGGGTGCGGTCAAGACCGACTCGGGCCTGGTGATCCGCACCATCACCGCGGGCAAGGGCGGCGCCCACCCGCAGCCCACCGACAAGGTGCGGGTGCACTACCACGGCACCCTGCCCGATGGCACCGTCTTCGACAGCTCGGTCGATCGTGGCGAGCCCGCGGAGTTTCCGCTCAACGGCGTCATCAGCTGCTGGACCGAGGGCCTGCAACGGATGACGGTCGGCGAAAAGGTGCAGCTGGTCTGCCCGCCCGACCTCGCCTACGGCAACCGCAACGCCGGGCCGATCCCGCCGGGCTCGACGCTGAACTTCGAAGTCGAGCTGCTGGCCATCAACGGCAAGTAGCCGCGGCAGCCGGCCCGGCCGGCAGGCTCCGCCGGTGCTCCGCGCGCTGCTAGCCGCGCGGGGCGCCGGCCCTCCTGCGCACCGCGCGGGACGCGGCCCGCGCCCTGAAGTCCACCGGCATCGGCCCCGGCGCGACGATGCGCACCACGGTGGCGATGACCAGCAGGACCAGCTGGTAGGCACCGGCCAGCACGAAGGGCGCCCACGGCCCCACGCTGTCGAAGACGCGGCCGCCAACCACCGAAAAGACGAGGATGCCGAAAGCGCCGCAGAAGCTGCTGCCGGCAATGACGCTGGCACGCTCGGCCACCGGTGCCTCCTGGCCCAGCAGCGAAAGCGTCGCCTTCACCATGAAGCCCGTGCCCAGCGTCAGGATGATCAGCAGCGGCGCCATGTTCAGGTGCAGCGGCGAGGTGAGGAAGTACATCGACAGGTAGCCGGTCGCCCCGGTAGCCAGCGCGATGAGCAGCGCCGTGACGCGGTTCACCCGGTCGATGACCCAGCCGAAGATCGGCGCCGATATCAGCGAGGCACCGTACATGATGGTGATCATGATGCCGAACTGCGCCATCGCACGCGCCGGGCTCAGCCCTTCCCCACGCCCGGCCTGCACCGCCCAGAGCGCCAGGAACAATGCCTTGACCACCACGTCGGAGCGCGCGATCAGGGCCCCCGCATAGGCGATGGAAATGCGCGGATTGCGGGTGGCGCGGAAGATCGAGGCAAACAGCTCGCCGACCGGCGGGGGGGGGCCGGGGGCCCCCCGGCCGCCGGGCGGCCCCCCCCCGGGCGCCAGCCCGCGTGCCACCAGCAGCGCCGTGCCCAGGCACAGTGCCGCCCCGAACAGGAACATCATCTTGCCGCCGGTCACCGCATCGATCTCGTAGGCATGCACGTAATCGGGGATGCGCCCGATGAAAGCGGTGATGAAGATCGTGCCCAGCGTGTTGCACACGCTGGTGATGCCGATGAACAGGCCGCGCGAGCGATCGACCGGGTAGTCGTTGACCAGCGTCGCCAGGCTGCTGGCGACCGCAGGCGCGCCCACCGCGTAGATCATGCGGTAGGCGAGCAGCTCGGCGGGATTGGTCGCGAACGGGTACAGCGCCCAGCCCAGCGCGACCATGACGAAGCCGAAGCTGAGCACCGCCCGCCTGCCGAAGCGGTCGGCGGCGATGCCGCAGGGGATGAACAGCAGCAGGGCGACGATCTCGGTCCAGAACGCCAGGTCCCCGGAGAGGGTGCCCTGGGCCGCCCGCGGCACGTGCATGTGCACGTTGAGGATGTAGCTTTGCAGGATGGAAATGCCGGACAGCGAGGAGATGCCGACGAAGGAGGCCCAAAGCTTGATGAGTGCGTGGCTGCGCGTGATGCCGGGCACGAACTCGATCGGCCCGAGATGCGCCGGGCGGGTGGAGTCACTCATGGGCCGAGATCTCGGGCGGCCTTCTGCAAGGCCGGATCGGCCGATCATACAAAGCTCGCCTGCATAGAACAATTGGCGATGGGAACGTACGCACGGCACCGACACATGCACTTGCCCATTCCTGCAAGTGCCTATATATTAGCAATATCTTAATTAGATATCACTGAATTACAGATCGGATGAAAGTGCAGGATCCCACGCCTGGGCTCGACGGGAAGGCCATGCGCCGGCATGTCGGCAAGGCGGCGCGGCTGATGCGTGCGCTGTCCAGCGAGCATCGCCTGATGGTGCTGTGCGCACTGTCCGCGCAGGAGCTTTCGGTCGGCCAGCTCAACGCGCTGGTGCGGCTTTCCCCCTCGGCGCTGTCGCAGCACCTGGCGGTGCTGCGGCGGGAGAAGCTGGTACGCACGCGGCGCGAGGCGCAGACCATCCACTATCGCCTCGCCCCGGGCATCGCGCTCGAGGTGGTGCAGCTGCTTTATGAACATTACTGCGGGAGCGGGGCAGCCCAGGGGGCCGCCACCACGCCTGCAAGCTGCAGCGCGCAACCGGAACCCCCGGCGGCGGAAGCACCATGGCCGCCATCGTGATTCCCGCTGTGGTGGCGCCGATGCGCGGGGGCTGCGGACCCGGAGAACCGGGAATCAAGTGACTGGAATACGGCCTCGGGCCGGAAGGAACACAATCATGTCCATCGATCGTGCCGTCATGGCTTTTGCCGGGGTGGTGATCCTCGCCAGCGTGGGCCTTGGCCTCGCCGTGCATCCCTACTGGTTCTGGCTCACCGCCCTCGTCGGCGCCAACCTGCTGCAGGCCTCCTTCACCGGCTTCTGCCCGCTGGCGATGCTCCTGCGCAAGCTCGGCTTCAAGCCCGGCGCAGTCTTCTGAGCATGCGGCTGCCGCATCCCGCGCAGCGCCCGTGGCCGGCGCTGGCCGCAATCCTGCTGCTCGCCGGCTGCGCCGAGCCCGGGCCCGCCTCCGCACCCGTGGTGCTGGCGCCGGCCGGGCTCGCCACCGAGCTCATCCAGCCGCAGCGGGTACCGCTCGAGCACCCGGTCGACGGGCGGGTGGAGGCCGTGGAGCAGGCCGTGCTGTCGGCGGAAACCGCCGGCCGCGTGGAGGCGATCCTCCATGACGTGGGCGACGAGGTCCCCGCGGGCGCCGTGCTGCTGCGCCTCAGGGACACCGAGCAGCGCGCGGCACTGGCGGCGGCACAGGCGGCGCGCAGCGAGGCTGCGGCGCTCGAGGTCGAGGCGCAGGCGCGCTTCGCGCGCATCGACGACATGTACGCGCGCCAGGTGGTGGCCAGGGCACAGCTCGAGCAGGCGCAGGCCGCGCGCGATGCCGCGGTGGCAAGGCTGGCGGCCGCGCAGGCGGCGCTGGCAAGCGCCCGCGAAAATCTCGCCTACACCGAGGTGCGCGCGCCCTATGCCGGCATCCTCGGCGAGCGGCTGGTGCAGGTGGGCGAGGCGGTGGTGCCGGGCCAGCCACTGCTGCGCGGCTACGCCGGCGACCGCTTGCGGGTGGTCTGCGACCTGCCGCAGGAACTGGCCACGGCGCTGCGCCGGAACGGGCGGGCGGCCATCTACGTGGCGGGCCAGCGCATCGAGGCTGCGGGCATCACGGTGTTTCCCGAGGCTGATGCCGCCACCAGCACGGTGAGGGCGCGCCTGGAGCTGCCCGCCGGCACCGCGGGCGTCCACCCCGGCCTCTTCGTCCGCGCGGGCATCGTCACCGGCGAGGCCACGCGCGTGCTGGTACCGGCCAGCGCCCTCATCGCCCGCAGCGAGGTCAACACGGCCTACGTGGTGGATGCGCAGGGCAGGCTCGGCCTGCGCCAGCTGCGCCGCGGGAACAGCTTCGGCGAGCGGGTGGAGATCCTCGCCGGGCTTTCCGCCGGCGAGCGCCTGGTGCTGGAGCCGCTGGCGGCGCTGGAGGCCATCGAGGCGGCGGGCACGCAGGCCGGCACGCGGTGATGGCGCGGCCGCTCGGCATCAGCGGGCGCATCGCCGCCCTTTTCCTGCGCTCGGAGATCACCCCGCTGCTGGCGCTCGCCGCGCTGCTGCTCGGCGTCTTCGCGGTGCTGGTGACGCCGCGCGAGGAAGAACCGCAGATCAACGTCACCTTCGCCAACATCATCATCGGCTTCCCCGGTGCCAGCGCCGCGCAGGTGGAAAACCTGGTGGCCTCGCCGATGGAAAAGGTGCTGGGCGAGATCGCCGGCGTGAAGCACATCCACTCGGTGTCGCAGCCGGGCGTGGCGGTGCTCTCGATCCAGTTCGAGGTCGGCGAGGAGCGCACCGATGCCATCGTGCGCCTCTACAACGCCATCTACTCCAACCAGGACTGGCAGCCACCGGGGGCCGGCGTGCTGCCGCCGCTGATCAAGCCCAAGGGCATCGACGACGTGCCGGTGCTGACGCTGACGCTGTGGACGCGCGATCCCGCGCGCGGCGGCTTCGAGCTCAGCCAGGTGGCGCGCTCGATCGAGACCGAACTCAAGCGCGTGCCCGGCACCCGCGATGTCTACACCATCGGCAGCCCGGACAGCGTGGTGCGCGTGGACCTCGACCCGCACAAGCTCTCGCGCATCGGGCTGGCGGTGGACGAGCTGGCGGCCGCGCTAACCGCCGCCGGGCAGGCCGCACAGGCCGGCGTGCTGGTGGATGCCGGTCAGCTCAGCCCGGTGCAGGCGGGCAGCTTCCTCGCCAGCAGCGCCGAGGTGGCCGCGCTGGTGGTGGCACTGCGCGATGGCCGCCCGGTCTACCTGGGCGAGGTGGCCACGGTGAGCCGCGGCGCAGACCCGCCGCAAAGCCTTGCCTGGCACGGCACCGGCGCGGCCACGCCCGCCGCGCAGCAGGTTGGCCATGCTCCGGCGGTGACCCTCGCCATCGCCAAGAAGCCCGGCGAGAACGCCATCGATGTCACCCGCGCGGTACTGGAGCGGGTGCAGATGCTGCGCGGAACCTGGATCCCCGAGGGCGTGGAGATCACCGAGACCCGCAACTACGGCCTCACCGCCAACGACAAGGCGCAGAAGCTGATCCAGAAGCTGCTGTTCGCCACGCTGTCGGTGGTGGTGCTGGTGCTGGTCACCATGGGACGGCGCGAGGCGCTGGTGGTGGGCGCGGCGGTGATCGTCACGCTGGCGGCCACGCTGTTCGCCTCCTGGGCCTGGGGCTTCACCATCAACCGCGTCTCGCTGTTCGCGCTGATCTTCTCCATCGGCATCCTCGTCGACGATGCCATCGTCATCGTCGAGAACATCCACCGCCGCCAGCAGCTGGATGGCGGCAACTTCCTTGCCATGATTCCCGCGGCGGTGGACGAGGTGGGCGGGCCCACCATCCTCGCCACCTTCACCGTCATCGCCGCGCTGCTGCCGATGGCCTTCGTCAGCGGGCTGATGGGTCCCTACATGAGCCCGATCCCGATCAACGCCAGCATGGGCATGCTGATCTCGCTGGTGGTGGCGCTGGTCTTCACGCCCTGGCTCTCCGGCCACCTGCTGGCGGCCGCGCGCAACAAGGCCGGCACGCATGCGCCGGGCCAGGACCGCCTGCGCAGCCTCTTCGAGCGCGTGATGCTGCCCTTCCTCGACGCCGGGCGCGGCCGCGCCCGCCGCCACCTGCTCTACGCGGGGCTGGTGGTGGCCATCGGCATCGCGGCGGGGCTCGCGGTGGTGCAGCTGGTGGTGCTGAAGATGCTGCCCTTCGACAACAAGTCGGAGTTCCAGGTGATCCTCGACATGCCCGAGGGCACGCCGGTGGAAACCACCGCACGGGTGCTCGACGAGCTCTCCAGGGTGATCGCGGCGGTGCCCGAGGTGCGCGACTACCAGGCCTATGCGGGCACCGCCGCCCCCATCAACTTCAACGGCCTGGTGCGCCAGTACTACCTGCGCGCCAGCCCGGAGCTGGGCGACCTGCAGGTGAACCTGGTGGACAAGCACCAGCGCCGGCGCGCCAGCCACGCGATCGCGCTCGCGGTGCGCCCGGCGCTGGCGGAGATCGGCCGCCGCCACGGCGCCTCGGTGCAGGTGGTGGAGGTGCCGCCCGGCCCGCCGGTGCAGGCGCCGATCGTCGCCGAGGTCTACGGCCCCTTCCATGCCGCCCGGCGCGAGGCGGCGCGCGAGCTGCGCGCGCTGTTCGAGCAGACCGCCGACATCATCGACGTCGACGATTCCACCGAGGCGCCCGCCGAGCGGCTCATCGTCTCGGTGGACCGCCAGAAGGCCGCGCTGCTCGGCGTGCCGCAGGCCGCGGTGGTGCGCGCGCTCGGCATGGCGCTTGGCGACCATGATGCCGCCTATGTGCACGAGGGTGCCGAGCGCCACCCGATCCCGGTGCGCATGGGGCTGGGGCTGGCCGACAAGGCCCGCCTCGATGCCGCGCTGGAACTCGGCGTGCGCGCGCAGGGCGGCGCGCTGGTGCCGCTATCGGCGCTGACCCGCGTGGAAAAGGCGGCCTGGGATGGCGCCATCCACCACAAGGACCTGCTGCCGGTGGTCTTCGTCACCGGCGACATGGCGGGCAGGCTCGACAGCCCGCTCTACGGCATGTTCGATCTCGTCGGCCAGCTGGGCAAGGGCCTGCCCTCGGGGCTCAAGCCCGAGCAGCGCTTCATCCGCGCACCGGAGGATCCCAACCGGCTCAGCATCAAGTGGGATGGCGAGTGGCAGATCACCTACGAGACCTTCCGCGACATGGGGCTGGCCTACTCGGTGGGGCTGGTGCTGATCTACCTGCTGATCGTCGCGCACTTCCACTCCTACTTCATGCCGCTGGTGATCATGGCGCCGATCCCGCTGACCATCATCGGCGTGATGCCGGGGCATGCGCTGATGGGCGCGCAGTTCACCGCCACCTCGATGATCGGCATGATCGCGCTGGCCGGCATCATCGTGCGCAACTCGATCCTGCTGGTGGACTTCATCGATGCCGAACTCGCCCGCGGCGAGCCGCTGGCGCAGGCGGTGGTGGATGCCGCGGTGATCCGCGCGCGGCCCATCGCGCTCACCGCACTGGCCGCGGTGAGCGGTGCCTTCTTCATCCTCGACGACCCCATCTTCAACGGGCTGGCGGTGTCGCTGATCTTCGGGGTGCTGGTCTCCACGCTGCTGACGCTGGTGGTGATCCCGGTGCTCTACTTCGCCTGGCGCAGCCGCCAGCCGGCCCGCCCGGCCGCGGAGGCCGCATGATGATCCTGCCCCGCTCCCGCCATCTGCTGATGCTGCTGGCGCTGCTGGCCAGCGCGCCGCTGCAGGCCGAGAACCTCGCCGAGGCCTGGCAGCTCGCCGAACGGCACGATGCCGGGCTTGCCGCCATGCAGGGGCGCAGCGAGGCCGGCCGTGCCGGCGCGGCGGCCGCGCGCGCCGAGCGCCTGCCCAGGCTCAGCCTCGATGGCAGCTACCAGCGCTTCGGCGACGCCCCGGCCTTCAGCTTTCCCTTCGGCAGCAACAACTTCAGCTCGCCCGAGCTGGTGAAGAACGACGACTTCCTCATGGGCCGCGCGCGCCTCGAGCTGCCGCTGTACACCAGCGGGCGCATCAGCGCCGGCATCGAGTCGGCGCAGCAGGCGGCCGCGGGCGCGGAGCTGGCCGCCACCGCCTATGCGCAGGCGCTGCGCCTGCAGGTGGCGGATGCCTACATCGAAGTGCTGCGCGCGCAGCGCGCGGTGGCGGCGGCAGAATCGGCGGTGGCGAGCCTGCAGCTGCACCTCGACGAGGTGGCAGTGATGCTCGAGCACGAGGCGGTGCCGCGCAACGACTGGCTGGCCGCGCGGGTGACGCTGGCCGATGCCGAACAGGCACGGCTGCGCGCGGAGAACCGGCGCCAGCTGGCGCTCGCCGCCTACAACCGCTTCCTCGGCCAGCCGCTGGAACGCGAAGTGCAGCTCGAGATGCCCGCCGACGAAACCAGCGCCACGGATGAACCAGCCCCGGCGCTGGTGGAGCGCGCGCTGGCACAGCGCCCGGAGCTTGCCGGCTCCGCCGCCCAGGCGCGGGCGCTGGCCGAGCAGGCGCGCAGCGAGGCGGCGGCGCGCGGCCCGCAGCTCGGCCTCGTCGCCGACTACCAGTACCTCGAAAACCAGGTGCTCGACCGCGAGGACTTCAGCCTGCTGGGGGTCGGTTTCTCGTGGACGCTGTGGGACGGCGGGCGCATCCGCCACCGCGCCGATGCGCTGCGCAGCGCCAGCCGTGCCGCCGGCCGCGACCACGACGACCTCGCCTCGCGCATCGCGCTCGAGGTGCACCAGGCGCTGCTGGCGCTGGCCGAGGCCGAGGCGCGCGTGCCGCTCGGCCGCGAGGCGGTGGAGCAGGCCGAGGAAAACCTGCGCGTGAGCCGCGAGCAATACGGCGTGGGGCTCGCCACCAGCACCGTGGTGCTCGACGCCGAGGCACTGCGCCTGCAGGCGGTCGCCAACCACGATGATGCGCTGCTCGATGTGGCGCTGGGCCGGCTGCGCCTGCGTCGGGCACTGGGCGAGCTCTGAGCGGCCGCGGCCAGCCTCTCCCGCAACACCTCCGGCTGCGGAACGCCGGGAAATCCTCGCTCAGCGCGGCTTCTTCTTCCTGGCGGGCGGCGGGCCATCCTCCACCGCGCGGATCGCCAGCAGATGGCCGCGGATCTTCACCTCGGCGATGCGCTGGAGGGTTTCCGGGGCGAGGCCGACGGGCAGGCGCAGGAAGGTCTGGTCGCGCTGGATGTCCACGCCGTTGATGTCGGTGCCCTGGATGCCGCCGACATTGGCGATGGCGCCGACGACATTGCCCACCTTGATGCCGTGGCTGCGCCCGACGGCCAGCCGGTAGAGCTGCTGCTCCTCGTGGCGCCGGCCGCGCGGCCGGCGTGGCTCTTCGGCTTCGTGCTCCCCGCGGCTGCGGGCAGGCGGCCGTTCCGCGGCGGCCTCCTCGCTGCGCCTGGCGAGCAGCAGCGGCGTCTTGCCCTGCAACAGGCTGGCGAGTGCGGCGGCAATGTCCGCCGGCTCCGCCCCGCTCTCCTGCACCAGCTCGTCGATGATGCCGCGGTAGGGCGTGGCCTCGCCGCGGACGAGCGCCTCGCTGATGCGCGCCTTGAACTTCGCCACCCGCCTGGCGTTGACGTCGCCCAGCGTCGGCAGGCGCAGCGGCTCGAGCGCCTGCCGGGTATGCCGCTCGATCAGCCGCAGCATGTTGCGCTCGCGCGGCGCCACGAACAGGATCGCCTCGCCGCTGCGCCCGGCACGGCCGGTGCGCCCGATGCGGTGCACGTAGGATTCGACGTCGTGGGGCATGTCGAAGTTGACCACGTGACCGATGCGCTCCACGTCGATGCCGCGCGCCGCCACGTCGGTGGCCACCACGATGTCGAGCTTGCCCGCCTTGAGTTGCGCGATGGTGCGCTCGCGCTGTGCCTGCACCATGTCGCCGTTGAGCGCGGCGGCGGCAAAGCCGCGCGCCTCCAGCCGCTCGGCCAGCTCGGTGGTGGCAAGCTTGGTGCGCGCGAACACCAGCATGGCGTCGAAGGGCTCCACCTCGAGGATGCGGGTCAGCGCATCGAGCTTGTGCAGGCCCTCCACCAGCCAGTAGCGCTGGCGGGTGCTGGCCACCGTGCCGGTTCTGGCGCGGATGGTGACTTCCTGCGGCTCGCGCAGGTGGCGCCTGGCGATGCGCCGGATCGGCGCCGGCATGGTGGCCGAGAACAGCACCACCTGCCGCTCGGGCGGCGTGCGGGCGAGGATCTCCTCGATGGCCTCGACGAAGCCCATCTGCAGCATCTCGTCGGCCTCGTCGAGCACCACCGTGCGCAGCGCCTCGAGCTGCAGCGTCTGGCGCTGCAGGTGGTCGATCAGCCGGCCGGGCGTGCCCACCACTACCTGCGGGCCGCGGCGCAGCGCAGCCAGCTGCGGCTCGTAGCCCTGGCCGCCGTAGACCGGCAGCACCTGGAAGCCCTTGAGATGGGCGGCGTATTTCTGGAAGGCCTCGGCCACCTGGATCGCCAGCTCGCGGGTGGGCACCACCACCAGCACCTGCGGCTCGCGCCGGGCGAGCTCCAGCCGCGCCAGCGCGGGCAGCGCAAAGGCCGCGGTCTTGCCGGTGCCGGTCTGCGCCTGGCCGAGCACATCGCCGCCGGCGAGCAGCAGCGGGATGGCGGCGGCCTGGATCGGCGAGGGCGCCTCGTAACCCACCTCCGCCAGCGCCTTGAGCAACAGCGGCGCAAGGCCAAGCTCGGCAAAGGAGGCAGGCGACTCGGTGGCGGGGGTGTTCATGGCGGCAATCCTGGCGAGGCCCTGCAGGGCTCGCATCCTATACGAGCCGGCGCCGGGCCGCGCCCCGCATTGCGCGCAGCCGGGCATGGGCGGCTGCGGGCACGACACTTGATCCGCCGCCGGCAAGTGTGCGAGAACCATGCGGACTGCAATCAGGGGAGAACGCGATGGGCCTGCTCGTGGACGGCCAGTGGCATGACGAGTGGTACGACACCGAGGCCAGCGGCGGGCGCTTCATCCGCACCACCACCCAGTACCGGCACTGGATCACCGCCGATGGCAGCGCCGGCCCCAGCGGCGAGGGCGGCTTCCGCGCCGAGCCCGGCCGCTACCACCTCTATGTATCGCTCGCCTGCCCCTGGGCCAGCCGCGCGCTGATCTTCCGCGCGCTCAAGGGGCTGGAGGACTTCATCAGCGTCTCGGTGGTGAACCCCTACATGGGCGCACAGGGCTGGACCTTCGAGCCCGCCCCCGGCGTGGTGGCCGACCCCATCGGCCATGCCCGCCATCTTTATGAGGTGTACCTGCATGCCGAGCCGCGCTACAGCGGCCGGGTGACGGTGCCGGTGCTCTGGGACAGGCAGCGCAGCACCATCGTCAACAACGAATCCGCCGAGATCATCCGCATGCTCAACTCGGCCTTCGACGGCGTGGGCGCCAGGCCCGGCGACTACGCCCCCGCCGCGCTGCTGTCCGCGATCGACGCGCTCAACGCCGAGATCTACGACCAGGTGAACAACGGCGTCTACAAGGCCGGCTTCGCCACCGCGCAGGAGGTCTATGCACAGGAGGTGCGCACGCTCTTCGCCTGCCTCGACCGGTTGGAGGAGCGCCTCGGCCGCCAGCGCTGGCTGCACGGCGAGGTGCTCACCGAGACCGACTGGCGCCTGTTCACCACGCTGATCCGCTTCGATGCCGTCTACCACGGCCACTTCAAGTGCAACCTGAAGCGGCTGGTGGACTACCCGAATCTCTGGAGCTACACCCGCGAGCTCTACCAGTGGCCGGGCATCGCCGCCACGGTGGACTTCGGGCACATCAAGCAGCACTACTACCGCAGCCACAAGACCATCAACCCGAACGGCATCGTGCCGCTGGGCCCCGAGCTGGACCTCGCGCGCGCCCCCGACCGCCACTTCGCCTGAAGCCCGACCCACACCTCAAGGAGAAACCCATGGGCGTGAAGCTCGCCGTCATCTACTACTCCACCTACGGCACCAACCACCGCATGGCGGAGATCGCCGTGGAGGCCGCGCAGGCGGCGGGCGCCGAGGTGCGGCTGCTGAAGGCACCCGAGACCGCACCCGCCGAGGTGATCGCCGGGGTGGATGCCTGGGCCGCGCATACGGAAGCCACCGCCCACGTGCCGGTGGTCGGCATCAAGGACCTGGCCTGGGCCGATGCCTACCTGTTTTCCGCCCCCACCCGCTTCGGCGGCCAACCAAGCCAGGTGCGCGCCTTCATCGACACGCTGGGCGGCGCCTGGCTCAAGGGCACCATGGCCGGCAAGGGCTTCTCCGCCATGACCTCCTCGCGGGTGCCGCACGGCGGCCAGGAACAGACGCTGATGTCCTTCTACACCACCGCCATGCACTGGGGCTGCATCATCGTCGCTCCCGGCTACACCGACCCGGTGATCTTCAAGACCGGCGGCAACCCCTACGGCTACAGCCACTGCCAGGACCAGCCCTTCAGCGACGACGCCTGCGCCGCCATCGCCCACCAGACACGACGGCTGGTGGAAGTGACGAAGAGGCTGGTGGGCTGAGCGGCGTGAAGGGCCTGCCGATGACCATGCCCCGCACCATCACGCCGCCCGTGCCCCCCCCATCAGGCGGAAGCGGTGCCTGCCCCATCCATCCACGAGACCCGCCCATGAACATCGAGCCGGGAACCATCATCCTCGCCGTCGGCACCGGGCTTGCCGGCGCGGTGGTGCTCACCGTCATGGCCTTGCGCGCCGGTGACAGGCTGGAACGCAACTGGCGCTCGCTCGCCGCGCGGCGCGGCTGGCGGCTGGAGAAACCGGAGAACCCGCGCATCAGCCTGCGGCTGCACGGCACCAGCGGCACGGTTGCCTGGACCTGCAGCATCCACACGGGTGCCTCGGTGCACACCGCGGAAACCCCGCTGCGCAACATCACGCGGCTCGAGACCATCTGGAGCACCCGGCTGCCCGGCGCGGGACTCGGCGGCACGCTCAACCTCTACGACAACGCCCAGTTCACCGCCCTGCGCCGCATCGCGGGGTCGGCGCTCATGGGTGCCATGGCAGATGCCAGCCCGGGGCTCGCCGGCCGGGCACTGCGCGCGGGGCTGGAATCGGCCAACGCCCCAGCGCTCGCGGTCGGTGGCGGCCACAGCGCGCTCGCCGGCAGCGAGGCTGCCCGGCGTTTCATCGCCGACCCCGGATGGCAGCTCGCCTTCGTGCGCTTCGCCGCCGCCCACCCCGGCGTGCAACAGCGGCTCTACCTCGGCGACAACCACCTGGACATCGCCCTGCTCGGCGCCATCCGGCAACCCGACGAGCTGCTCCGCTTCATCGAATCCTGCCTGCCGCTCGCCCAAGCCACGCAACAAAGGCTGGCGGCGATGGGGGCGGAATGAGGCGGTGGTGGATTTATTACAGATCGAGACGGAGGTGAGTGAGCTCGTGATTGATCGCTGCAGATAACAGCACAATGTCGGCTACATGATCAGCAGATCGTATTGACACTGTTTACTGAGTCATCATTCAGGATGATCTCCGGACCCTCTCTGCTCGAAGATCGACCTGCATCTGGAGCCGGTTTGCTGCCTGTACCGGGCGTGTGACCGCGGCCTGCCGCAAGCAAGGCGGCTATCGGGGATGTACCGAGCCGACTTGCAGGATCTATATCCAGCAGCGGCATGCCCAAACCTGCACCTCTATTCACAGACCCTGACAGCAAGCACTCGGAGGAGAGAATTAATTCATTGATTTTAATGAATATTCAGGCCTACTCTCTCTGTAAATCTCTAATTTCTCCTTGCGATTTTCTCTGTCAGTCGCCAGCAAGGAGCGGTATCGGAGCCGGTGTTCACGATCACGCCCTGGCGACGAAGCCTGGTCAGCAGGCCGCTGATCTTGTTGTACTTCTACCTGTCATTCAGCGCATCACTCAGCTTGACATAGAATGCACCGTGTCACCGCGAAGGCTTGCGACAACTCTTCGTCTAGTCAGAATCACGCTACGGCAGAGGCGGCAGACCAAGCTCCTTTAGAAACACATTGTGCTTAGCCGTTGCGGTACTGATATCGCCCTCAATACTGACTAGCTCGGCATGGGTAGCTGCCAGATCGACTGCTACTTCTGCTTGAGCAATACTGACGTAGCGTGAGATATTCAGGTTGTAGTCGTTCTCCGTAATCTCCTTCATTGTGACGCGGCGGGCGTATCGTTCGATCGGCTTCTCTGGCCGCTCCTGATACGTCTTGATGATCCGAGCGATGTGCTCGTCGGTCATGAAATTCTGTCTCTTACCCTTGCTGAAGTTCTCCGGACCGGATGCGTTGATGAAAAACACGTCGTCCGGTTTCTTACACTTCTTCAACACCAGGATGCAAACAGGAATTCCGGTGGAGTAGAAGAGGTTGGCTGGCAGACCGATCACCGTGTCAATGTGCCCATCCTTCAGGAGCTTGGTACGGATACGCTCTTCCGCGCCGCCCCGGAACAGCACGCCGTGCGGCAGGATGATGGCCATCACGCCTTCGTCCTTGAGGTAGTGGAACCCGTGGAGCAGGAACGCGAAATCGGCAGCACTCTTTGGTGCCAGTCCGTAGTTCTTGAACCGCACATCCTCGCCCATCGCCTCAGTCGGCTCCCAGCGATAGCTGAACGGCGGGTTGGCCACCACCGCATCGAACCTTGGTACCTTTGCTGGGTTGGTCTCGCGGAGCATGTCCCAGTCGTTGGACAGCGTGTCGCCGTGGTAGATCTCGAACTCGGTGTCCTTCACCCCGTGCAGCAGCATGTTCATGCGCGCCAGGTTGTAGGTGGTGACGTT
>JACFNV010000163.1 GCA_019454675.1 Gammaproteobacteria bacterium | reverse complement strand
TGGTTGCCAGCGCCCAGGCGGTGATCGACAACGAGGCCCGCGCCCTGCACGCCCTGCACGACCGCATCGATGCAACCTTCGTCGCGGCCTGCCGGGCGATGCTCTCCTGCCGCGGGCGCGTGGTCACCATCGGCATGGGCAAATCCGGCCACATCGCGCGCAAGATCGCCGCGACCCTCGCCTCGACCGGCACACCCTCGTTCTACGTGCACCCCGGCGAGGCCAGTCACGGCGACCTCGGCATGATCATCGAGCCGGACGTGGTCCTGGCCCTGTCCAACTCGGGCGAGACCGAGGAACTCCTGACCATCGTCCCGGTGCTCAAGCGCCAGGGCAACGTGCTCATCAGCATGACCGGTTGCAGCACCTCCACACTGGCACATCTTTCCGACATCCACCTCGATGTCAGCGTCGAAGTCGAGGCCTGCCCGCTCGGTCTCGCGCCGACCACCAGCACCACTGCGGCGCTCGTGATGGGGGATGCACTCGCCGTCGCGATGCTGGACGCACGCGGCTTTACCAGCCAGGACTTCGCCCGCTCGCATCCCGCCGGTAGCCTCGGCCGCCGCCTGCTGTTGCGCATTTCCGACATCATGCACGCCGGTGCCGAAATTCCGCGCGTCGACAGCACCGCCACGATCAGCCAGGCGGTGGTGGAGATGAGCCACAAGCGCCTCGGCATGACCGCCGTGGTCGATCCCGACAACCGCCTGCTCGGCGTCTTCACCGACGGCGACCTGCGCCGCACCCTGGATGACACCCGCGCCGACCTGCGCGCCACTGCCGTGGTCGAGCTGATGAGTCGCGAACCCAAGGTGATCGGACCCGAACGTCTCGCGGTCGAAGCCGCACGCATGATGGAAGACCACAAGATCTCGGCCGTGGTCGTGGTCGACGAGGGCCAGCACGTGGTCGGTGCGCTCAACATCCACGACCTGCTGCGCGCCCGGGTGGTATGAGCGGCGCCTACCTCGCCGACGTCGACAGCCCGGTGCGCGAACGCGCCGCGCGGGTCCGCCTGCTGGCACTCGATGTCGATGGCACCCTCACCGATGGCCGCCTCCTGCTCGCCGCCGACGGGGTCGAGATCAAGGCCTTCCATGCGCTCGACGGTCAGGGTCTGAAGCTGCTGCGCGGCATCGGCATCGAAGTCGCCCTGATCACCGCACGCACCAGCGAGGTCGTGACCCAGCGCGCCGGCGAACTGGGCATCACCCACATCCACCAGGGCTGCCACGACAAGCGCGCCAGCCTGCGCACCCTGAGCCGCCTGCTCGGGCTGGAGGCGCCACAAGTCGCCTACATGGGCGATGACCTTCCCGACCTGCCGGCGCTCGGCTGGGTCGGCCTCGCGGTGGCTCCCGCCAATGCCCATCCCTGGATCCGCGAGCGCGTGCACTGGATCACCACGGCGAGCGGAGGCCGAGGCGCGGTGCGCGAACTGTGCGACCTCGTGCTCGATGCCCAGGATCAGGCGGAAGCCGTGCTGCGCGGATTCATCCGCACATGAGGCTGCCGGGCTGGCTCCCCGCCATCCTGCTGGCGCTGGCCGCAACGACGAGCGGCCTGCTGCTCTGGCACCTGTACCAGGCCGAGGAGGCACCGTCGCTGACCGGCCCGCCGCGCTCGGATTACTTTCTCAAGGACTTTGAACTGGTCGCACTCGATCCACTCGGCACGGAATCCTTCCGCGTCACCGGACCGCTGCTGAGCCGACATCAGACCCT
>JACFNV010000052.1:8808-16318 GCA_019454675.1 Gammaproteobacteria bacterium | reverse complement strand
CGGCCGTAGAGCGCGCTTTGCGGCCCCTTGACCACCTCGATGCGCTCGACGTCGAGCTGGCTGAAGTTGAGGCCCTCGCGGCCGGAGACATAGATGCCATCGACGAAGATCGCCGCGTTGTTCTCGCCGAAGATGTCGGTGGGCGCCATGCCGCGTATCACGGGCACCGCAAGGAACTCGCCCTGGGCGTTGAAGAAAGACAGGCCGGGGGTCAGCTCGGCCACGTCGTCGAGGTCGCGGATGCCAGCCTCCTCGATCGACTCGGCCGAGAAGGCGGTGATGGCAACCGGCACATCACGCAGGCTCTCCGCCTTCTTGCGCGCCGTGACGATGATCTCCTGTACCCTCGGATCGTCCTGGGCGAAAGCTCCCGGTGCAGGGAGTGCCATCAGGACAGCCACTGCACAGAGCATCAGCTGGCGGAATGACGCGGCCGGATGCCGGCCCGCCAGTACCTGGCTTACCATATGACCCCCCCCCTTTTCGCAGACTCCCCTTTCTGCGTGCATCCGGCGCTTGCATCGGTGCACGCGGATCCCCGCGTTTCGGTATAGCCGAATTTGTTTTTGCCTGCCAGCAGGCTGCGGGGATGAGGCGAGTCGGGTCGACGCCATGGCCGCCTGGTGGTCATGGGAGCACGGATGACATTCAGCTCCCGTCAGGGCGCGGGATATCTCAGTCTTGCGAGGCGAGATGCGCCTGCAGCGGCCCCCTCAGGGCCGGGTCTTCCATCGCAAAATCGATGATGGCCTCGATGTAGCCCAGCTTGCTGCCGCAGTCATAACGCTGGCCGGCAAAGCGGAATGCGTAGACGGGCTCCTTTGCCAGCAGGGCGGCGATGCCGTCGGTCAGCTGGATTTCCCCGCCCGCGCCGCGGCCGATGCGCTCCAGGTGGTCGAAGATGGCCGGCGTGAGCAGGTAGCGCCCGACGACGGCAAGGGTGGACGGTGCCTTCTCGGGTGCCGGTTTCTCCACGATCTTGCGCAGGCGCTGCTCCCCGTCGACATCGACGATGCCGTAGCTGCTGGTCTTCTCGCGTGGCACGTCCTCCACCGCCAGGACGCTTGCACCATGCTGTTCGTGGTGTTGCTGCATCTGGGCAAGACAGCCGATGGGCGCGTGGATGAGATCATCGGGCAGATGCACGAAGAACGGCTCATCGCCCACCGCCGGACGCGCGCAGAGCACCGCATGCCCCAGGCCCAGGGGTTCGCCCTGGCGGATGTAAACGCAGGACACCCCTGCCGGGAGGATGTCGTGCACCAGGGCCAGCAACTCCTGCTTTCCCGATGCCTCGAGAGCCCGCTCGAGCTCCGGATCGCGATCGAAGTGGTCTTCGATGGCCCGCTTGGTGCTGCCGGTGATGAACACCAGCCGCGTGGCGCCGGCCGCCACCGCCTCCTCGACCGCATGCTGGATCAGCGGCTTGTCGACGATGGGCAGCATTTCCTTGGGCATGGCCTTGGTGGCGGGCAGGAACCGGGTGCCACGCCCGGCCACCGGGAAGACTGCCGTACGCACGGGCTTGATCGGGGTCATCACGAAACCGGATCTTGCGGAAGACCAGCCCATGGTAGCGAAAGCGCTGCCGCTTTACCGTGCCACCCACCACATTCCGGCGGGGCGGCAGCGCGGTGCTGCCGCCCCGCCATCCTCCCGCTCCTAGCGCTCTGCCTTGCCGACCTGCAGGTTCGCCTTGTTCTTTTCCAGCACGTGCGGGCCGATGCCCTTGATCTTGAGCAGCTCGTCCGGCGAGCGGAACCTGCCGTTCTTCTCGCGGTAGTCGACGATGGCCTGCGCCCGTGCCGGGCCGATCCCGTTCAGCTCGCGAGCCAGGGTGGCGGCATCCGCCGTATTGATGTCCACGGGCCCGGCCAGGGCCCAGAGCGGCATGAGCATGGCAGCAGCGGCAATCAACCAGTGACGCATATCGATACTCCTCAGGACGGGTTTCAACCAGGACCTTGCCCATCAGCAGGACGGGCAGGCACAGCCTAGGAGGAGGCCCCGGGCGAACCCAGCGCCCGATCGGGTGCAAAGCTGCTGAAATGCGTGATCGGGCCCCCGGCCCGGGGCTAGCGCTCCTCGGGATCGAAGGCGAGCCGCAGGCGGGGCCTGATCGAATCCCATGCGCCACAGCCGGAACACTGCCAGCGCAGCGTGGCGCTGGCGTAGCCGCATTCGAGGCAGCGATAACCGTGCCCCGCCCTGGCCATGGCGTGCAGGGCCTGGCGAATCCGCGAAAAGGCCTCGCCTTCGCTGCCCTCCGCATGGTCCATCCCTTCAGCGCCCAGCAGCGTGCCCAGCACGGGATCGACCTGGATGAAGCGACGCAGGCACTCGATGGCATGCGGATCATCGATGGAAGGGTCCAGCATGGTGGCAAAGGCCACCGCCCGTGCGGCAGCAGGATCGCGCTCGCAGAGCCCGGCCAGGAAATGCGAGAACACGGCCTCGAGGCCACCGGCCCTGCAGGCGGCCGAGAAGCGTGGCAGCACCTCGACCAGCAGCGAGGGCTCGTGCTCGGCGAGGCGCTGGTAGCAGCGTGCCGCCAGCGCCGGATCATTGCCGGCCGTCGCCATCTCCGCACGCAGCCACAGCACCCTGGCGCTCTCGGGCCGCGTCTCCGCGGCCTGCTCGAGCCACTCCGCGGCCTGGTCGAGGTTGCCCGCCCGGCGTGCCTGCTCGGCCAGCTCGCACAGGTAATGCGTGATGCGTCCACGGCCGGCGGCCTGGTGGTCCAGCCGTTCCAGCTCGCCCTGCAGCTCGATGGCGTGCTCCCACTCCTGGGTCAGCTCGGCAAGCCGGATCAGCCTGTTCAGCGCATCGGTTCCCTGGCGCGGCGATTGGCGCAGCTCGGTCAGCAGGGCCTCGGCACGGTCGAACAGGCCGGCACTGAGGTGGTCCTCGGCCAGGGCGAACTGCGCGCGCTCGCGATGTTCGCGACGCAGCCTGGGTCGCTCGATCAGGTCGCGGTGCACCCGGATGGCACGCTCCATTTCGCCACGGCGGCGAAACAGCTGGCCAAGCGCAAAGTGGATCTCGATCGCCTCCTCGTCGAGCTCGCCCGAGCCGGAAAAAGCTTCCAGCGCCCGGTCCGGCTGCTCCTCGAGCAGGAACTTCAGGCCGCGGATGTAATTGGGACTGCCGCCATACCCGGCGTCCTCGTCGTCGAGCTGGCCCAGGCGGGCGAAGACATAGCCCAGCGCGGCGGCGAGGAACAGCAGGCCGGCGAAGAAAAAGGCTGCCTCAGTCGGCATGGGGTGCAGGCTGGCTGCGCAGGGCATGGATTTCCGCCTCGGCGAGGCGCAGTGCCTTGGCAAGCCGGCGCCGCTCGAGCGATGCGCGCAGCAGGACCAGCGACAGGCACAGCAGGCCAAAGGCAAAGCCGGCCGCGAAGGCAAAGGTCAGGGCGAGGGATTTCTGCAGGTGGAAGGCCGAAAACCCGAGGTCGAGATCGATGCTGCCCGGGTTCATGGCAGCGAAGAGCACTGCCAGCGCGAGGCAGACGAAGAGCAACAACAGCCAGAGGAAACTGCGCACCATCAGCCCTGCCGAGGAGGTCGGTCTGCGGAACATGCCGGTGCCGTCATTGTACCGGCAAAGCACCGGCCCGGGCAGCGGAGCGCCGGCTCATTCCCTGATGGGAAGGTCCTTGTTGTCATCGACCCGCTCGCGCAGGTCCTTGCCGGGCTTGAAGTGGGGAACGTGCTTGCCGGCCAGTGCCACGGTGTCGCCGGTCTTGGGGTTGCGCCCGAGGCGGGGCGGGCGATAGTGCAGGGAAAAGCTGCCGAAGCCGCGGATCTCGATGCGCTCGCCCGCCGCCAGCGTGTTGCTCATGAGTTCCAGCAGGTGCTTGACGGCCAGCTCGACATCCCTGGCCGGCAGGTGCTTCTGCTTGCGTGCCAGCAACTCGATGAGTTCAGACTTCGTCATGACCCGGCCAGTACCCTTTCCATCCTGCCGGCCATCAGCGGGTCCCGGCAGCACGTGCCGGGACCCGTTGACGACCTGTGGTGTCGTCGCCGATGGCGATCAATCGTCGCTGTTGCCCGCCATGCGCTCCTTGAGCAGATCGCCCAGCGTGGTGCCGGAGGAGGTGTCGGAGGAACGATAGCTCTCCACGGCCTCGGCTTCCTCGTGGGCTTCCTTGGCCTTGATGGACAGCGAGACCACCCGGCTCTTGCGATCGAGCCCGGTGAACTTGGCCTCGACCACATCGCCCACCTTGAGCACCATGCGCGCGTCCTCGACGCGATCGCGCGACAGCTCGCTGGCGCGCAGCTGCCCCTGGATGCCGTCGCCGAGCTCCACCGTGGCGCCACGGGCATCGACCTCGCTGACCGTGCCCTTGACGATGCTGCCCTTGGGGTACTGCGCCATGAAGGTCGAGAGCGGGTCGTGGTCCATCTGCTTGATGCCGAGCGAGATGCGCTCGCGTTCGGGATCGATGCTGAGCACGACGGCCTCGATGTCCTCGCCCTTCTTGTAGTTGCGCACGGCCTCCTCGCCCGGGGCGTCCCAGGAGATGTCGGAGAGGTGCACGAGGCCATCGATGCCGCCCGGCAGGCCGATGAAGATGCCGAAGTCGGTGATCGACTTGATCTTGCCCGAGACGTGGTCGTTCTTGTTGTAGCTGGTGGCAAACTCCGCCCACGGGTTCGGCTTGCACTGCTTGATGCCGAGCGAGATGCGGCGGCGATCCTCGTCGATGTCGAGCACCATGACCTCGACCTCGTCGCCGATCTGCACCACCTTCGACGGGTTGACGTTCTTGTTGGTCCAGTCCATCTCCGAGACGTGCACCAGGCCCTCGACCCCCTCCTCGATCTCGACGAAGCAGCCGTAGTCGGCGATGTTGGTCACCTTGCCGAACAGGCGGGCATTGGGCGGGTAGCGGCGCGAAATGGCCTCCCAGGGATCGGAACCCAGCTGCTTCATGCCCAGCGAGACGCGGTTCTTCTCGCGGTCGAAGCGCAGGATCTTGACGTCCACCTCGTCGCCGACGTTGACCACCTCGGAGGGATGCTTGACCCGCTTCCAGGCCATGTCGGTGATGTGCAGCAGGCCGTCGATGCCGCCGAGGTCGACGAAGGCACCGTAGTCGGTGAGGTTCTTGACGATGCCGTGCACCGTGGCGCCTTCCTGCAGCTGCTCGAGCAGCGCCTCGCGCTCCGAGCTGTATTCCTGCTCCACCACCGCGCGCCGCGAGACCACGACGTTGTTGCGGCGACGATCGAGCTTGATCACCTTGAACTCGAGCTCCTTGCCCTCGAGGTAGGAGGGGTCGCGCACCGGGCGCACGTCGACCAGCGAGCCGGGCAGGAAGGCGCGGACGTAATCCACATCCACCGTGAAGCCGCCCTTGACGCGGCCGCTGATCATGCCCTTGACGATCTTTTCGTTCTCGAAGGCGTCCTCGAGCTGCTCCCAGGTGCGGGCGCGCTTGGCCCGTTCGCGCGACAGGCGGGTCTCGCCCTGGCCATCCTCGACCGCATCGAGGGCCACCTCGACGTGATCGCCGATCTGTACCTCGATCTCGCCACGCTCATTGCGGAACTGGCTGGTGGGGATGACGGCTTCGGACTTCAGGCCCGCGCTGACGAGGACGACTTCCGCCGAGACCTCGACGACACGACCCATGAGGATCGTGCCCGGGCGGATCCGGGAACTGGCCAGGCTTTGCTCAAAGAGTTCGGCAAACGATTCGCTCATTAGTGTTGCATCCAGCCGCCAACGCGGCATTTTTCAGGTGATCGCGACAGGCGCCGCGAATGATCTACGACAACTCCCCTGCCCCACCCGGGGCCGGGGACCCGCTCCCGGGCGCCAACCCGGGGAATGCCGCGGCTGCCCAGGCCAGCACATCCGCCACCACTTCATCGACGCTCATGTCGGTGGAGTCCAGCGTACGTGCATCCGGGCAGGCCCGCAGCGGCGCGACGGCACGCTCCGCATCGCGGCGATCGCGTTCCGCCATGTCCTTCAAAAGGGCCGGCAGGCTAACATCAATACCCTTCTGTTTCAACTGCTTATGCCGCCTGCGCGCACGTTCTTCCACGCTGGCGGTGAGGAAAACCTTGAGCCCGGCATCGGGAAAGACCACCGAGCCCATGTCGCGCCCGTCGGCCACCAGCCCGGGTGCCCGGCGGAACGCGCGCTGCCTGCCGAGCAGGGCCTCGCGCAGCGCCGGCAGGGTGGCCACCTGCGAGGCCGCCTGGCCCGCAGCCTCGCTGCGGATGGCCTGGCTGACATCCTCGCCGGCGAGCAGCACGCGCCCCTCGGGCCCGGCGCCCGGATCGAAAACGATGTCCAGCCCGGCGGCGAGCCCGGCCACGCCCTGCTCGTCATCCAGGGCCAGGCCCTTCCTCGCGGCGGCAAGCCCGGCCAGGCGATAGAGCGCACCGCTGTCGAGCAGGTGCCAGCCGAGGCGGCGGGCGACGGCCCGCGCCACGGTACCCTTGCCCGAGCCACCCGGGCCGTCGAGCGCCAGCACCGGGACCTCAGCCCCGGGCATCCGTGGCCTCCCTCTCCTCCACCCGCAGCCCGATGCGCCTGGCAAGGACGGCAAAGTCCGGGAAGGAAGTGGCGACATTGGCGGTATCCAGGATGCGCACCGGGCCCTCGGCACGCGATGCGCCCACCGCAAAGGCCATGGCGATGCGATGGTCGCCGACGCTGTCGATCTCGCCCGCCCCCAGCCGGCCACCCTGGATGCGGGCGCCATCGGGGGTTTCCACCACGCCGATGCCGAGGCCGCGCAGGCCGGCAGCCATGACGGCGATGCGATCGCTCTCCTTGTGGCGCAGCTCCTCGGCACCGCTGACGACGGTTTCCCCGTCGGCCAGCGCCGCCGCCACGAAGACCGCGGGAAATTCGTCGATGGCAAGCGGCACCAGCGACGGCGGGATGACGGTGCCGCGCAGCTGCGAGGGCCGCACGGTGATGCGCCCCACCGGTTCGGCATCGGCAGCGACATCCGCCGGCTCCACCGTCAGGTTCATGCCCATCAGGCGAAAGATCTCGAGGATGCCGGTGCGGCTCGGATTGAGCCCGATGTTCTCGACCACCAGCTCGCCGGCCGGGGCAAGGGCGGCGGCAAGGATCAGGAAGGTGGCCGAAGAGAGATCGCCCGGCACGCCGATGTCCGCGGCCCGCAGGCTGCCGACGGGATCGATGCTCGCGACCAGGCCATCGCGCTCCACCGGCTGGCCGAACACCGCGAGCATGCGCTCGGTGTGGTCGCGGGTGACCGCGGGCTCGCGCACCGTGGTCCTGCCGCTGGCATAGAGCCCGGCCAGCAGCACCGCCGACTTGACCTGTGCGCTGGCCATCGGCAGGTTGCAGTCGATGCCCTGCAGGGCCTCGTTCTGTGGGTAAAAGGCGGCCTCCATGCGCAGCCGCCGGGCCAGCCACAGCACCTGGTCCACGCCGAAGCTGGCCATGCGCCCTGTGTCCACTTCCTGCAGCAGCAGGACATCCACGCCGTTCAGCTCGACAAGCTGGGCGA
>JACFNV010000052.1:0-8798 GCA_019454675.1 Gammaproteobacteria bacterium | reverse complement strand
CTGCAGGGCCTCGTTGCCGTGGATGCGCAGCGGCGGCCTGCCCTGCTCGGTGTCGATGCGGGCACCCATCTGGCGCAGCGGCTGCGCCACCCGTTCCATCGGCCGCTTCGACAGCGACTCATCGCCCACCAGGATGCTGTCGAAGACCTGGCCGGCCAGCAGCCCGGCAAACAGGCGCATGGCCGTGCCCGAATTGCCGACATCGATGGCCGCGGGCGCCCGGTGCAGCCCGCGCAGGCCGACGCCCTCGATGAGCAGCTGGTCCGCGGCCGGGCGCCGGACCTGCACGCCCATGGCTGCCACGGCGGCCAGGGTGGCCAGGCAGTCCTCGCTGGCCAGGAAGCCGCGCACCCGCGTGGTGCCCGATGCCACGGCACCCAGCATGAGGGCGCGGTGCGAAATCGACTTGTCGCCGGGCAGCTCGATGACACCGGCCACCTCGTCGCCGGGCAGGGCCAGCAGGCACTTCATGGCAGCTCCCGCTGCCCGCCGGCAGGCATCGTCACGAGCATCTCAGAAAACGGCCTTGGGATAGGAACCGAGGACACGGAACAGCTCGGTCTCGCGCCGCAGTTCTTCCAGCGCGGCGGCCACCGCCTCGTCCTCGGCATGGCCATCGACATCGAGGAAAAAGACATAGTGCCATTTGCGGCGCCGCGAGGGGCGCGACTCGATGCGGGTCATGTTGACGTCGTGCCTCGCCAGCGGCGCCAGCAGGCGGTGCAGGGCACCGGCATCCTCGCCCTTGTTGCTGGACAGGAGCAGGCTGGTCTTGTCGTCGCCGCTCGGCGGGAACAGCTTGCGCCCGACCACCAGGAAGCGGGTGGTATTGTCGGGCCGGTCCTCGATATCGCTCACCAGCCTGCCGAGCCCGTAGACCTCGGCCGCGGCATCGCCGGCGATGGCAGCCGTGCCCGCCTCGTCGCGGGCACGCCGGGCGCCCTCGGCATTGCTGACCGCCTCCAGCGTCGGCACGCCGGGCAGGTACTCGCGCAGCCAGGCGCGGCACTGCGCCAGCGACTGCGGATGCGCGCAGACACGCGCCACCTGCTCGAGCGAATCCATGGTGCCCAGCAGGTGCTGGCGCACCCGCAACTCCACCTCGCCGCAGATCTTCAGCGGCGAGGACAGGAAGAGATCCAGGGTGTGGTTGACGGTGCCCTCGGTGGAGTTTTCCACCGGCACCACGCCGAAGTCGGCGACGCCGGATTCCACCTCGTGGAACACCTCGTCGATGGTGCCCAGCGGCAGGGCGCGCACCGAGTGGCCGAAATGATGGTAGACGGCGGACTGGCTGAAGGTGCCCTCGGGGCCCAGGTAGCCCACCTTCAGCGGCTCCTCCTGCGCCAGGCAGGCGGACATGATCTCGCGGAACAGCCGCAGCATTTCCTCGTTGCGCAGCGGGCCCTCGTTGCGCTCGACCACGCCACGCAGCACCTGGGCCTCGCGCTCCGGGCGGTAGAAGTCGGCCGCGCCGTGGCGGCCCTTGGCCACCCCCACCTGCTGGGCCAGGCGCGCACGCTCGCTGATGAGCTCGCCGAGCTGGCGGTCGAGCGCGTCGATCCGGCCACGGATGGCGGCCACATCGGCCTCGGCCGGCGGGCCGGCCTTCCCGGTCGTGCTCTTGCGCTTCCCGGCCATGCTGCTGGGCAGTCCTTCAGACGGCCTGCTGGCGGCCGAGGTCGCGCACGCAGAGCACGCCATCGATGGCATTGATGCTGGCGAGAATCTCGGCGGTGGGCGCGCCGTCCAGGTCGACCATCGTGTAGGCCAGGTTGCCGCGCGACTTGTTGAGCAGGTCGGAGATGTTGAGCCCTGCATCGCCGAGGCGGCTGGAGATCTGGCCGACCATGTTGGGCACGTTGGCGTTGGCCACCGTGATGCGGTGCGCGCCGCGGCGCTCGAGGTCGGCATCCGGGAAGTTGACCGAATGGCGGATGGTGCCGTGCTCGAGGTAGTCGCGCACCGTGTCGGCGACCATCACCGCGCAGTTGATCTCCGCCTCCGCGGTCGACGCCCCCAGGTGCGGCAGCGCGATGACCTTGTCGCTGGCGAGCAGCTGCCGGCTCGGGAAGTCGCACACGTAGGCGGCAAGCCTGTCGTTCGCCAGCGCCGCGAGCACGGCTGCCTCGTCGACCACGGCGCCGCGCGAGAAGTTCATCACCACCGACCTGGCGGGCATCAGCGCGATACGATTCTCGTTCACCAGGCCGCGGGTTGCCTCCACCAGCGGCACATGCAGGCTGATGATGTCGGCGCGGCTGAAGAGCTCGTCCAGGCTGCGGGCCTTCTCCACCCCGGAGGAAAGCTCCCAGGCGCGGTCCACGGTGATCTGCGGATCGAAGCCGATGACCCGCATGCCGAGCGCCAGCGCGGCATTGGCGACCTGCACGCCGATGGCGCCGAGGCCGATCACGCCCAGCGTCCGACTCGGCAGCTCGAAGCCGACGAACTTCTTCTTCACCGCCTCGACCGCCTTGTCGAGCTCTGCGCCTTCACCCGGCAGCTGGCGCGTGAACTCCCATGCCTGGCAGAGATTGCGGGCCGCCAGCAGCATGCCGCCGATGACCAGCTCCTTGACCGCATTGGCATTGGCACCGGGTGCATTGAAGACCGGGATGCCGCGTGATGACATCTGCTCCACCGGGATGTTGTTGGTCCCCGCGCCGGCACGGCCGATGGCCAGCACCGAGGCGGGAATGTCCATGTCGTGCATCTTCGCCGAGCGCACGAGGACGGCATCGGGACGGAGGATCTCGGAGGCCACTTCGTAGCGTTCGCGCGGCAGGCGCCTGAGGCCCTGGACCGAGATGCTGTTGAGGGTGAGGATCTTGTACATCGTTCGTCGTTCTTCAGGTTTGCCTTGCCGGGTTGCGCTCAGCCGTGCCGGCGGGAGAAATCCGCCATGAAATCGACCAGCGCGTCCACGCCCGCCTCGGGCATGGCGTTGTAGATGCTCGCGCGCATGCCACCGACGGAACGGTGGCCCTTGAGCGCGGCCAGCCCCGCCTGCTGTGCCTCGGCGAGGAACACCGGATCCAGCGCTGCATCGGGCAGCGTGAAGGGCACGTTCATCCGCGAGCGGCAGGCCGGTGCCACGGGGTTGCGGTAGCAGCCCGAGTCGTCGATGGCGCGGTAGAGCTTGGCCGCCTTGCGCTGGTTGACCTCGGCGATCCTGGCCAGCCCCCCCTGGCGCTTCAGCCACTGGAACACGAGGCCCGCGATGTACCAGGAATAGGTGGGCGGCGTGTTGAGCATGCTCTTCTGCTCGGCGAGCGCGGCATAGCGCAGGATGGGCGGCACGGCATCGGCGGCCCGCTCGAGCAGGTCCTTGCGCACGATCGCCAGCACCAGGCCCGCGGGCCCGATGTTCTTCTGCGCACCGGCGTAGATCATGCCGAAGCGGCTGACATCCAGCGGCCGCGAGAAGATGTTGGAGGACATGTCGGCCACCAGCGGCACCGTGCCGGTATCCGGCACCTCGTGGAACTCCACGCCGCCGATGGTCTCGTTCGGGCAGTAATGCACGTAGGCGGCACCGGGAGTCAGACGCCAGTCCGCCCGCGCCGGGATGTCGGTGTAGTTGTTGCCCGCCGCATCGGCCACGATGTTGACCTTGCGCAGGCCCTTGGCCTGGCCGGCGGCCTTCTTCGACCACTGGCCGGTGACCACGTAGTCCACCGGCTGCTCGGCAGCCGCGAGGTTCATCGGGATCATGGCGAACTGCTGGGTGGCGCCCCCCTGCAGGAAGAGGACGGCATAGTCGTCGGGCACGCCCAGCAGCTCGCGGACATCGGCCTCGGACTGCTCGGCCAGCTCGCCGAAGGCCTTGCTGCGATGGCTGACCTCCATGACCGAGGCGCCCTGCCCGTGCCATTCGAGCATCTCGTCACGGGCCTGCTCCAGCACCTCGCGTGGCAGGGTGGCTGGCCCCGCGCTGAAATTGAATATCCGGCTCATCTTCGTACTGTCGCCTCCGCTGCATTGCTCTGCGACTGGCAGGGAATCCTTCCAGCCGGCTGAAGTTCCTGCCGTTCGCGTGTCAGTCCTGCTCGTCGTCTTCCTGGAGCGCGACGATGCGATCGAGGCCCACCAGGCGCTCGGCTTCGTCGAGGCGGATCAGGCGCACCCCCTGGGTGTTGCGCCCCTGCTCCGATATCTCCTCCACCGGCGTGCGCACCAGCGTGCCCAGCGCGCTGATGAGCATGATGTCGTCCTCCGCGCCGACCTGGATGGCACCCACCATGCGGCCGTTGCGTTCGCTGGTCTGGATGCAGATGACGCCCAGGCCGCCGCGCCCCTGCACCGGGAATTCCTCGATGCGGGTGCGCTTGCCATAGCCATGCTCGGTGGCGGTCAGGATGGCGCCCTCGCCGACGATGATGAGCGCGATGACCTCGTGGCCGGCGGCGAGGCGTATGCCGCGCACGCCCGCGGCGGTGCGGCCCATCGGGCGCACGTCCTTCTCGTGGAAGCGGATCGCCTTGCCCGAGCTCGAGCACAGCATGATGTCGTTGTCGCCGTCGGTGATGGCGACGTCGACGAGATGGTCGCCCTCGTGCAGGTCCACCGCGCGGATGCCGTTGGTGCGCGGGCGCGAGAAGGCCTCGAGGCTGGTCTTCTTGACGACGCCCTTGCTGGTGACCATGAAGACGTACTTGTCCGGCTCGAAGTCGCGGATCGGCAGCACCGCGTTGACGCGCTCATCGGCCTCCAGGGGCAGAAGGTTGACGATGGGGCGCCCGCGCGCCCCGCGCCCGGCGCGCGGCACCTGGTAGACCTTCAGCCAGAACAGCCGCCCGGTGCTGGTGAAGCACAGCAGCGTGTCGTGGGTATTGGCGACGAAGAGCTTGTCGATGAAGTCCTCGTCGCGGACCTTGGTGGCGCTGCGCCCGCGGCCGCCGCGGCGCTGCGTCTGGTATTCGTCGGGCCCCTGCGCCTTGGCATAACCGCCATGCGAGAGCGTCACCACCACGTCTTCCTCGGGCACCAGGTCCTCGATGGACAGGCTCTCGTGCCCCTCGATGATCTCGGTGCGACGCGGGTCCGCATAACGCTCGCGGATATCGCCCAGCTCGGCACGGATCACCGCCAGCAGCTTGTCGGGATTCTCGAGGATGGCGCCGAACTCGCGGATGGCGTCGAGCAGCTCGCGGTACTCGCCGATGATCTTGTCCTGCTCGAGCGCGGTGAGGCGGTGCAGGCGCAGCTCGAGGATGGCCTGGGCCTGCACCCCGGACAGGCGATAGCCGCCCTCCACGAGCCCGAACTCGCCGCCGATGTCCGCGGGCCGGGTGGTGACCTCGCTCGCCCGTGCCAGCATCCCGGTCACCGCGCCGGGCGCCCAGACCCGTGCCACCAGCGCGGTGCGTGCCTCGGCCGGCGAGGCGGATGCCTTGATGGTGGCGATGACCTCGTCGATGTTGGCGAGCGCCACCGCCTGCCCCTCGAGCACGTGCGCGCGTTCGCGGGCCTTGCGCAGGTCGAAGATGGTGCGCCGGGTGACCACCTCGCGCCGGTGGCGCAGGAAGGCCTCGAGCATGTCGCGCAGGTTGAGCAGCTGCGGGCGGCCATCGCGCAGGGCCACCATGTTGATGCCGAACACGGTCTCCAGCGGGGTCTGCGCATAGAGGTTGTTGAGCACCACCTCGCTCAGCTGGCCGCGGCGCAGCTCGATGACGATGCGCATGCCGTCCTTGTCGGACTCGTCGCGCAGCTCGCTGATGCCCTCGATCTTCTTGTCGCGCACCAGGTCGGCGATCCTCTCGATCAGCCGGGCCTTGTTCACCTGGTAGGGCAGCTCGGTGACGATGATGGCCTCGCGCCCGCGCTCGTCGATGGGCTCGATGTGGGTGCGCGCGCGCACATGGCAGCGGCCACGGCCGCGGGCATAGGCCTCCTGGACGCCCTGCGTGCCGTTGATGATGCCGGCCGTGGGGAAGTCCGGCCCGGGCACCAGCCTGATCAGCTCCGCCAGCGTGATGTCCGGGTCGTCGATCAGCGCGAGGACGGCATCGATGACCTCGCCGAGGTTGTGCGGCGGGATGTTGGTGGCCATGCCCACGGCGATGCCCGAGGAGCCGTTGACCAGCAGGTGCGGCACGCGGGTGGGCAGCACCACCGGCTCGCGCTCCGAACCATCGTAGTTGGGGGCAAAATCGACCGTTTCCTTGTCGATGTCGGCCAGCAGCTCGCCGGCAATGCGCCCCATGCGCACCTCGGTGTAGCGCATGGCCGCCGGTGCATCGCCGTCCACCGAGCCGAAGTTGCCCTGCCCGTCCACCAGCAGGTAGCGCATCGAGAACGGCTGGGCAAGGCGCACGATGGTGTCGTACACCGCGGTATCGCCATGCGGGTGGTACTTGCCGATGACGTCACCGACGACGCGCGCCGACTTCTTGTAGGGCTTGGTGTGGTCGTTGCCGAGCTCGCGCATGGCGTAGAGCACGCGGCGATGCACGGGCTTCAGGCCGTCACGGACATCCGGCAGCGCACGACCGACGATGACGCTCATCGCGTAGTCCAGATAGGACTGGCGCATCTCGTCTTCGAGGTTGACCGGCAGAATCTCTTGGGCTATGTCCGCCATGAATCCGACAATTCACCATGCAGCGGGCCTGCGGCATGCCCCGCCCGGGCCCGGTTTGCAGATACCGTGTTTCGAGATCCGTCCCGGAAGGGAGCAAAGGATCGATTCCAGCGCGCAAGTCTAGCATAGGAGCGGGCCGGGCCGCAGCGCTTTCCCCGCCGGCAAGTGCTTGATGGCAGAGTTTTATCGCCTCATGCGTTCGGGCAATATGCCCGCATTGCCAGCGCCGGCAGCCGCTGCCGCGGAAGCCGCCCCGCATGATGGATGCCCCGATGACCACGAGCAGACAAAACGCCGACGCCGCCGAGCTCGAGCGCTTCAACGCGCTGGCCAGCCGCTGGTGGGACCCCGCGGGCGAGATGCGCCTGCTCCACGAGATGAACCCGGTGCGCCTCGGCTTCATCGCCGCACGGGCGCCGCTGGCCGGTGCCCGCTGCCTCGATGTCGGCTGCGGCGCCGGCCTGCTGAGCGAGGCGCTGGCACGCTCCGGCGCCGACGTCACCGGCATCGACATGGCCACCGAGCTGCTGGAAGTGGCGCGCCTGCACCAGCTGGAGTCGCAGCCCGGCAGCATCCGCTACCAGCAGGCCACCGCGGAGGAGCTTGCCGCCAGCCAGCCGGGCAGCTACGACATCGTCACCTGCCTCGAGGTCATCGAGCACGTGCCGGACCCGGCCTCCACGGTGGCCGCCTGCGCGCGGCTGGTGCGCCCGGGCGGGGCCGTGTTCTTCTCCACCATCAACCGCAACATGAAGGCCTTCTCGGTGGCCATCCTCGGCGCCGAATACCTGCTTGGCCTGCTGCCGCATGGCACCCACGAGTACGCCCGCTTCGTCAGGCCCTCGGAACTCGACGGCTGGGCGCGCCGTGCCGGGCTCGAGCTGCAGGACATAGCCGGCATCGAGCATTCGGGGCCGGGGCATTTCCGCATCGGCACCAACGTGCAGGTCAACTACATCACCCACTTCAGGAAAGCCGGGGCATGAGGCCACCGCCGGAGGCCGTGCTTTTCGATCTCGACGGCACGCTGCTCGACACCGCCCCCGACATGGTGGCGGCGCTGCATGCGCTGCAGGACGAGGAATCGGTGCCACGCCTCGCCTACGACAGCGCACGCGCCTGGGTCTCCCATGGCGTGGTGGGGGTGGTCGGCGCCGCCTTCGGCGCGCTGCCCGAAACCGAGCGCGCCCGCCTGCAGCAGCGCTTCATCGGCATCTATGCCACCTGCCTGGCGCGGGAAACACGACCGTTCCCGGGCATGCGCGAAGTGCTGGCCGCCATCGAGGCGGCGGGCGTGCCCTGGGGCGTGGTCACCAACAAGGTGGCCCGGCTCAGCGAGCCCATCCTCGCCGCATGCGGCCTGCGCAGCCGCTGCGCCGTCGTCGTCAGCGGCGACACCACGGCGCAGCGCAAGCCGCATCCGCTGCCCCTGCTGCACGCGCTCGATGCCATCGGGGTTGCCCCCGCCCATGCCATCTACGTGGGTGATGCCGCACGCGACATCGCCGCCGGCCGGGCCGCGGGCACGCATACGGTGGCGGCGCTCTACGGCTACATCCCGGCGGACGAGGAACCGGCGGGCTGGGGTGCGGAGCACTGCATCCGCATGCCCATGGAGCTGCTGGGTGTGGCCGGAATCCCGCTGCCGCAGGCGGCCGTGCAGCCGTGACGCCGACTCCCGCCGCGCTGCTGCTGGCGATGGCCCTCGCACTCGCCGCCGGCCTGCTGCTCGGCGGCCTTGGCGCCACCCTCCTCGCCGCACGGCGGAGGGCACAGCTGCAGCAGGAAGTGATCCGCCTCGGTGCCCGGCTGGAGACCCGGGATGCGCTGGACCAGGAGCGCGATCTCGCCCTGCGCCTGGCCGAGGAGCAGCTTGCCGCCGCCTTCGGCCGCCTGGCCGGCGACTCGCTCGCGCGCAACAGCGAGAACTTCCTGCGCCTCGCCACGGCCACCCTCGATCGCCACCAGGAGGCAGCCAGGGCCGGGCTTGCCGAGAAGGAACAGGCGGTCGCCGCCCTGCTCGCACCGATCCGCGAGGCCCTCGACCGCACGGCGCAGCAGATCGGAACCATCGAGAAGGAGCGTGCCGAGGCCTTCGGCGGCATCCGCGCCGAGCTGGCCAGCATGGCGGCCGGCCAGCAGCAACTGCAGGCCGAGACACGCAACCTGGTCAATGCGCTGCGGCGGCCCGAGGTGCGCGGCCGCTGGG
>JACFNV010000051.1 GCA_019454675.1 Gammaproteobacteria bacterium | reverse complement strand
GCGGCATCAACTTCTTCGACGTCGCCGACATCTACGGCAACCCGGCAGGCGAGGCCGAGGTGCTGCTGGGCCGCGCGCTCGGCGCCCGCCGGCGCGAGATCATCCTTGCCACCAAGTTCGGCGCCCAGCGCGACCATCGCCAGCCGGCCGCGCCGGGTGGCGGCTCGGCGGCCTACATCATGCGCGCCGTGGAAGACAGCCTGCGCCGCCTCGGCACCGACTACATCGACCTCTACCAGCACCACTTCCCCGACGCCGGCACGCCCCCGGAGGAAACGCTGCGCGCCCTCGACGACCTCATCCTCCAGGGCAAGGTGCGCCACATCGGCTGCTCGAACTACGACGCCGCCCAGCTGCAGGCCAGCCTGCTGGCGGCGCGCAGCACCGCCACCCACAGCTTCGTCACCGCCCAGAACCGCTACAGCCTGCTGTTCCGTGGCATCGAGGCGGAGCTGGCGCCCATCGCGCAGGCGCAGCAGCTGGGCATCCTGCCCTACTTCCCGCTGGAGAGCGGGTTGCTCTCGGGCAAGTACCGACAGGGGCAGCCGCCGCCGGCGGGCAGCCGCTTCGACAAGTGGGGTGGTGGCGGCAGCTTCGTCTCCGGCGAGCGCTGGGCCACCATCGGCGAGCTGTCGGCCTATGGCGAGAAGATCGGCCGTTCGCTGCTCGAGATTGCCATCGGCTGGCTCGCGGCGCAGCCCTTCGTCTCCAGCGTCATCGCCGGTGCCACCAGCCCCGGGCAGGTGCATGCCAATGCCCAGGCACTGACCTGGGAGCCCACGGCCGAGGAACTCGCCCGCATCGACAGCCTCAGCGCAGCCTAGAAATCCCGGGGCTGGCGCGGTCGCAGCCCTAGAAGGGCTTCACCACACCCAGGTAGGCAAGGCTCGCGCTCAGCCCCCAGAACAGGTACACCAGCGGCCGCGCGCGCCGGATGGCGCCGGAGAATACCGCCTCGGTATCGGGGTTGGAGCCTTCGCGCTCGAGGCGGGCAAAGCCCGCTGCCCAGCCACCCATGACATGGCGCAGCGCCAGACCGAAATACACCAGCAGGCCCCAGCCCACCACCTTCGCCGCCAGCCACTGCGCGCCGAACAGCGGCGAGACCACAAGCGACCACAGCCCCGCCAGCATGGCCGCCGCGCCGAGGAGCAGGCGGATGGCGTAGTCCACCGCACGCAGTCGTTGCGTGAGCGCGCCCGGTGTGCCGAAGTGCACCCGCCAGGACAGCAGCAGCCACGCCACGAAGGCCAGCCACAGCAGCGCGAGCAGCCCGCGCGAAAACGGCGAGAGCCCGAGGTTGCCGGCGAGCAGCAGCCCCACCGGCAGCAGCAGGATCAGGCAGCTGCGCGGCACGATGTCGATGCCGAGGGCCGCCTGCAGGAAGCGCCGGCGCTCGGCCACGGGCAGATCCGGCCGCACCACGTAGCGCGAGGTCACGTAGACCCCCCAGTCGGGGCCGAGCCAGTAGATGGCAAGGATCACGTGCAGCCAGACCAGGACACGGTGCTGCTCGGCCAGCAATGCGCTCATGTATGCCTCCCCAAGGGTGCCGGATGAACACCCCGGCGGGCGGAGTATGCCGCCGCAGGGCCGGCATTGCAGCGCACCTCAGAGCGCCTGCGCCCAGGCCAGTGCCAGCAGGCATGCGGCGCCGGCACCCGCCAGCGCCTGCCATCCGGCGGCGGGCGGCCGCGGGCCGCCCAGGCGCTGCAGCAGCAGGCCGCCGGCCAGCCCGGCGAGGAAGCCGGCGAGATGGGCAAAGATATCGGTGTGCTCGTCACCGGTGCCGATGAAGGCAAGCAGCGCGATGCCGCCGATCAGCGGCGCCCAGGCGCGTGCCCAACCAAGCGCATGGTGGCGCATCGCCACCCGCGCGAGGGCCGCCACCAGCCCGAGCGCCACGAACACCGCGGTGGAGGCACCGATACTGCGGTGGCTCCCCAGTTGCACCAGCGCGTTCGCCAGGTTGCCGATGCCCGCCAGCACCACGATGGCGAGCGCTGCCACGCCCGAGCCCAGGTGCTGGCCGGCGAGATAGCCGAAGCAGGCGCCGAAGACGATGTTGCCGGTGACATGCGCGATATCCGCATGCAGCATCAGCGCGGTGAAGGCGCGCCACCACTCGCCGGCGCGCACGCGGCCCGCCACCAGCTCGCCCGCACCCAGCCAGTCCACCGCGAACAGCCTGCTGTTCTGCACCAGCCAGGCCAGCGCCAGCACCAGCACCCAGGCCAGCGCCAGGCGCAGGCCGCGCGGCGGCGGGATGGCCGGCCAGTCGACCACCTGCCGCTTCGGATTCTCGCGCCGGTAGGCCAGCAGCTCGCCACGGGCCTGATCGGCCAGCTCCAGCGGCACCATGACATGGCAGCCATCCGGCTGCTCGCTCAGCAGGTGGGCGATGTCCATGGCGCGGAGCACCAGCGCCTGCTCCTCGCAGGGGCGCCGGGTGGCGGCCACGAACACGCTTGTCCAGCCGGCCCGTGCCGGCTCTTCCGGCAGCATGGGCATCCTCCCCGGCACGGCAGAACAGCCGTTTTAGCCCGCCATCCGCCCGCCGGCAAGCTGCCGCCGCCTCAGTGCAGGCGCCTGCCCTCGCGCAGCAGTGCCTGGCGCAGACGCTCGATCAGGTCGCGCTCGACGTAGGGCTTGGTGAGGTAATCGGCCACGTCGCCGCGCATCGCGCGCACCGCGGTCGGCACATCACCGAGGCGGGTGAGGATCAGCGCCGGGACGAAGCGCTGGTCCTGGCGCAGCCGCGAGATCAGCTCGAGCCCGGTCATGCCGGGCAGCTCCACCTCGGCGATGAGGCAGCAATTGCGGTCGCACTCGGGAAGCTCCCGCAGCAGGGCCTCGCCCGAGTGATAGGTGCGGGTCTGGTAGCCGCTACGCTCGAGCAGCGCCTTGAGGTCGGCGCTGTCCTGTGGATCGCTGTCGACCACCAGAACGGTGTAGCTGCTGGGCAGGAAGGCTGTGTCCATCGTCCGGTCTCTGAAGGGCCGCGCCATGGGGGCCCGCAGCCTTCGCCGCATGGCCTTCGACACGGGAGCAGTATCCGGATGCCGGCTTGCCCGGCCTATAGGGGTAACTACCTAAAGCGCCGGCGGATGCCTCAGAACACCTTGACATCCGGGATGCTGAACAGCGACTTCCACTCCCTGGCGATCAGCAGGTCCATGAGCTCGGAAGCCTTGCCCGCCTGCTTCTTTTCCATTTCCCCGTGGAGCGTGATGAGCGCGCCGTCCACCCCGGGGCCGAACAGGTAGCGCAGGTATTCGATCGGCACCCGCGGCTCTTCCTCGTCGACATCCCCCTCCGCATCGAAGCGCGGCGGCAGCATCGGTGGCACGTAGAAGACATTGGGCTCGGTGCCGTATTCCGGATGCAGCGGCAGCGCCACCTGCCACTCGTGCACCAGCTTCCAGATCGGGCCGCCGACGTCGTCCACGTAGCCGACGAAGCGCAGCCGCCCGGGACACTGGCGCGCGCAGGCGGGCGCCACGCCCTGCTCCAGCCGCGGGAAGCAGAAGATGCACTTCTGCGACTTGCGCAGCACGTGGTTGAAATAGATCTTGTTGTAGGGACAGGCCTTGTTGCACTCGCGGAAGCCCTGGCACTTGTCCTGGTCGATCAGCACGATGCCGTCCTTCTCGCGCTTGTAGATGGCGCGCACCGGGCAGGCTTCGAGACAGGCCGGCCTGGTGCAGTGGTTGCACAGCCGCGGCAGGTAGAAGTGGTAGTTGTTGGGATAGGTCCCCTGGCTGGAATCCTCGTCCCAGTTGGCGCCCTTCTCCACCGGCCGCTCGCGCTCGAGGCGCGTGGCCTCGCCCTGGAAGTAGAAGGCCTCGTGGTTGAGCTGCACCACGTCGCCGAAGGCCTCCTGGGGCAGCAGGGTGCCGGGCTTGAGCCTGCCATTCTCCCAGCCGCCACCATGCTGCTCCCAGCCGCGGGGGTAGCCGGGGCCCGGCTTGGTCTCGACGTTGTTCCAGAGCATGTACTCCTGGCCCGGCTCGTCGGTCCACATGCTCTTGCAGGCGGCAGTGCAGGCCTGGCAGCCGATGCACTTGTTGAGGTCGAGGACCATGGCCACCTGGCTAGCCATCGCCGGATTCCTCCGCCGGGCTGCTGATGGTCGAGTCCTGCCAGCCGAGGTCGGCGAGGAGGAAGTCGGCCAGCGTGGCGAGGACCCGCGCATAGAAACCGCCCGGCTCCAGGGACTCCACCCTGGCGGCAAGCGATGGCACCCAGTTCACCAGGTGGCGCGCGGCGAAATCGGCCTGGCCCAGCTGCCACGACAGGCGCTGCCCGGCATCGCTGGCCTCGTGGTAGCAGAGGAAGTGCATGAACTCCAGCTGCAGCGAGAGGTGGTCGGGCGCCCAGGCGAAATGCTCGCCCAGCCGGTAGCCGAAGAAGTCGTAGAAGCGGATGAGGTCCTCGCGCGTGCCCGCCTTGCTGCCGGAAAACAGGTCCTCGCGTATGGAGGCCGGGGGCCCCTCGCTGCCCACCTCGAACAGGCTGCTGTAGCCGAGCTTGAGCGTCTCGTCGTCGGTGGCGAGGAGTTCGTCGAGCAGCGCCAGCAGTGCATCGGGCAGCACCTCGCGATCGCTCTCCAGCCGGTCGCCGACGGCGGCATGCACTTCCACGTCGTGCGGCGAGGCGGTCAGCTCCGAGAAGGCGGCGTAGCAGCGGGCGCGCGCCATCGCCGTGGCCTCGGTCTCCCTGCCGGCACCCACCACGCGCAGCGCGGTGGCAGCTTCTTCCTTGCCGGCCGGGCCGCTCACGAGGCACCCCCGGCCGATGCCTTCTCGAAATCGCAGGTGAAGTCGCGGTAGGTCTGGTTGGGTGCATAGGCCAGCGGCCGGTAGCCGAGATGGCCGTAATCGCCCGCCATGCTGGTGGGCTTGATCAGCCCCCCGGTGGGAATCACCGCGCTGAAGTTGGTGCCGCCGCGGAACATGGCGGGATCCCAGCCGTGGTACATGAACACCATGCCGGGCTGCATGCCCGCACTGAGATGCGCCAGTGCATGGAACTCGCCGGCCGTGTTGAACACGCGGATCAGGTCACCATCGGCCACGCCGCGCGCCGCGGCATCGTCCGGGTTGACGTAGATATCGGGCTCGCCGCGCTGCAGGCTCACCAGCAGGGTGTCGTCGCGCCACATGCTGTGGATGCCGTGGCGCGCGTGGCCCATCAGCATCTGCAGCGGGAAGCCCTCCATGCGCAGCGGCTCGCGATGCGCCGGCAGCTGCTCGTCGAACTCGAGGAACCACTCGTGGTCGATGTAGAACTGCTGGCGGCCGGTGAAGGTTTCATAGGGCTTCTTGTGCACCACGCTGCGCACGATCTCGTCATGGTAGGGGGCGTCCTCGTGGTCCCACATCACGCCCTCGGAGTGGTCCACGCGCACGATGCCGCGCGCCGCCAGCTCCTCGAAGGAGATCTTCGGCAAGCCCGGCGTGGTGTTGATGATGTACTGCACGACGTCCCTGACGCTGCGGATGCGCCCGCCCATGGTGTAGAAATCGAGTGCCCGCGCATAATCGCGCCGCACCGAGCGGCCGTCCACCTCGTCGCGTATCGCGGCGAGGCGCCGCTCCTTCGCCCGCCGGGCGATGGCGGCGATCAGCCGACGGTTCGCCTCCCAGTCATCGACCGACTCGCCGAGCGGCGGCACCGCTGCATCGAGCACCTGCACGTAGGGGATGCGCGACTGCAGCATGATGTCGGCGCGCTCGTAGTGGTGCGCGATCGGCAGCACGTAGTCCGCATGGCGCGCGGTCACGCTCATGTCGGGCGTCAGCACCACCACCGTCTCCAGCCGATCGAAGGCCTCCCTGCGCCAGCTGTTGCCCGAGGCGCGCCAGTTGAGCGCGTTCTCGCCGGCAAAGAAGGCCATCTTCCAGCCCTTGTCGCTGTAGCTGGGGAACCAGTCCTCGCGGATGCTGCGCTGGTAGCGTTCGTCGAACAGCTCGGCCAGCTCGTCGCCGTAGATCCTGCGGTTCTCTTCCTTGAGGTTGGCGTGGTCGTAGTCCCATGTCGTGCTGGAGATCATGCGCGTCGCGGGGCCGATGTCGGCTTGCGCGAAGGCCGACAGCCCGCGCATCTTCGGCGCGTTGCCGAACTGGATGCCGCCGCCCTCCACGCCGATGTTGCCGGTGAGCGAGAGCATGAGCAGCATCGCCCGCTGCAGCATGTCGCCATGCAGCCATTTGCAGGCCGCATAGCCGGTGTAGATCATCGCCGGTTGCGCCGTGGCGAAGGTCCGTGCCAGCCGCCGCACCAGCTTCGGGTTGAGGCCGGTGATGGCGGCGGTCCGCTCCGGGCTGTGCCCGGCGGCGCGGCGCTTCAGCAGCTCGAAGACCGTGGTGCACTCCACCTTGCCATCGAGGGTGTCGATCAGCCAGCGTCCCTCCAGCGCCGGGCGCAGGGCACCGAGCTCCAGCGTCTCGAACTTGCGCCGGTCGCGGCCGATCGGCGGGTCCGCAAGCCCCGTGCCGGGCGCCTGCACTAGCCGGTCGCCGGCCTCGTCCCAGATGTAGTAGACGTTCTCCTCCACCGCGAACTTGCCCACCAGCGACAGGTGCTGGCCGCGCAGGAACTCGCCGCTGTCGAGGCGGACGAGGAATGGCAGGTCGGTCTGCTCGCGGATGTAGCCGGCCGCGTACAGTTCCTCCTCGAGGATGACGTGGATGATCGCCATCGCCAGCGCGGTATCGGTGCCCGGCTTCGGGTTGATCCACAGGTTCGCATGCATGGCGCTGGGGGTGAACTCGGGGGAGATGGCGATGACCTGGCTGCCGTTGTAGCGCGCCTCCCAGAAGAAGTGCGCATCGGGAATGCGGGTGACCGCCGGGTTGGCCATCCAGACCAGGACGCAGCGCGCCTTGAAGACCGCGGCCAGCGTATCGCCGGTGTAGACCTGGCCAAGCGTCATGAAGACGCCGGTGGGCAGGTCGCCCACGCCGGAATAGAACTCCGGCACCGTCACGCCGGTGATGTTCGCGAAGCGCGACAGCGCGGCGGAGGATGCCAGCTTGATCGACATCTGGGTGCCGCTGCCGTAGGTCACGCATTGCGGGCCATGCGTGGTGGCGAGGTCGAGGAAGCGGTCGGCGATCTCGTCGGCGGCCTGCTCCCAGCTGATGCGCTGCCACTTGCCGCTGCCACGCGGGCCCGTGCGCTTGAGCGGATACAGCACGCGCTGCGGGCCGTACATGTACTTCGCATGCCGCAGCCCCTTGTTGCAGCCGCGCGGCCCGTAATCGGGCACGTCGCGTCCCGAGGCTGCGTACATGCCCTGCTGTTCCTCGCGCCAGACGATGCCGTCTTTCACGTAGACGTTGAAGGCGCAGGTGCCCGCACAGTTGGTGCCGTGGGTGCCGTGGCTGACACGATCCCAGGTCCACTTGTTGCGCATCAGGTCTTCCCAGCGCCGGTACTCGCCGCGGATGGGTTCCGCGCCTGCCGCGGCCGCGTAGTGCAGGCCGAGCGTGGTGCCTGCCGCAGCGCCCATGCCCTGCATGAACTTTCGTCGATCCGTACGCACTGGCATAGTAGCGGGAGGGTATGTGAGGGCCTCGCGGCCGAGCATGACAAATATCATCTCATGATCAGCTACGCCGCCGCACTCGACATCATCCGCTCCGCCCTCGCGCCACTGCCCATCGAACAGCTCGACTGTCCGCCGGCACCCGGCTGGACCGTGGCCGCGGACGTGGCAAGCCCGGCGGCGGTACCGCCCTTTGCCAATGCCGCGATGGATGGCTTCGCCCTGCGCAGCGGCGAGACCGCGGCAGCGCATATAGATGCGCCGCTGCGCCTGGCGGTGGCAGGCAGCCTGCTGGCGGGCCAGCCACCACCGGCGCACACACCACCGGCCGGCGCCTGGGAGATCATGACCGGCGCGCCCATGCCCGCCGGCTGCGATGCGGTGATCCCCGTCGAGCGCTGCGAGGTGGAACGCAACGCCGATGGACGTCCGCGCACCGTGCTGCTGCGCGAAGCGCTCGCCAGCGGGCGCAACCGCCGCGAGGCCGGCGAGGACTTCCAGGCCGGCGGGCCACTGCTGGCCGCAGGCCGCCCGCTCGACCCACCCGCCACCATGGCGCTTGCCGCCACCGGCACCACCAGCCTGCCCGCGCGCCGGCCGCCGCGGGTGGCGGTCATCACCACCGGTGACGAGCTCGCGGCCGGCGCCACGCTGGATGCCGGGCTCATCCGCGACAGCAACCGCCCCTATCTCGCCGCCATGCTGGCCGCCATGCAGCTGCCGCTGGTGGCAAGCCAGGCGGTGGGCGACGACGCGCCCGCCTTCACCCGCCACCTCGAGGCGGCACTGGCGGAAGCCGACCTGGTGCTCACCACCGGCGGCGTCTCCGCCGGTCGCATGGATTTCGTGCCCGCCGCGGTGGCCGCCATGGGCGGGGAGATCCTCTTCCACAAGGTGGCCATCCGCCCGGGCAAGCCGCTGCTGTGCGCGCGCTTCGGCCACAAGCTGCTGCTGGGGCTGCCCGGCAACCCGATGGCGGTGGCGGTCGGGCTGCGCTTCTTCGCGGTACCCGCGCTGCGGGCGCTGGCCCGGCGCCCGGCCGAAGGCTGGCTGCGCGCGCGTACGGCCGAGGCCATCGCCAGCCGCGAGGGGCTCTGCTTCTTCGCCAAGGCGCGCGCCTGGGTGGATGCCGAAGGCAGTCTGCAGGCAACCACACTTCCCGGCCAGGAATCCTTCAAAATCGCGCCCCTGCTGGCGGCCAACTGCTGGGCCATCGTCACCGCAGGGCGCGGCAGCATCGCCGCCGGCGAGCTGGTGGAGATTGCCCCGCTGCTGCCGGGAGGCTTTCCGGCGCAGGCCTGAGGCAGGTCGCTAGTAGATACCCGTATTCCACACACGGCACCGAATGCCGACACTGGCACGCCGCGCGCGGGACACGGACCGCCGTCGAACCCCAAGGAGCTGAAGCATGCTGTACGCGGTCGTCAAGGGCATCCACCTGACAGCCATCATCACCACGATCACGCTGTTCCTGCTGCGTTCGGTGTGGGCCTTCGCCGGTTCCGACAAGCTGCGCATGCCGGTCATGCACTGGCTGCCCCACGTCAACGACACCGTGCTGCTGCTGAGCGCGCTCGCCACCGCGGCAGTCATCGGCCAGTACCCCTTCGTCAACAGCTGGCTGACCGCCAAGATCACCGCGCTGGTCGTCTACATCCTGCTCGGCCACATGGCGCTCTGGCGCTCGCGCAACAACGTGCAGCGCGCCTTCTGGTTCAGCGCCGCGATCCTCAGTTTCGCCTACATCGTGCTGGTGGCGCGCTGCCACGATCCGCGCGCCTGGCTGTGCGCGCAGAGCCTGCTGGCCTGAGCCGCGGCAAACGCCCTCCCCCAACGCAACACGGCCCGGGTTTCCCCGGGCCGTGTTCCTTCAGGCAAGCGCGATGGGCTGGCTCAGGCCGGCTTCGGGGCCCAGGCAGCGCACCAGCCATTCGCGGCAACGGCCTTGCCGGGGAAGGCGGTGCAGGGACGCCAGGCGCCGGAGGCAGCCTGGATCTGGATGCAGTTGGCGCAATCCGAACCAGGCTTGAAGCCCGGCAGCTTGCTGGTATCCGCCTTGCTGACGTCGGGGACATAGCTCAGCGCCTTGGCCACCGGGTCGTTGGGGTCGAGATGCGGCAGATCCTCGGCAAGGGCGGTACGGCTGGCAAGGGCGGCAGCCACCGGGAGGGCCACGGCGGTAGCGCCGATGAAGCCGCGTCGGGTCAGGGTCTTGTCGGTCATCTGTGTTCCTTCCAAGCATGCAAGCGTGGGGAGAGGTCGCGTGCCGCACCGCAAACACAAACGGCCCGGCAAAGCGCTCGCATCTTAGCAGCGTGGCCTGCCTTCTTCATCTCCCGGGCTGGCCGGAACAAGCCTTCTGCTGCACCGGCGCAAGCCGGCCGCGGGGCCGCGGCGCACGCCGCCCACCGGATAGCCCGGCGGCTTCCCGGGCGCGGGCTTCAGCCCCTGGCCCTGGCCCAGCTGTCGCGCAGCCCCACCACGCGGTTGAACACCGGCTGGCCGGGCCGGGAGTCCACGCGGTCGGCCACGAAGTAGCCCAGCCGCTCGAACTGGAACCAGTCGCCGGGGGCAGCGGCGGCCAGCGCGGGCTCGAGCAGACAGGCCTCGCGCCGCTCCAGCGAGGCGGGATTCAGCAGCGCCTTGAAATCGCGCTCCCCGGCATCGGGGCGCTCCTCGGTGAACAGGCGGTCGTAGAGCCGCACCTCCGCCCGCTGCGCCGCATGCGCCGCCACCCAGTGGATGGTGCCCTTCACCTTGCGCTCGGCGCTGGCACCGCTGCCGCTGCGGGTATCCGCGTCGTAAGTGCAGCGCAGCTCGACGATGTTGCCCTGCGCATCCTTCACCACCTCCTCGCAGCGGATGATGTAGGCAAAGCGCAGCCGCACCTCGCCACCCGGGCGCAGGCGGAAGAACTTCTTCGGCGGGTCTTCCATGAAGTCCGCCCGCTCGATGTAGAGCTCGCGGCCGAAGGGCAGCTCGCGGCTGCCGAGCTCCGGGCGCTCCGGATGGTTGGCGGCCACCAGCGTCTCGACCTGCCCCTCGGGGTAGTTGGTCAGCACCACCTTGAGCGGATCGAGCACCGCCATGGCGCGCGGCGCACGCTGGTTGAGATCCTCGCGCACGCAGCTTTCGAGCAGGCTCATCTCGATCAGCTGCTCCTTCTTGGTGACGCCGATGCGGCCGCAGAAGTCGCGCAGCGCCTCGGGGCTGTAGCCGCGCCGGCGCATGCCGAGCAGCCGCGGCAGGCGCGGGGCGTCCCCGCCGGAAACGTGGCCGGGCTCGATAAGTTCGGGGAGCGTGCGCTTGCTGGTCACGGTGTAGGCGAGGTTGAGGCGCGAGAACTCGTACTGGCGCGGACGTGCGGGCAGCTCGAGCTGGTCGAGGATCCACTCGTAGAGCGGGCGGTGATCCTCGAACTCCAGCGTGCAGATCGAGTGCGTGATGCCCTCCAGCGCATCCGAGATGGTGTGCGCGAAGTCGTACATCGGGTAGATGCACCAGGCATCACCGGTGCGCTGGTGGCTGGCACGGCGGATGCGGTAGAGCGCCGGATCGCGCAGGTTCATGTTGGGCGAGGCCATGTCGATCTTCGCTCGCAGCACGTAGCGGCCATCGGGGAACTCGCCGGCACGCATGCGCGCGAAGAGATCGAGGTTCTCCTCGACGGGGCGCTCGCGGTCCGGGCTGTTGCGCCCCGGCTCGGTGAGCGTGCCGCGGTACTCGCGGATCTGCTCCGCGGAGAGCCCGTCCACGTAGGCCTTGCCGGCGCGGATCAGCGCCACCGCGCAGTCATGCATGGCCTCGAAGTAGTCCGAGGCATGGGTGAGCCGCGGCCCCCAGTCGAAGCCCAGCCAGCTCACGCCCTCGAGGATGGCATCGACATAGGCCTGCTCCTCCTTCACCGGATTGGTGTCGTCGAGGCGCAGGTAGCACAGCCCGCCGAACTCGGCGGCGATGCCGAAGTTGAGGCAGATGCTCTTCGCGTGCCCGACATGCAGGAAGCCGTTGGGCTCGGGCGGAAAGCGGGTGACGACCCGCGCATGGCGCCCGCTGGCCAGGTCGTCGGCCACGATCTGGCGAATGAAGTCGTGCCCTGCAATATCGGTATCTGCCGTCATGGATGGCCAAAGCCCCGCGTGGAAACCGGCGCCATTCTGCCCGAAATGCCTCCCGCATTCAGGGCCTGCAGGCGCATTGCTCATGGACAAGCTCAAAATGCAATACGCAATTGACGGCAATTCACCCAGGTATTACTTTTGCCGCTCAACAAGGGACCGCCCGCCCAAGGGGAAGAGGGCCGGCGGCTCGAACAAGATCACATCACAGGGGATTCCGCATGCCTTCCATGCACCACTTGCCAGGCAAGAACGGCCGGCCACGCTCCATCGGCCTCGGGCTGGCACTGGCGGCCGCACTGGCCGCCGGCTTCGCCACGCCCGGATTCGCCGCCGACGAAATCAGCGAGATCATCGTCACCGCGCGCCAGCGCGCGGAGTCGGTCAAGGACGTGCCGGGCACCATCGACGTGCTCTCCGCCAAGGCCATCGAGGACGCCGGCATCGAGCGGGCGCGCGACTTCATCGCGCTCACGCCCGGCGTCTCCATCGTCAACGCCGCCGAGGTGGCCGACAGCCAGGTCAACATCCGCGGCATGAACGGCGCTCGCGACGCCGAGAGCAACTACGCGCTGGTCATCGACGGCATCCTCATGACCAACCCCGCCGCGCTCAACGCGAGTACACCAACCTCGCGCAGATCGAGGTGATGAAGGGCCCGCAGGGCGCCATCTACGGGCGCAATGCCGCCGCCGGCGCCTTCATCATCACCACGCAGAAGCCTGGCGACAGCTTCGGCGGCAGCACCAAGGCCAGCATCGCGCAGGACAGCACCTACCTCGCCTCCGCGATGATCGGCGGGCCGCTCAACGATGCCGTCAAGTGGAGCCTCGACGCGGACTTCCGCAAGACCGACGGCTTCTACAAGCACGTCGACACCGGACACGATTTCCCGCGCGAGTACTACCCGCAGCCGGGCTGCGATGACTGCGTGGACTACTTCCGCGGCTGGAACGTGGGCGGCCGGGTGATGTGGGACATCGATGCCGACACCAGCCTCGACACCAAGATCCGCTATGGCGAGGTGCGTGGCGCCTCCATCACCTTCAACTCGGTGTTCCACCTGCCCCAGGCGGCCCACATCCCCGGCTTCTACGAGAACGACAACGACCACCACTTCCGCTTCAACCCCAACATCAAGCCCTTCAACAACCAGGAAAGCTTCGAGTTCTCCTCCAAGCTGGTGCGCGACCTCGGCTGGGCCGAGCTCACCGCCTGGGGCCTGTACAGCGATGTGGACAACGACCTCGGCGCCGACGGCACCAGTGGCGCCTTCGGCTTCTTCTGGCCCGACCAGCGCTGCATAGACAGCGTGGCCGCGTTGAACGGCTTCCCGATGAACCCGCCGCAGTTCTTCGGCCCGAACCCCTCCGGCTCGGTGCTCGGCGCCTATACGCCAAGCTCCTGCGACGGCACCCAGTACCAGCGGCGCAACCAGCGCGACTACTCCTTCGAGGTGCGCCTCGCCTCGAAGAGCGACCAGCGCCTGCGCTGGCTGGGCGGCTTGTACTACCTCAACCTCGATCGCGAGGTGGGCGTCAACATGGGCCTCGACACCGGCGCGGGCATCATGCGCAACATGTACACCGATGACCCGGCCAACCCCACCCAGCAGCTGGTGCACGACAAGTTCGACACCGAGGTCTACGCAGTCTTCGGCCAGCTTGCCTACGACGTCACCGACGACATCGAGGCCTCGCTGGCGCTGCGCTATGACCGCGAGCGGCGCAAGGTGCGCAACAAGGTGCCTGCCCACGCCACCACCAGCTTCATCGACACCTGCCTCGACGGCCCGGGCAACGATCCCATCAACCCCGGCCTGTGCGGTGGCCAGAGCATCGACCCGAAGAAGAAGACCTTCGACGAGCTTGAGCCCAAGTTCTCGCTCACCTGGAAGGCAAGCGACGCCATCACCGCCTTCGCCAGCGTCGGCGTCGGCTTCAAGAGCGGCGGCTTCAACAGCCAGGGCTCGCAGGCCACGGTGGACGGCTTCATCAACGGCGCCATCGTCGACGGCTTCCCCGGCCTGTGCGGAGCCAACAGCCCCTGCTCGCGGGTCAACATCAACGACACCTACAAGAAGGAAACCTCGCTGGCCTGGGAAATCGGCGCCAAGAGCGACTGGTTCGACCGCCGCCTGAAGGTCAACGCCTCGGCCTACTACACCGACGTCGACGACATGCAGTTCTTCGAGTACTTCGTCGGTCCCTTCGGCATGCTGCGCGTGGTCTCCAACATCGACGAGGTCAAGCTCTACGGCGTCGAGCTCGGCGTCAGCTGGATCGCCACCGACTGGCTCGAGCTCTACGCCGGCGCCAACCGCACCCGGAGCGAGATCAAGAAGAGCAACGCACGGCCCGACACCGTGGGCAACAGCTCGCCGCTCACCCCCAACTGGACGGCCGATGCCGGCGCCCGCTTCAACTGGCCGATCGCCGACACCGGGCTCGACTTCGTCGCCAACCTCGATGTCACCGCGGTGGGCAAGACCTGGTTCCACTCGGTGCAGGACCAGACCCGTCCCACCCTGTGGTCGCTGTTCGACTTCGGTGCGGGCGACTTCGGCATCACCCAGCGCGACCGCTACGAGCTGGTCAATGCCCGCTTCGGCATCGATGCCGGCAAGTGGTCGGTGATGGCGGTCGGGCGCAACGTCTTCGACAAGAAGTACCTCGAGGAAATCATCCCGGCGCCCGAGTTCGGCGGCACCTTCGACCACCCCGGCACCCGCCGGCGCTGGGGCGTGGAGGCCACCTACCGCTTCTGAGTCACGGCCTGCCACCAATGCAAAGGGGCTCCCGCGAGGGAGCCCCTTTTTTGTGCCGACCCTGACCCGGTGCTTCGCCAAGGTCCGCTACAGCAGGCCTGTCCACGACCCAGACCACCCATCCCGATGCTTTCGACTAACCAGACGATTCGCTGCGAATCGCTGATTGGCGACCATCGGAAATCGAAGCAACATCTTCAAATCTTGCGAAATATACCCGTTACGGGTATAGATAAGGGCTTGGGATGACACGTATCCTCAAGCGGAAGCATTTTGCACGGTGGCAGGCGAGCGAGAAGTTGTCGGATACCGTTTTATGCAAGGCGGTCAGAGAGATGGAGCGCGGATTGATCGATGCGAATCTGGGCGGCCAGCTCTACAAGAAGCGGGTAACCCGCTCCGGCGGTGGCAAGAGTGGCGGCTATCGGACGCTGCTGTCGGCCCGGATCGGCAGCCGCTATATCTTTCTGCATGGCTTCACCAAGAACGAGAAGGCAGACATCACGGAGAACGAGGAGAAGGCGCTGCGCTTCGCCGGCAGACTGTTCCTGGACCTATCCGGGGAATCCTTGGTGAAAGCGCTGCAATCGGGTGTCCTGATGGAGGTGCATTGTGGGCAAGATCATTGAATCACTGCGTGGCGACCTGGTCGTTCTCCACGCAGCAGGTGCCATCAGCAAGGTGACGATGCGCGAGTTCGACGCGATCTGCCCGCCACCGGTGCGGGAGCTCAGCGCCGCCGACATCAAGCGCCTGCGCGAAGGCCTGAGGTTCAGCCAGCCGGTGTTCGCGCTCCACCTGCACACCACAGCCTCGACCGTGCGCAAGTGGGAGCAAGGCGAAACCCGTCCCACCGGCCCGGCGCTCAAACTGCTCAACGTCATCGCCGACAAGGGCTTGCAGGCCATTCTCTGAGCGCATCTGCCAGGGTGCCTCGCGACACTGCTATTGCCGCACGGGACGGCTCCAGCATGTCTGCCGCCTCATCCCTGCGCGATGATCCGGGCGAGCTCCCGGCTCGATGCACCCAGCGCAAGCAGGGATCTGACAAGCAGGTCGAGGGATACGGCGGGATCACCGGCCTCCATCTTGGCCACCCGGGACTGGCTTGAGCCGACAAGCTTTGCCAGTTCTACCTGGGTCATACCTCTTGCATGCCGCTTCGCCTTGAGCCCATCCGCAAGCTTCAGACGCAGCTCGATGTAGGCCATTTCATCATCGCCAAGCCCCAGCAACTCCTCCGGGCCTGCCACCTTCCAGCCCTGCTCCCTGAGGCGTCTACGCTTTTCTGCTTGCATCGTCGTATTCCTGCAGCCGCTTCCGGCAGATGGCAATGATGTGGCGGGGAGTTGCTACCGTCTTCTTCGCAAAAATCTCCGCGATCACCACTGCATCCCTGTCCAGTCGATAAATGATGCGCCACGTCAAACCGGTATCGATGATCCTGAGCTCATGGCACCCCGCCCCGATGGATGGCATCGGACGAGAGTGGGGCATGGACAAAACCTCACCACGCTGCAAGCGTCGCAAGAGATAGCCCGCCTCGACCCGTGCCCCGGAAGACATCGGGGGTGTCCTGACCTGCCCATGCAGCCAGACCAAGGGCTTGTCGCCCGGGCTCATGATTCAAGGCAGTATGTCATATCAGACATACTTCGGAAACCAATTGAGTCCGGGGTTCCGGGATGGATGCCACGGAAGCGCAAGCCGCCATGCCCGGGCATGGCGCAGGTCGGGAACAGACGGGACCCAAGGGAAGGCTCGATGCGCATGCGGGACCTCCTGCTGCGCCGAAGCCTGAACTTCGTCACGGAAATCCCCTGTCATTCTTGTGTTTTTCCCTTGCCGACCCTACATTGAGCGCCTAGAAGACCCGGTCTGCAGACCACCAAGAAAGCGCCGCCAGACGGCCAACATCCGCAGGTCCTGCAGCCCCGAGAACAAGCAAAAGAGGGTCCCATGTGCCAGTTGTCCGACCGTTTTTTCTCCGCCGTCCGC
>JACFNV010000162.1 GCA_019454675.1 Gammaproteobacteria bacterium | reverse complement strand
GCCATCGACCAGCCATCGCTGATGATGTGGTGCATCACCAGCAGCAGCAGCGACTCGCCGGCAGAGATCTCCAGCAGCCGCAGCCGCCACAGCGGGCCGGCGGCGATGTCGAAGGGCTCGTCCACCAGCCGTCCCAGCATGAGGGAGACATCCTCGCCGGCGGCAGGCGAGAGGCTGGCGATATCGGGCGCCATCTCCTCCGCGATGCGCTGCTCGCCCTCGCCATCGACAGCGGGGCCGATGGCGGTGCGCAGCGTGGCATGCCGCGCCATGAGATCGCGACAGGCCTGCGCCAGCGCCGCGGCATCCAGCCTGCCGCGCAGGCGGAAGAGCGCGTGCAGGTGATAGGCGGAGCTGCCCGGCGTCAGCTGCTCGAGGAACCACAGCCGCTGCTGCGCGAGCGACAGCGGCGCGCTGGCCTGCCGTGGCGCACGCGGGATGCGCGCCGGCAGCCGCAGCGGCCCGAGCTGCGCCAGCGCGCCGGCAAGGCCCGCCACGGTGGGCGACTCGAAGAGGCTGCGCAGCGGCAGCTCCAGCGCAAGCACGCTGCGGATGCGCGAGGCCAGCTGCATGGCCAGCAACGAGTGGCCACCGAGCGCGAAGAAATCCTCGTCGATGCCCACCGCGCGCTGCAGGCCGAGCGCCGCGGCGAACAGCTCGCAGAGCGCGGCCTCCAGCGGCGTGCGTGGCGCCACATGGGGCAGCTCGCTGCCGATGTCGGCCGGCAGCTGCAGGGCGCGGCGGTCGAGCTTGCCGTTGGCGGTCTGCGGCAGCTGATCGAGGAACACGAAATGCGCGGGCACCAGGTAATCCGGCAGCAGGCGGCGCAGTGCGGTACGCAGCGTCGCCACGGCGGGACGCGGCGGCGTCGTGCGCAACCAGGCCACCAGCGCCGGCTCGCCACCCGCGGCGGGGCGCAGGCCGACCGCGCACTGCTCCACCCCCGCGCAGCTGCCGAGCGCCGCCTCCACCTCGGCGGGCTCGATGCGGAAGCCGCGCAGCTTGAGCTGGTCGTCGAAGCGGCCGAGCACCTGAATACGGCCATCGGCAAGGCGCCGGCCACGGTCCCCGGTGCGATACAGCCGGCTCCCGGGATGTGCCGGGTCGTCCACGAAGCGCTCCGCGCCCAGTTCGGGACGCCGGTGGTAGCCGGCCGCCACGCCGGCGCCACCGATGCAGATCTCGCCCGGCACGCCATCGGGCAGCGGGCGCAGCCGTGCATCGAGGATGTGGACCTGCGTGTTGTCGATGGGCAGGCCGGCGCTGATGTCATCGGCGGCATGGATGCGCGCACAGCTCGACCAGACCGTGGTCTCGGTGGGGCCGTAGAGGTTCCACAGCTGCGCGCCCCGCGGCAGCAGCTCCGCGGCCAGCGCGGGAGGCAGCGCCTCGCCGCCACAGAGCATGCGCAGCCCCGGCGTGCCCTCCCAGCCGGCCGCGAGCAGCAGGCGCCAGGTGGCCGGCGTTGCCTGCATGATATCGATGCCGCTGGCGAGCAGCCGGCGCAGCGCGTCGCCATCGCGCGCCTCCTCCGCGGTGGCCAGCACCACCGTGGCACCCGCCGCCAGCGGACCCAGCAGCTCGAGCACCGCGATGTCGAAGGAAAGCGTGGTCACCGCCAGCCAGCGATCACCGGCGCGGATGCCGGGCTCGCGCAGCATGCTGCGCAGGAAGTTGACCACGCCGCCATGCCCGACCCGCACGCCCTTGGGGCGCCCGGTGCTGCCCGAGGTGTAGATGAGATAGGCCAGCTGCCCCGGGTGGACGGCCTCGTGCGCCGGCGCCAGCGCGCAGTCGCCCGCCGCCAGGTCCTCGATGCAGAGCAAGCC
>JACFNV010000161.1 GCA_019454675.1 Gammaproteobacteria bacterium | reverse complement strand
GGCGAGGATGCGCCGCATGTCGTTCTCGAGCAGCGCGTAGACGATGCCGTAGAACACCATGAAGAGACCGATCCAGACCAGGAACTCGGTGCCGGGAAAGCCGCGCAGCAGGACGTACACTGCCGTCTTGGTGGTGAAGGCGGAGAGGAATACCGTGCCACTCCACGAGGCCTCCGGGTAGGCGTCGGGCAGCCAGGCGGAGAGCGGCGGCGCGCCGGCGTTGATGAGGAAGCCGACGAGGATCAGCCAGTGCGCGACGGAGTCGGGCGCCATACGCGCGAAGGTGGCGTCGCCCGTCTCCAGCAGGTGGCCGGTGACGCCGGCGAAGAGCACGACACCGCCGAGCAGGTGGATCATCACGTAGCGCCGGCTGGCGGCCCAGGCCGAGTTAGAGCCGGCGCTCCACAGCACCAGCGTCGAACCGACTGCCATCAGCTCCCAGAAGACGAAGACGGTGACGAGGTCGCCAGCCAGCGCCACGCCGATGGCCGAGCCGGCGTAGACGTAAGCGGCAGGAATCTCCAGGCGGCTCTGCTGCCCCAGCGCGAAGAGGCCGCCGCCGCAGGCCATCAGGGCGAAGATGGTGGCGAAGAGGCGCGACAGCTTGTCGATGCTGAGCGGCGCCAGCTCGTAGCCGAGCCAGTGCACGCGCCAGAGCGCACCTTCCGGCAGCTGCCAGAGGAAGAACAGGGCAAGGAGCGGCAGCGCCAGCACCGCCGCGCCGCGTGCGCCGCCGCGCAGGAAAGGCAGGGCGAAGGCGCCGAACACCAGCACCAGGCCGGGATGGACGAGCCACTCACTCATCGTCGGCTCCGTAGTAGGTATCCGGCCGCTTCAGCAGCAGCCCCAGGCCCTTGGCGACGAGTATCATCGCCGCGCAGGCGAGGAAGCCGTACCAGGCGTGGAAGCCGAACAGCGCTTCCGCCTCGAAATGCGGATGCAGCGCCACCGCCAGCTCCGCCAGCACCGTCGCCGCCAGCACGGCGAGGAACAGGTGCCAGAGTCGTTTCACGTTGCGCGGATCGTCCAGCCAGTGCGGCTTCATGGCAGGCCCCTGAGCATCTGTTGTGCTAGTGCCAGCGGCACGTCCGGGCTGAAGAACAGCGCCAGCGTGCCGGCGGCGGTGAGCGACAGTGCGAAGACCATCGGCAGCGGCGCCTCGCCGTGCGGATGGCGCTCATCCTCGGCACTGACGGGGCGGAAGAAGGCGCGCCAGACGATCGGCAGGAAGTAGCCGGCGTTAAGCAGGGTGCTGACGACGATCACCGCCACCGCAAGCCAATGGGAGGCGGCCATGGCGCCGGAGAGCATGTACCACTTCGAGACGAAGCCGGCCGCCGGCGGCAGGCCGATCATCGACAGCGCGCCGATGGCGAAGGCGCCCATGGTCCACGGCATGCGCCGGCCGATGCCGTCGAGCTGACTCACCTCGGTCTTGTGGGCAGCGGTGTAGATGGCTCCGGCCGCGAAGAACAGGGTGATCTTGCCCAGTGCGTGGGCGGCGATGTGCAGCGCTGCACCGATCACCGACAGCGGCGCCAGCAGCGCGGCGGCGAGCACGACGTAGGAAAGCTGGCTGACGGTGGAATAAGCCAGGCGCCGCTTCAGGTTGTCTGCGTTGAGCGCTACCACCGAGGCGGCGAGGATGGTAAAGCCGGCAACGCCGACCAGCCAGTCGGTGCCGCCGGCCAAAGCATCGAGCCCGAAGACATAGACCACCACCTTCACCACGCTGAAGACGCCGGCCTTCACCACGGCGACGGCGTGCAGCAGGGCCGAGACCGGCGTCGGCGCCACCATCGCCGCCGGCAGCCAGCGGTGGAAGGGCATCAGC
>JACFNV010000050.1 GCA_019454675.1 Gammaproteobacteria bacterium | reverse complement strand
TGGTGGCGGCGGTGCGCGCGCTGGCGCAGCCGCAGGCGGCGGAGGCACCGCGCCGCGAACGGGTCGCGGTGCTGCGCACCTTCGGCACCGGTGCGCAGATCCTGCGCGACCTCGGCGTGACCCGCATGCGGGTGTTGAGCGCGCCGAAACAGATGCACGCGATTTCCGGCTTCGGGCTGGAAGTAGTAGAGTACGTGGACGACCCGGCCTGAGGCCGGCCACCGCGTTCTTTCCACACATCCCCGGGATCCCATGCGCACGCTCGAAGGCCAGCTCAACCTCCGCGAGGCCAGGTTCTGCATCCTGGCTGCCCGTTTCAACGACCGCATCGTCGAGGACCTGGTGCGTGGCGCACGCGAGGCCTTCCGGCGCCACGGCATCCCCGATACCGCCATCGACCTGGTGCGCGTGCCGGGCGCCTTCGAGCTGCCGCTGGCCGCCAAGCAGGTGGCCCGCACCCGCCAGCACGATGGCCTGGTGGCGCTGGGCGCGGTGATCCGCGGCGCCACCCCGCACTTCGACTACGTCTGTGCCGAGTGCGCGGCGGGGCTCAACCGCATCAGCCTCGAATTCGACCTGCCGATCGGCTTTGGCGTGCTCACCTGCGACACCGTCGACCAGGCGGTGGAGCGCTCCGGCGTCAAGCACGGCAACAAGGGCGCCGATGCCGCGCTGGCCGCCATCGAGATGGTGAGCCTGCTGCGGCAGATCGGCAGCTGAGGCGCGGGGTCCGCTCATGGCCCGTGGTCGTCGCGGCGCACGCCGGCTGGCCCTGCAGGCGCTCTACCAGCGCCAGCTGGCGGGCCACGGGGTGGCCGAGCTGGTCGAGCAGTACAGCGCCAGCAAGGAATTCCGCGGCATCGATGCCGCCTACTTCAGCCTGCTGCTGGAGGAGATCGTGCCGGCCGAGGCCGAGCTCGACGCGCTCATTCAGGAAGCCGCCGACCGCCCGCCCGCGCAGCTCGATCCGGTGGAGCACGCGGTGCTGTGGATCGGCGCGAACGAGCTGCGCGCACATCCCGACGTGCCCGGAGGGGTGGTGATCGACGAGGCGGTGGAGCTGGCCAAGGAGTTCGGCGCGCAGGACAGCTTCCGCTACGTAAACGCCGTGCTGGATGCCCTCAACCGGCGCCTGCGCGGGGATGCCGTGCCGGCCACGGGCACCTAGGGCATGGCAGCGCAGCGCCGCGGCCTCGATGAGACGACGCTGATCCGGCGCTACTTCCAGCGCCCCGCCTCCTCCCGCCGCGACGTGGTGCTCGGCATCGGCGACGATGCCGCCATCACCCGCCTGCCGCCCGGCCTCGACCTCGTCACCGCCACCGATGCCATCTTCGAGGGCGTGCATTACCCGCCCGGCACCCCGCTGCGCGCCATCGGCCACCGCAGCCTCGCCATCAACCTCAGCGATCTTGCCGCCATGGGCGCCAGGCCGCTGTGGGCCTCGCTGGCGCTCAGCCAGCCGCGGGCGCGGGCCGCCTGGCTGCGCGAGTTTGCCGCCGGCTTCTTTGCGCTGGCCGATGCCTGGCAGGTGGCGCTGATCGGCGGCGACACGGTGCGCGGGCCGCAGGGCGCCACGGTCACGGTGCAGGGCGCGGTGCGCCGCGGCCATCACATCGGTCGCAGCGGCGCGCGCCCCGGGGATGGCATCTGGATCACCGGCCACCCGGGCGATGCGGTGGCCGGGCGCCTGCAGCTCGACCGGCGTGGCGGCAGCCGGAAGCTGCGCCAGAGCTTCCTCTACCCGCAGCCGCGGCTGCGCGAGGGCAGGGCGCTCGCCGGCATTGCCTCGGCGATGATGGATATTTCCGATGGCCTGCACGAGGACCTCGGCAAGCTCATGCAGGCCAGCGGCTGCGGCGCCATGCTCGACCTCGCCAGCCTGCCGCTCTCGCCGCAGCTGCTCGCCGCGGTGGGGCTCGAGGCTGCACGCGAGATGGCGCTCTCCGGCGGCGACGACTACGAACTGCTGTTCACCGTGCCCGTACGCCACGAGGCAAGGCTCGCGCGGCTCGCCCGTGGCTGGACGGTGCCCGCCACCCGCATAGGCACGGTACGCAAGCCCCCCGGCCTGCACTGGCAGCTGGAGGGCTCGGCCTGGACCCCGTGCACCCGCGCCTTCCAGCATTTCGGGTGAAGCAGGCGTGGCATCGCCATCATCCACATCCCTGTCGCGCGAGGTCCTGCGCCACCCCCTGCACTGGCTGCCCTTCGGCCTCGGTAGCGGACTGCTGCCGTGGGCGCCGGGGACCTGGGGCTCCTTGCTGGCGGTGCTGCTGTACTGGCTGGTGCCGCCGCTTGATCCGCGCCTGCATCTGGGGCTTGCCGCGGGCGGTTTCGTGCTGGGGGTGTGGCTTTGCGGGCTGAGCACGCGCCGGCTCGGCGTGCACGATCACCCGGGCATCGTGCTGGACGAGATCGTCGCCATGTGGGCGACGCTGGCTGCGGTGCCGCGCACCGCGCTGTGGAGCGTGCTGGCCTTCCTCGCCTTCCGCGTGATGGACATCTGGAAGCCCTGGCCGATACGCGAGGCTGATCACAGAATCCCCGGCGGGCTCGGCATTATGCTCGACGACGCGTTGGCGGCCGCATTCGCGGCCGCGGTTGTGTCGAGCCTTTGGAAACTGTCCGCCTATCTTCATTGAGCGAAGCCGCAGCCCTCGATGCGGTGCCCATGGCGTCGGCGCCTGCGGCACGTATGCCCGAGCGCATCGGCAAGTACCTCATCGTCAACGAGGTGGGGCGCGGCAGCACCGGGACGGTGTATCTCTCGCACGATCCCTTCTTCAAGCGCGACGTGGCCATCAAGGCCTACAACATCGCCCCGGACGAGAACCCCGAGCGCGCGCGCATCGCGCGCAAGATGTTCTTCAACGAGGCGCGCATGGTGGGGATGCTCCAGCACCCCAACATCCTGCCCATCTACGACGCGGGCGAGGAGGGCGGGCAGTACCACGTGGTCATGGAGCACGTGCAGGGGGCGCGCACGCTGGCCACCTACTGCCGCCCGGACAACCTGCTGCGCATCGACGACGTGGTCAAGATCAGCTACAAGTGCGCGCGCGCCCTGCAGTATGCGCACAAGCGCGGCGTCATCCACCGCGACATCAAGCCGAGCAACATCATGCTCACCCGCAACAACGACGTGCGCATCGTCGACTTCGGCATCGCGCTGCTGCGCGATGCCGAGGGCTCGCGGATCGAGGGCATCGCGGGCTCGCCAAGCTACATGTCCCCCGAGCAGGTGGAGTCGGCCGACATCACGCCGGCCTCGGACATCTACTCGCTGGGCGCGGTGATGTACGAGCTGCTGACCGGCTTCCGCCCCTTCCGGGCAAGCACGCTCGCGCGGCTGCTGAACCGGATCGTCTACGCCACGCCGGCGCCGCTGCATACGCTGCGCGAGGGTATCCCCGACGAACTCGAGCAGCTGGTGATGGCGGTGATGGCCAAGGACCCGGCCCAGCGCATCAGCGGCGGCGAGCTGGCTGCCGGGCTGACCCGCATCTACCAGCAGCTGCGCCAGGAATATGCACGCGGCGACAACCGCGAACACTTCGAACAGCTGCGCCGCCTGCGCTTCTTCCATGACTTCTCGGGGACGGAGATCCTCGAGCTGCTGCGGGCCAGTGAGTGGCGCGAGTACGGGGTGGGGGACGAGATCGTCCGCGAGGGCGAGCTCGATGACCGCTTCTACGTCATCGTCAGCGGCGGCGTGCGGGTAGAGATGAACGGCCGGGCGGTGGGCATGCTCGGCGATGGCGAGTGCTTCGGCGAGAGCAGCTACATGGGCGGGGTGAAGCGCAACTCCACCATCCGCGCCGAGGAGCCCGTCACCGTGCTGAGCGTCAGCGCCACCTTGCTGGAGCAGGTTTCCACCGAGTGCCAGCTGCGCTTCAACAAGGTGTTCCTGCGCGCGCTGATCCGGCGCCTGCAGGGCAACAACGGCACCCGCACCTGAGCGGGCGCCACCCCCGCCTCAATCCGCTTCGTCCGGCGGCGGATCGCGTTCCTCGAGCGTTTCGGGATCGAGCTCGCGCAGCTCCTCGCCCATCAGCAGCTGCACGCGCTGCTCGGCTTCCTGCAGCGCAGCCTGGCACTCGCGGCTCAGGCGTACCCCGCGCTCGAATTGCTTGAGCGATTTCTCCAGCGAGAGCTCCCCCGACTCGAGCTGGCCGACGATGCTTTCCAGCTCGGCCAGGGCCTTTTCAAGGTCGATGCGCGGGCGGCGTGGCTCGGTCATGGCAGGACGGGGAGGCTGGCGGAGGGGCGGCTAAGTTGGCACAGGCCCCGGGGGCGGTCAATGGCGCCGGGCCGCGTGTATAGTGATCGGCCCCGTTTGACAGTTTGTCCGCTGCGTTCCAGAATCAATTGGACCGAGTCTAAATAGACCCGCTTACGGACCCTATCCCAGTCTGAGGAGAAGACAGTGAATCTCAAGGGAAGCAAGACCGAACAGAGCCTCAAGGATGCCTTTGCCGGCGAGTCCCAGGCCAACCGCCGCTACCTGTATTTCGCACTGAAGGCCGACGTCGAGGGCTACAACGACGTGGCCGCGGTGTTCCGCTCCACCGCCGAGGGCGAGACCGGCCATGCCCACGGCCACCTCGAGTACCTCGAGGCGGTGGGTGACCCAGCCACCGGGCTGCCGATCGGCGAGACCGCGGCCAACCTCAAGTCGGCCATCGCCGGCGAGACCTACGAGTACTCTGACATGTACCCGGGCATGGCGAAGACCGCCCGCGCGGAAGGCTTCGAGGAAATCGCCGACTGGTTCGAGACGCTGGCCAAGGCCGAGCGCTCGCATGCCAACCGCTTCCAGAAGGCACTGGACGCGCTCGGCAACTGAGCGAGGCCACGCCGGGCACGACACCAGCCGGTAGCGTGCCCGGCCGTTCTTCCGTGAAAGCGAGAGGCCGGGCCGCACGCCCGGCCGCGGAGCCGAGGCATGGCAGACAATTCCCCCGGTGAAGGCGGCCTGAAGGCAGCCCAGCGCCACGCGATCGACTGGCAGGGCGAAGAGTTCCACGACGAGCCCGCGCTCATCACCGAGATGGAGCGCGTGTTCGACGTCTGCCATGGCTGCCGGCGCTGCTTCAACCTGTGCAACGCCTTCCCGACCCTCTTCGATGCGGTGGATGCCACCGACATGGGCGAGGTGGAGGAGGTGCCGAAGACGGTCTACTGGGAGGTGGTGGAGCACTGCTACCTCTGCGACCTGTGCTTCATGACCAAGTGCCCCTACGTGCCGCCGCACCCGTGGAACATCGACTTCCCGCACCTGATGCTGCGTGCCAAGGCCAAGCATTTCCGCGACGAGGGCGCGCCGCTGCGCGACCGGCTGCTGTCCGCCACCGATGCGGTGGGCAACCTCGCCGGGCTGCCCGGGGTGTCGGGCATCGTCAATGCCGTCAACAACACCGGCGTCGGACGTGCCGCGCTCAAGGCGACGCTCGGCGTGGCCACCGATGCGCCGATCCCGCGCTACGAGTCGCTCACCGCGCGCAAGCGGCTGAGCCGGCGCGGGCACGGCAGCCCCGCGGAGCGCAGCGGCAAGACCGAGACCACCAGCGGGCGGGTCATCCTCTTCATGACCTGCTATGGCAACCGCAACCTGCCGTCGATGTGCGAGGACCTGGTGGCCATCTACGAGCACAACGGCATCGAGGTGCGCATGACGCTCGACGAGCGCTGCTGCGGCATGCCCAAGCTGGAGCTGGGCGACCTCGAGTCGGTGGCGCAGGCCAAGGAATTCAACGTGCCGCGGCTCGCCACCTGGGTGCGCGAGGGCTACGACATCGTCGCCCCCATTCCTTCCTGCGTGCTGATGTTCAAGCAGGAGCTGCCGCTCATGTTCCCGGACGACGAGGAGGTGAAGCTGGTGGCGGAGGCCTTTCGCGACCCCTTCGACTACCTCATCGACCGTCACAAGGCAGGCAAGCTGCGCACCGATTTCAAGGGGCAGCTGGGCAAGGTGGCCTACCACGTGCCCTGCCACCAGCGGGTGCAGAACATCGGCCGCAAGACCCGCGAGGTGCTCGAGCTGGTGCCGGGCACCGAGTTCGAGCTGATCGAGCGCTGCTCGGGCCACGACGGCACCTACGGCGTGAAGGAGCGCTTCCGCAAGCACTCGCTCAAGATCGCGGCACCGGTGGTCAAGCGCGTCAGGGATTCCGGGGCGCAGCACCTGACCAGCGATTGCCCGATGGCCGGCGCGCAGATCGCCGGCCAGCTGGCCGAGGACATCTACGCCCACCCGCTCGGCCTGCTGCGGCAGGCCTACGGTATCTGAGCCATGCAGCAGCTGGCGCCCTCCGACCTCTTCAGCCTCGAGGACTACGCGCGCCAGCGTGAGGCCTTCCGTGCCCGCGTCATGGCCCACAAGCGGCACCGGCGCCTGCATCTGGGCGAGCACCTGGTGTTGTGCTTCGAGGACCGCCTCACCATGCAGTACCAGGTGCAGGAGATGCTGCGTGCGGAGCGCATCTTCGAGGAGGCGGGCATCCGCGACGAGCTGGCCGCCTACAACCCGCTGATTCCGGATGGCAGCAACTGGAAGGCGACCTTCATGATCGAGTACCCGGACCCGGCCGAAAGGCTCCGCCAGCTCGAGCGGCTGGTGGGCATCGAGCACCGCGTCTGGATGCAGGTCGACGACCATCCGGCGGTGCTGGCCACCGCCGACGAGGACCTCGAGCGCAGCACCCCGGAGAAGACCTCGGCGGTGCATTTCCTGCGCTTCGAGCTGACACCGGCGATGGTGGCTGCCCTCAAGGCGGGGGCGGGGCTTGCGGCAGGGGTGGACCACCCCGCCTGCAGGGTGCGCATCGACGCCGTGCCCGAGCTGCTGCGCGAATCGCTGCTGGCGGATCTCGACTGAGATCGGGCCGGGGCGGGATCGCCGCCCCGGATCCGGCACGGAGGCGGGCTCATGCCCGGCCGGGCACCTTTTGTGCAGTTGCCTACAGCCGCATCTCGGCGGCGATGGCATCGTAAGGAGCGCGCAGGCCGTCTGGCTGGCGGTCGAGCAGGCCGGAGGCGGCCAGCGTCTCGACGTCCTCGTGGACGCGCTTGTAATCGCGCCCGAGCCGCTGTGCCAGCGCCCGGATGGACGGGGCAGGCTGCGCATGCAGCGCACGCAGCAGTTCCAGCCGTTTCGGCGTCAGCGCATTGAGCAGTTCCGGCAGATCGGGGAACGTCAGGTGCGTTTCCCGGACGCGCTCGCCACGCCCTGCCCGGTGCCAGGCGCTGGTGAATCGCTGCCCCATGTCCTGCGGCGTGCCGACATGAAGCTGGATCTTCTTGCTTGCACTCATCGTCGTTGTCCTCGCATCCGATCGACGTCGGCCAGGAAGTCTGCCACCAGTTGTTCCGGTGTCGTGAACCGGTATGCCGTCTGCACATCGCCGACATGGCGGTGGTCGCCCTTGCCGGCTTCGTTGTCGTAGCCGACCAGCCGCCGGCCATCGATCGATGGCGACAGCCTCGGAAAATCTGCTCCGCCATCTTATGGAAAATCCCGTCCGCACAAGAAGTTGCAGAACCTCGGGGGGGGTAGATTCATGCTGCAGCCCGGAAACGGAAGGGGCTTGGTCCGGTTTGCGGAAGAACCAGCAACGATGGCAAAGCTCGATGGGGGGAACGTCATGAAGAAATATCTCGGCGGGATGGTCCTGGCGCTGTGGTGCTGCAGCTCGGCGAATGCCGCGCTGCTCGAACGCCTCGGCGGACAGGCCTATTACGACACCGATCGCAACATCACCTGGCTGGCGAATGCGAACCTTGCGGCGACCAACACCTTCGGCGTCACGGGCATCGCCCTCAATGGCAGGATGACCTGGAGCGAGGCCAACGAGTGGATTGCGGCGATGAACAGCGCGAACTATCTCGGGGTGAACGACTGGCGGCTGCCGACGACGCTGCAGCCGGATCCGAGCTGTCAAATCCAGAGCAGCGGAGTCAGCTGGGGCTATTTCTGCACCGGCAGCGAGATGGGTCATCTCTTCTACGGCGAGCTGGGCGGCGTCGCACTCCAATCCATTGTCACGACGCACAATGCCAACTACAACCTGTTCAGCAACGTCCAGTCCTACATCTACTGGTCGGGCACGGTCTACGCGCCCGCTCCCGGTAGCAACGCGTGGCTCTTCGGCTTCGACGGCGGCGGCCAGGACAACACCAACCAGACCCTTGCCTTGCACGTCTGGGCCGTGCGCCCCGGCGATATCGTCCCGGTACCGGCCGCGGTGTGGCTGTTCGGGAGCGCGATGGGAGTGTTCGGGATCGTGCGCCGCCGTGCGCGCACCAGCGTCGCGGATGCGTAGGGGGCTGCGCTCCGCTGCCACATGAACCGCGGGTGTCGGGCATTGGCCCGGCACCCGTGCGACCACCTGCGCGACGGCACTGATGGCTGCTGACCGCCACCGGCGGCAGCCGGTGCGGGATTTGCGGCTGGCATCGAGCACCCAGTCCGCCGGCCCTGCAGGGGCTGGCAGCGGGCGGGAGCCTCGCGCGGCCGGTGACGCACAGCAGCCCGGTACCCGGCTGACGCTTCGCAGCCTGCCCTCCGCCCTCGCGGACTGGCTGCGGTGATGCAGGATGCGCCGCGGCGGTTTCACGCTGGGTCCCGTGCGCACCGCTGCCGACCGATCCCGAGCGGGGGTTTGCCGCCGCCCGCCGCGGGCACTACCATCTGCGCCGGTCGTGCGCATCCCCCGGCATCGTGAGCGCCGGGCCGCCCCGCTCCCGTCATCCGTGGTCAGGGAACCAGCAGCCCCCGCTGCCGGAGTCGGCGGAGGTCCTGCGCACCACCGCGTCCGAAGGCGAGCACGAGCGCAGCGATGAGCAGCAACTACGATTCCTCCGCCATTGAGGTCCTCAGCGGCCTGGACCCGGTCCGGCGCCGGCCGGGCATGTATACCGATACCTCGCGGCCCAACCACCTGGCGCACGAGGTCATCGACAACAGCGTCGACGAGGCGCTGGCCGGCCATTGTCGGCGCATCGAGGTCACGCTGTTCCGCGATGGCTCGCTGCAGGTGGCCGATGACGGCCGCGGCATGCCGGTGGACATCCACCCGCAGGAAAAGGTGCCGGGCGTCGAGCTGATCCTCACCCGGCTGCACGCCGGGGCCAAGTTCTCCAGCAAGAGCTACCACTACTCGGGCGGCCTGCACGGGGTGGGGGTCTCGGTGGTCAATGCGCTGTCGAAGAACCTCGAGGTGTGGGTGCGCCGCGGCGGCCACGAGTACAACATGAGCTTCCGCGGCGGCAACCGCGCGGGGCCGCTGGAGACGGTGGGCAAGGTGGGCAAGGCCAACACCGGCACCACCATCCGCTTCTGGCCCGACCCGAAGTACTTCGACTCGGAGCGCTTCTCGGTACCGGAGCTGCGCCACACGCTGCAGGCCAAGGCGGTGCTCTGCCCGGGCCTGACGATCGTCTTCGTGGTCGAGCACCCCGAGCAGCGCTTCGAGTGGCACTACGAGGGCGGGCTCGGGCAATACCTCGCGGAGGCGACCGGTGAGGTCGCCACCCTGCCGGCGCAGCCCTTCACCGGCGAGGCCGGCACCGCGCACGAGGAAGCCCAGTGGGCTCTGTTCTGGGCCGAGGGCGCGGCAAGCGTGCCCGCCGAGTCCTACGTCAACCTGATCCCGACCCCGCAGGGCGGCACCCACGTGAACGGCCTGCGCAGCGGGCTCACCGAGGCGCTGCGCGAGTATTGCGACTTCCGCAGCCTGCTGCCGCGCGGGGTGAGGCTCGCGCCCGAGGATGTGTGGGATGGCGTGGCCTACGTGCTCTCGGTGAAGCTCGAGGACCCGCAGTTCTCGGGCCAGACCAAGGAGCGGCTGTCCTCGCGCCAGTGCGCCGCCTTCGTCGCCGGGGCGGTCAAGGACGCGCTCGCGCTCTGGCTCAACCAGCACCCGGAGACCGGCGACCTGATCGCCCAGCGCGCCATCGCGGCCGCGCAGGACCGGCTCAAGGCCGCCCGCGTGGTGACCCGCAAGAAGGTCGTGGCAGGTCCCGCGCTGCCCGGCAAGCTCGCCGACTGCAGCCAGGACGACCCCGAATCCTGCGAGCTGTTCCTGGTGGAGGGCGACTCGGCAGGCGGCTCGGCCAAGCAGGCCCGTGACCGGCGCACGCAGGCGGTGCTGCCGCTGCGGGGCAAGATCCTCAACACCTGGGAGGTGGAGCAGGCGCAGCTGCTGGCCTCGCAGGAGGTGCACAACATCAGCCTTGCCATCGGCGTGGACCCGGGCAGCACCGACCTCTCGGGCCTGCGCTACCACCGGATCTGCATCCTCGCCGACGCCGACTCGGACGGCCAGCACATCTCGACGCTGATCTGCGCGCTGTTCCTGCGCCATTTCCCGCAGCTGGTGCGCGCCGGCCACGTCCACGTGGCGATGCCGCCGCTGTTTCGCATCGATGTCGGGCGCGAGGTGTTCTATGCGCTCGACGAGGCCGAACGCGAACGGGTGCTCGAGCGGGTCGAGGCGGGCAGGCTCAAGGGCAAGCTCAGCATCACCCGCTTCAAGGGGCTGGGCGAGATGAGCCCGGCGCAGCTGCGCGAGACCACCATGGCGCCCGATACCCGCCGCCTGGTGCAGCTCACCGTCGGGGCGGATGATCAGGCCGAGCAGCTGCTCGACATGCTGCTCGCCAAGAAGCGCGCCGCGGACCGGCGCAGCTGGATTGAGGCCAAGGGCAACCTGGCACAGGTACAGGTCTGAGCCGACAGGCCGGGAAGCAGACGATGGACAACCAGAACAGGCTGGACTTCGAGGGCGTCGAGAAGCTGCCGCTGCAGGCCTTTGCCGAACGCGCCTACCTCGATTACTCGATGTACGTGATCCTCGACCGCGCATTGCCGCACGTGGCCGACGGCCTCAAGCCGGTGCAGCGGCGGATCATCTACGCGATGAGCGAGCTCGGCCTGGCGGCAGGCTCGAAGCACAAGAAGTCCGCGCGCACCGTGGGCGACGTGATCGGCAAGTTCCACCCGCATGGCGACGGTGCCTGCTACGAGGCCATGGTGCACATGGCGCAGGACTTCGCCTACCGCTATCCGCTCATCGATGGCCAGGGCAACTGGGGCTCGGCGGACGACCCGAAGTCCTTTGCCGCCATGCGCTATACCGAGGCACGGCTGCGCCCCTATGCCAGCGTGCTGCTCGAGGAGCTCGAGCAGGGCACCGTCGACTGGGTGCCCAATTTCGACGGCACGCTGCGCGAGCCGGTGCTGCTGCCCGCGCGCCTGCCCAACCTGCTGCTCAACGGTGCCAGCGGCATCGCGGTGGGCATGTCCACCGACGTGCCGCCGCACAACCTGCGCGAAATCGCCGCCGGCCTTCTCAGGCTCATCGATGATCCCGAGCTCTCGCTGCGCCAGCTGATGCGCTCCATCAAGGGGCCCGACCTGCCGACCGGTGGCGAGATCGTCTCCAGCCGCGAGGAGATCGTCGAGGTCTACGCCAAGGGCAATGGCACGTTGCGGGTGCGCGCCACCTACGAGGTCGAGGATGACAACCACATCGTCATCAACAGCCTGCCCTACCAGGCCTCGGGAGCGAAGATCCTCGAGCAGATCGCCATGCAGATGCGGGCGAAGAAGCTGCCGATGGTCGATGACCTGCGCGACGAGTCCGACGAGGAGGATCCCACCCGCCTGGTGATCGGCCTGCGCTCGAATCGCGTGGACATCGATGCGCTGATGCTGCACCTGTTTGCCACCACCGACCTCGAGCGCACGCTGCGCGTCAACCTCAACGTCATCGGCACCGACGGCAAGCCCGCGGTGCGCGACCTGCGCACGCTGCTGCTCGACTGGCTGGGCTTCCGCCTGGAGACGGTGGCGAAGCGCCTGCGCTTCCGCCTGGAGAAGGTCGAGGAGCGCCTGCACATCCTCGACGGCCTGCTGATCGCCTACCTCGACATCGACGAGGTGATACGCATCATCCGCCACGAGGACGAGCCGAAGCCCGCGCTGATGAGCCGCTTCGGGCTGAGCGAGGTGCAGGCCGAGGCCATCCTCAACCTGCGGCTGCGCTACCTGGCGAAGCTCGAGGAGATGAAGATCCGCGGCGAGCAGCAGGCGCTGGCGGAAGAGCGCCAGCGCCTGGCCGATATCCTCGCCAGCCCCGCCAGGCTGCGCGCGCTGGTGCGCGGGGAGATCGAGCAGCTTGCGCACGAGTTCGGCGACGAGCGGCGCACCATGCTGGTGGAGCGCGATGCCGCGCAGGCCATGGCCGAGGAGGAGCTGGTGGCTGCCGAGCCGGTGACGGTGGTGCTTTCCGGTCATGGCTGGGTGCGTGGCGCCAAGGGACATGACATCGACCCGGCGACGCTCAGCTTCAAGACCGGCGATGCCTTCCTGTGCGCGGCGCGCGGGCGCAGCACCCAGACAGCGGTGTTCCTCGACTCCACCGGCCGGGCCTACAGCCTGCCGGCCCATTCGCTGCCCTCGGCGCGCGGCCAGGGCGAGCCGCTCTCGGGCCGTTTCAACCCGCCGGATGGCGCGAGCTTCCGCGGCGTCATGATCGGCGAGCCCGATGCCTGCTGGCTGGTGGCGAGCAGCGCTGGCTATGGCTTCTTCGTCAGGCTGGGCGAGCTCCACGGCCGCAACCGCGCCGGCAAGGCGGCGCTGCGGTTGAAGCCGGGCTGGGACGTGATCATCCCGGCGGCTTGCCCACCCGGGGATTTCCCCGCCGATGCACGCGTGGCCGCCGTCGGTTCCGAGGGGCACCTGCTGGTGTTTGCGGCCGCCAGCCTGCCCGAGCTGCCGCGTGGCCAGGGCAACCGCATCCTCGGCATCCCTGCTGCCAGGCTGAAGTCGGGTGCAGAGCGGCTGGTCGCGGTGGCGGTGCTGGGGCCGGCCGATGAGCTGCTGGTCCACAGCGGGCAGCGCCTGATGACGATCAAGAAGGCGGATCTCGACCACTATGCGGGCGAGCGCGGGCAGCGTGGCCTGCTGCTGCCGCGTGGCTGGCGCAGCGTGGAAGGGCTGGGCGTGTCGCGCAGGGAGCCCTGAGGCTCCCGCTGCGGCCCGGGGAGGCTCAGCGCCGCCGGGGGAAGTCGGTGCCGGTGCGCACCAGCGTGTCTTCCAGGTCCCCTTCGTCGAGCAGGCTTTCCAGCTTGTGCTGGTCGAGCAGCTGGCTGGCGGTCATCTCTTCCTCGTAGTCGCTTTCCAGCAGCGCCAGCGCTTCCTTCAGCGTCTGCGAGATGGCGGGGTCGTCGCTGACCTGCTGCGCCAGGGTCTGCAGGTCGATCTGCTCGACCGTGTCCGAGCGCCCGGTGTCGGGGAGCGCGGCGGCATGCATGGTGGGAGTGAGCGCGGTCTCGTCGCCGATCCAGCTGATGTCCTCGTCCGGCGTGTCGTCGGCGGCGTCCGCACTCAGGTCGAGGTCCAGGTCGGCAGCCGCGGCCCCGTCATCGGTGGCGCGAGCGGGCAGCGGCAGGTCCGGCTCCTGGTCGAACAGGCTGGCGAGATCGTCCGCCGTGTCGTCGAGCGGCACCGCCGATGGCACCAGGTGCTCCACCGTCACCGATGCCTCGTCGACCGCCATCAACTCCTCGGTGGCATCGTCGGCCGGATGCTCTTCCACCACCATGGTGGCTTCCTGCGGTGCCGGTGCGGTCTTGAAGCTGAGCGGTGCCGCGGGTGCTGGTGCCGCCGCTGCAGGCGCGGGAGCCTCCGTGGCCTCGGCGACCGGTGAGGAACGCCTGGCCAGGCCGCCGAGGGCAGCCACCAGGCGCTCGCGCAACAGGGCCAGGCTGAGCGCTGCGCCGATGAGGATGCCGATCAATGCCGCCAGCCACGCCGGGGCACCCTGCTTTCCGGTGTTATTTGCGGCATCAGCGGCGACGCTGGCCTGCGGCGCTGCCGCCGGCATGGCCTGCGCGTCGGATACCTCGTCCACGAACACACGCCCCGCATCGGTGCCGACCGGGGGCGTCCATGACTGCGGCAGATCGGTGGTCGTGGCATCTGCCCCCGCCTCGACGCTGGCCGGGGGCGTGGTGTCTGCAGCGCTGGCGGCCGGCGTGGCAACGGCCTCCGACGATGCCGGCAGGGCAATGCTTGCCGTCGCGTCGGCAGATGTCGCGGGAGTGGCCGCCGCCGTGCCGGTGCTCGGCAACGAGGGTGTCGTCAGCGGTCGGACGGCGCTTGCCGGATCGCTGGCGGGCAGGGAGAGTGCATCCCCGCCCGGGATCAGGATGAGGCTGCCGAGCTTGATCAGGTCCGGGTTGTTGCCGATGAAGGCTTCCGGGTTGGCGGCGAGGATCCCTTCCGCCATCTGCCAGAGCGTCCGGCCCTGGCGGCCTTCCACCCTGGCGGCGATGCCGAGCAGCGTGTCGCCGGCCGCTACCCGATAGGGAGCGTCGGCGGGGATGGGGGCAGTGCGGGAAGCAGCCCGGGATGCTGCAGCCGGGCGACGGGTATTGGCCGGAACCGTCCTGGTCGCGGGCGCGGCGGTCCCGCTTGCCGGTGCTGCCGCGGGCAGGGACGTGGCCGTCGCCGCGGTCGCTATGCCCGGCAGGTCGAGCATCAGCACGTACTGGCGTAGCAGCAAGGGCATGCCATTGCAGCGCACCTGCACCTGCAGCTCGTACATCGGCTCGTAGAGTGCCTGGCTGGTGGTGATGTGCAGGGCAAAGCGCCCGGCGCCGGAGACTTCCGGGATCCTGACCTCCGCGCGGGGCAGGGCGCCGAGATCGGGGTGCGCGGGTGTCGGCACGCTGACGCAGGCGGCACTGAGCATCTCGCCGGCCGCGAGCTCGACCGGGATGCGCGCGCTCAGGGGCTGGCCCAGCGCCGAGTCCACCGCAACATTGCCGAGCGTCAGCGCATGGGCCGGGGTCAGCAGCGATGTCACCAGTCCGCCCATGGCCAGGGCGCCAGCCGCAAGCCCGCGGCGCCCGCGGGTGGCTGGGGAAGGCATGCTTCCGGGGGAAGCTTGCCGGCGCGGAGGCAACCGGCGATGACCGCGGCTCATAGGATCTCGCTCCAGGATTCGGTTTCTTGCGCCATTGCCTGCTTGCGGCAATGGCGTGGTGGAGGAAAGCATTTGTCAATAAAACGGTAAATGAATCGGTTCTCGTTTCCGGGCGGGGGGCGGTATTCCTGCCATGCGACAACGCGGATTCGTGACCCAGGTCTCCCTTGCCGGCTCAGCCGGCCGACAGCTGCGCATGTCCCGGGGCGCTTTCCAGCACCACGCCCTGGGTCTGCACGAAGTTGCCCTGGAAGTAGGCGATGCCGAGCTGCCAGAGCACGGCCATGGTCTTGGCGTCCTCGACCCGCTCCGCGATACTGCGGATGCCGAGCTGGCGGGCGGCCTGTGCCAGCTGCGAGACCCGCTGCTGCTGCTCGGCATCGCGGTTGAGCCCCTGCATCAGGCTGCCGTCGATCTTCATGAACTGCATGGGCACGTGCTGGATCAGCTGGGCCGAGTCGCGGCCGGTGCCGATGTGGTCGATGGCGAACAGCGCGCCCAGGGTCCCGAGCCTGCCGGAAAGCGCCTGCGTTTGCTTGAGGTGCGCGCTGGCAACCTCCTCGCTGACCTGGAAGCACAGGCGCGATGGCGGCACCTTCATGCCCTGCATGCGGGCCGCCAGCCAGTCCGGCAGGCTTTCGTCCAGCACGGAGTCGCGCGAGAGGCGCACGAAGACCAGCGTGGGCTGCCGGGTGGCGCAGAAGGACAGCGAGGCGCCGATGACCCAGCGGTCCACGTTCTTGACCAGGTTGGCGCGCTCCGCCGGCGGCATGAACTCGCCGGGCAGGACCAGGTTGCCGGCCTCGTCGACCATGCGCACCAGGGTGTCGAACATGCCCTGCACTTCCTCGGTGAGGCTGGCGATGGGCTGGTGCAGCAGGCGGAAGCGGTTCTGCATCAGGGCCGAGCGTATGCGCGGCACCCAGGTGGCATCGTTGATGCGCAGCTTGCGGGTGGCGGAGGTGGAGTCGCAGAGCTCGACGCGGTTGCCCCCGGCATCGCGCCCGCTGCGGCAGGCTTTCTCGGCCACGGTGAGGATGCTGGCGAGCGGGGCGGCCTCGCTGTCGACTTCGGTGAGGCCGATGGTGCAGGTGAGGGTGGTCGACTGGCTGTCCACCTCGAACACCCTGCTGGCCACCGTCTTGCGCAGCTGTTCGGCCCAGGCCTCGATGTCCTGCATGGTGCCGCGCTCGAGCAGCATGGCGAAGATGGTGCCGCCGAAGCGGCCGCAGATGTCGTTGGGCTGGAGCAGTTCGCGCAGCTGTTCGGCCAGGCGCATGATCAGCGCTTCGGTGCCGAGCAGGCCGACGTCACCGTGCACGCGCGAGAAGTTGTCGGGCCGGAAATAGACCAGCGCGCGTACCCCCGCGGCCGGTGGCGACTGCAGGCGGGCATGCACCTGCTCGAGGAAATGGTGGCGCAGCAGGAGGCCGGTGGAAGGGTCCTTGCACAGCGCCTGTTCGACCAGCTCCTCGGTGGGAGCCTCGCCTGCCACCTCGGCCGGCACGATGACCCGCACCGCCGGTTCGCCTTCCACGGTGACCGCTTCCAGGCGCAGTTCGAGCCCGAGCATGCCGCCGTCGCGGCGCCTGCCGGTCACCTGCAGCGTCGCATCGCTCCATTTGCCCTTGAGGCAGGCCTGTATCGCGCCCTTGAGGCTGGGCAGGTCCTTGGTGTCGAACTGGTCCATGAAGGGCAGGCCGAGCAGTTCCTGTTCGGTCTCCATGGCGAACATGCCCAGCCACGCGGGGTTGGCGGCGATGATGATGCCCTCCTGCACGTCGGCGATTGCCTCGGTGGCGCCCTGCATGAGGTTGCGCAGTTCCTGCTTGTACTGGCTGGCGGAGGAGAGCACGCCATCGAGCGCGGCCTGCAGGCGGCGGGTGCGCAGCTCGCGCTCCACCACGGCCTGCAGGCGGCCGCGGTACTCGAGCGAGACCACGTCGCGCGCGCCGGCGGCAACCGCCTCGGCGATGATGCGCTCGCTGACCTGCTGGCGGACGATGATGACGGGCAGCGGCGGGTTGCGCCGGAAGATGGCGCCGGAGAGACCCGTCAGGTCGAGATCGGGCTCGTCGGCAAAGATCAGGATCAGTTCCGGATGGTGCTCGGCGATGGCCTCTTCCAGCATGGCCGGCTCATCGACCCGGGTACAGTGCACCGCATGCCCGGCCTCGCGCAGCACCGTATTGATGGCGGCAAGATTGTCGTCGAGGCCGCTGACGACGATTA
>JACFNV010000049.1 GCA_019454675.1 Gammaproteobacteria bacterium | reverse complement strand
GGCAAGCCCTGCAGCCCGGCGGCCGGTTGCCGGAAGGTCTCGATACACGTGCCCTGCTACAACGAGCCACCGGCCATGGTCATCGAGACCCTCGATGCGCTGGCCAGGCTCGACTGGCAGGATTTCGAAGTCCTGGTGATCGACAACAACACCCGCGATGAAGCGGTCTGGAGGCCCGTCGAGGCGCACTGCGCCACACTCGGCCCGCGCTTCAGGTTCTTCCACGTGGCGCCGCTGGCCGGCTTCAAGGCCGGGGCGCTCAACTTCGCATTGCGCAACACCGATCCGGCGGCGGAGATCATCGCCGTCATCGACAGCGACTACGTCGTGCACCCGGAGTGGCTGCACGACATGCTGCCCGCCTTCGCCGACCCGAAGCTGGCTATTGCGCAGGCCCCGCAGGACTACCGCGACGCCGGCGAGAATGCCTTCAAGGCCAGCTGCTACGCGGAATACGCCGGGTTCTTCTACATCGGCATGGTCACGCGCAACGAGCGCAACGCGATCATCCAGCACGGCACGATGACACTGGTGCGCCGCGCGGCGCTCGAGGCGGTCGGCGGCTGGAGCGAATGGTGCATCACCGAGGATGCCGAGCTCGGCCTGCGCCTGTTCGAGCGGGGCTGGGCCGCGACCTACCTGCCGCGCTCCTACGGCCGTGGCCTGATGCCGGACACCTTCGACGATTTCCGCAAGCAGCGCTTCCGCTGGGCTTACGGCGCGATGCAGATCATGCGCCGCCATGCCGGCATATTGTTCCGCTGGCGGGACCACTCGCTCACCCCCGGCCAGCGCTACCACTTCCTGGCCGGCTGGCTGCCGTGGGTTGCCGATGGCGCCAACCTGCTCTTCAACCTGGCGGCGCTGGGCTGGTCGATCGGCATGGTCATGGCGCCCGGCGTCGTCGACCCGCCGCTGCTGATCTTCTCGGTGCTGCCGCTGTCGCTGTTCGCCTTCAAGGCGGCCAAGCTCATCGAGCTGTACCGGAGCTGCGTCGGCGCCCGCCCGCGACAGATCGCCGCCGCCGCGCTGGCCGGGCTGGCCCTTTCGCACACCGTGGGGGTGGCGATGCTCTCCGGTCTGCTCACGCGGGACAAGCCCTTCTTCCGCACGCCCAAGCGGGCGCAGCGGCATGCCCTGCTGACCGCCTTGCTGTCCGCCCGCGAAGAGTGGCTGATGGCCCTTGCCCTGCTGCTGGCCGCATGGGGCGTCAGCACCATCGACCTGATGGGCAGCCCCGACCTGTCGGTCTGGATCATGGTCCTGCTGGTGCAGACCGTGCCCTACCTGGCAGCCATCGCCATGTCGCTCGCGAGTGCGCTGCCGTTGCCGGCAAGGCTGGTCGGCACGTCGAAGCCAACCCGCTACCAGGCACCGGCAGCGGAGGCATCCGACATCCGCTGAGCGGAAAGTCCCTCAGCCCAGCGTCTGCACGAGGAACGGCAGGCTGGCGTCCATGCGGTAGTCGATGTCCGAGTGGTTGTCGTCGAACTCCTCGTACACGTGCCCGATGCCGGCGGCAGCGAGGCGCTGCGAGAGCTGCCGGCTGCCATAGTGGATGTTGTACTGGTCGCGCCAGCCGCAATCGATGTAGATGCCGCGCAGCGAGGCGAGGTTGTCGCGATATCGATCGACGAGGTTGACCGGGTCGTGGCGCAGCCAGCGCGCCCAGCGCCGCGGCAGCAGTTCCCCGGTCTCGAGGTGGAAGGGCAGGCGGAAGCCGAGCGGTGCGCCGGGGTCGGGGTCGTAGCTTGCCGCCATGCAGAGGTTCATGAGGCAGTGGCCCTCGCCGATCGACAGCTTCTCCTTCTTCCACACCGCATCGAGGAAGCGCCGGACGCGCCCGTCATCGAGGCCCTCGGACAGGCCCTCGCGCGCCGCCTCCTGCACGGCCGCATAGGGCCCGGGGCGCAGCCCGGGGCGCCGGAAGCGCGCCAGTTCGTTCAGCGTGTTGGGCCAGTCGCCGCGGTACACCATGTCGAAGCAGGCATCGCCCGAGTGGTTGGCCACCGCGCCCCAGACCTGCGGGTACTTCATGCCGTGGATGATGGCGCCGTAGCCGCCGGAGGACTTGCCGAAGCAGCCGCGATGCTCGCGGCCGGCCAGCGTGCGGAACTCGCGGTCCACGAAGGGCACGATCTCGCGGGTGAGGTAGTCGGCGTAGCGGCCGATGGCGCTGGAGTTGATGTACTGGTTGCCGCCGAGCGCCGTGAAGCAGTCGGGAAAGACGATGATGGCGGGCGCCATGCGTCCCTCGCCGACGAGGCGCGCCGCACGCTCGGGCACATTGTCGCCGAAGGGCTTCCAGTTGGCGTGCGCGAGCCCCGAGCCGGTGTAGCCCGCGAGGTCGTAGAGCACGGGGAAGCGCCTGCCCGCGGGCCCGTGGTCGTATTGCGGCGGCAGCCACACGCCGAGCCGGCGCCGGTGGGGATCGCCCAGCGGGTTGTCGCTGAGGATGCGCGAATCGTGCTCGAGGATGACCAGCGTGCCCGAGGCATGCCTTGGTCGCTTGAGTGCCATGGCCGGACTCCCGTGGCGGTGGCGGTGGTTCAGGCCAGCGTGTCGAGGCCGCTGGCCACCGCGTGGATGAGCAGCCCGAGTTCCTCCGGGCTGATGGTGTAGGGCGGCATCAGGTAGACCAGTCGCCCGAAGGGACGGATCCACGCGCCCTGCGCGACGAAGTGCGCCTGCAGCGCCGCCATCGGCACCGGCTCGCGGGTTTCCACCACGCCGATGGCACCGAGCACGCGCACCTCGGCCACCGCCGGGTGCGCGGCAAGCGGCCCGAGCCCCGCACGCAGCTGCGCCTCGATCGCCGCCACCCGTGCCTGCCAGGGGCTTTCCAGCAGCAGCTCGATGCTGCGCGCCGCCACCGCGCAGGCCAGCGGGTTGGCCATGAAGGTGGGCCCGTGCATCAGCAGCCCGCCATCGGCGGAGATGCCGCGCGCGACGCGCTCGGTAGCGAGCGTCGCGGCCAGCGTCAGGTAGCCGCCGGTCAGCGCCTTGCCGAGGCAGAGGATATCCGGCGTGATGCCGGCATGCTCGCAGGCAAACAGCCTGCCGCTGCGCCCGAAGCCGGTGGCGATCTCGTCGGCGATGAGCAGCACCCCGTATTGCCGGCACAGCGCGGCAACCCCGGCCAGGTACTCCGCCGAGTAGAACCACATGCCCCCCGCGCCCTGCACGATGGGCTCGAGGATCACCGCGGCCAGCTCCTGCGCATGCGCAGCGATCAGCGCCTCGAAGGCCTCGAGGTCGCCCGGCTGCAGCGGCTCGCCGAAGCGGCTGCGCGGGCGCGGCGCGAAGAGGTGCTGCGCCAGCACCGGCCTGAAGCGCTCGTGCATGCCGTTGACCGGGTCACAGGCCGCCATCGCGCCGAAGGTGTCGCCGTGGTAGCCGCCGCGGATGGTGAGCAACCGCGCCTTCTGCGGGCGCCCCTGTGCAAACCAGTACTGCAGCGCCATCTTGATGGCGACCTCCACCGACACCGAGCCCGAGTCGGCGAAGAACACGCGGTCCAGCCCGGCGGGGACGATGTCGAGGAGACGCTGGCCGAGCGCCACCGCCGGCTCGTGGGTGAGCCCGCCGAACATCACGTGCGCCATGCGCGGGATCTGCTCTTCCAGCGCGGCGTTGAGCGCCGGATGGTTGTAGCCGTGGATGGCGCACCACCAGGACGACATACCGTCCACCAGCTCGCGGCCGTCGGCGAGGCGCAGCCGGCAGCCCGCGGCCGATGCCACCGGCCAGCAGCGCAGCGGGTCCACCATCGAGGCATAGGGGTGCCAGAGGTGCTGGCGGTCGAAGTCAAGCATGGGCGGGCACCAGCAGCGGATCGAGGTCGAGCTGCGCGGCCACAGCATCCAGCCCCACTTCGCTGCCCATCCATGGCACCGTCCCCAGCCGGGGTGCACCGATCCGTGCTTCCAGCGTGGCGATGTTGGCAGCCAGCGCCGGCATCGATGGCGAGGCGCTGTTGGCCACCCAGCCCGCGAGCCGCAGCCCCTGCGCGCGGATGGCCGCCGCGCTGAGCAGCGCATGGTTGAGGCAGCCAAGGCGCATGCCGACGACGAGGATCACCGGCCAGCCGAGCAAGCCCGCGACATCGGCCAGGCTCTCCCGTGCGTTGATCGGCACCAGCCAGCCGCCTGCACCCTCCACCAGCAGCAGCTCGTGCCCCAGCCGCGCCACGCCACGGCAATGCCGTGCCAGCGCCGCGGCCTCGAGCGCCATGCCCTCCTCCTCGGCCGCGAGATGCGGTGCCATGGCCGCATGCAGCAGCACCGGGTTGGTGTCGGCATAGGCGAGCGGGGCGCTGGAGGCGGACTGCAGCAGCAGCGCGTCGTCATTGACCCAGGCGCCGTGGCGGTACTCAGCGCCGGCGGCCAGCGGCTTGACCCCGGTGCTGCGCAGCCCGCGCAGCGCGGCGGCACGCAGCAGCCCCGCGCTGACGATGCTCTTGCCGACACCGGTATCGGTGCCGGTGATGAAGAACTCAGCCATCGGCGCTCTCCCCCGGCAGCCGGCGCAGGACTGTGGCCAGCGCCTCGATCAACCGATCCACGTCGGCCGGCTCGTGGGCCGCGGTGAAGGTCACCCGCAGCCGCGAGGTGCCCACCGGCACCGTCGGCGGGCGGATGGCGGTCACCAGCAGCCCCGCCTCTTCCAGCGCGGCACTCAGCGCCAGCGTGCGCCCCGGGTCGCCGATGACGATGGGCTGGATGGACAGCCTGGCCGCCGGCACCGGCAGCCCCAGCCCGGCGAGCCCGGCGTGGAAGCGCGCCACCAGCTCGCGCAGCCGCTCGCGGCGCCACTCCTCGGCCTCCGCGATGCGCAGGCTGGTGAGCGTGGCGGCCGCCAGCGCCGCGGGCTGCGCGGTGGTGTAGATGTAGTGGCGCGCGCGCTGGACCAGCAGCTCGATGAAATCTTCGTCCCCGGCGACGAAGGCGCCCGCGGTGCCGAAGGCCTTGCCCAGCGTGCCCACCAGCACCGGCACCTCCGCGGTGCCGTAATGCTCCGCATCCACCAGCCCGCGCCCGCCGCGGCCGTGCACGCCGAAGCCGTGCGCATCGTCGATCATCAGCCAGGCGCCATGTTGGCGCGTGGCGTGCACAAGATCATCCAGCGGGCAGAGATCGCCATCCATGCTGAAGGCGCCATCGCTGGCCACCAGCGCCTGGCCACCGGCCTCGCCGGCGGCCGCGAGCTGGCGTTCGAGATCGGCTGCATCGGCGTGGGCATACCAGTGGCAGCCGGCGCCGCTCAGCCAGCCGCCATCGAGCAGCGAGGCGTGGTTGAGGCGGTCCTGGTAGATGCGGTCGCGGCTACCGGCCAGCGCACCGATGGCACCCATGTTGGCGGCATAGCCGCTGCCGAAGAGCAGCGCGCGCGGGCGCCCGGTGAAATCCGCCAGCGCCTCCTCCAGCTGCTGGTGGGCCGCGGTGTGGCCGCAGACCAGGTGCGAAGCGCCCGCCCCCACGCCCCAGCGCCGCGTGGCCGCGCACAGGCTCTCCCGCAGCCGCGGATCGGCAGCAAGCCCCAGGTAGTCATTGCTGCAGAAGTTGAGCAGCCGGCGCCCGCCGATGTCGATCTCGCGACCCTGCGCGCCCTCGACCACGCGCCGGCGACGATAGAGATTGTGGCGGCGCAGGCTGGCCAGCCGCTGGGTGATGCTCCGGGTGCGCGACAAGACGGATGATCCACGCTGCAGACGACCTCTAGTGTAGCGAGGGGCTGCCCGGGTAGGTACATACCGAAACCGTGCGACGCCGGTAGTCGCCGCCCCGGCGTGCTAGATTCGATGGCTTCAGCAATGCATACAGGGGGCAGCCATGGAAACCGATGTCATTCTCGAGGCCGATGTCACGCCGACGCAGGTGGCGGAACTGGCGCAGGTCGCCGAGGGCTACGGCATCCGCGGGCTGTGGACGCAGAACTTCGCCAATGGCCGCGATCCCTTCATGTCGCTGATGCCGGCCGCGGCAGCCACCCGTCGCATCATGCTGGGCGCGGTGGTGGTCAGCCCCTACGAGATGCATCCGCTGAAGATGGCCAATCTGGTCTCCACGCTCAACGAGGCCAGCAAGGGCCGCGGTATGATGGTGATCGGCGGCGGTGGCGAGTGGCCCGGCGTGCTCAAGGTGGGCTACGGCAAGCGCGTGGTCGGTGTCGGCGAGGCCATCGCCATGGTGCACCGCGCGGTGCGCGGCCAGGTGGTCAAGTGGGACGGCGAGGTGTTCAGCGCGCGCTACTTCCGCTCCACCTGGGTCAAGGGCGAGCCGCCCATCATCTACGCGGGCGCCACCGGGCCGAAGATGCTCGACATGGCCGCACGCTTCGCCGACGGCACCATGATGAGCGACATCATCGAGCCCATGCTGCCGGGCACGATGCAGACGCTGCATGACGCGCTCGAGCGCCATGGCCGCAAGCGCGGCGAGTTCCGCGTCAACAATTTCTGCGCCTTCCACGTCAAGCGGGACCGCGAGGCCTCCTTCGCCGAGGCACGCCGCGAAATGATGCTGCGCGGCTGGCTGGGCGAGGAATGGTACGAGCCGCTGCTGAGCGCCGAGGAAGCGGCCGTGGTCGCCGCCAACAAGAACGCCTTCCTCACCGCCTATCGCACGCGCAGCGGCGAGATCAAGGGCGTGCCCCCGGAGATCTGCGCCAAGCTGGTCGAGGGCCTGAGCCTCGCCGGCGACATCTCCGACCTCGACCGCCACGTGGAGCGCCTGAAGAAGTTCGAGGCAGCGGGGATGACCGAGAACGCGCTGCGCCTGCACGATGACCCGCTCGAGGCACTGCACATCATCGGACGCGAATTGCTACCACGTTTGCAGAAATAACCGCCCGCCCGCGGGTTATGATGGCGCCGCGGGCGGGACGCGGCGCCCGCGCCGGACCATTGACGGATGGCTGCCATGCCCGGCCAGTACGCTGGCCAGCGGTGCGTGGCTGCCGGTCGCGTGCAGTCGTTGCCCAGGAATGCCCGCAAGGTGGATCACAGCAAACCCGCAACCAGTACCCGCTCGTGGTGCCCGCCGCTGCGGGCTGCCCTGTTCGCCTGCCTGGCGCTGGCCGGCCTGGCCGCCCAGGCGACCGTCGAGCCGGATTCGCAGACGACGCTGCTGTATGCGGAAGGCATCGAGGCACGCTGGCAGGCCATGCCGGGGCCGCAGGCAGCCGGCAGCGCCCGCAACAGGCTCTCCTTCCATGCCTTCGGGCGCGAGTTCGACCTCGAGCTGGCCCCCAACAACGATCTCGGCCCCGCGCCCGCCCCCGCCACGCTCTACCGCGGGCGCATCGAGGGCCTGGCCGGCTCGTGGGTGCGCCTCGCGATCCAGGGAGGGGCGCTGAGCGGCCTGATCTACGACGGCGCCGAATTCTTCGGCGTGGAGCCGGTGGCGCAGCTGGCAACCGTGCTCGGGCCCAACGTGGCGCAGCCGGCCGATGGCAGCATGATCTACCGGCTCTCCGACCTGCTGGTGGAACCGGGCGTGCTGGCCCACCTCGATGCCGTGCCGATGGACCCTGCGGCGGATGCACCCGGCACGGCTGCGCATGCCATGCGGGCGCTGGCCGCCGGGATCGGCGGCATGGCACCGGCCACGGTGCCCACCTACCGCATCCACATCGCACCGCTCGCGGACCAGCTTTTCGCCGGGCGCTTCGGCAGCAATGCCGTCACCGAGATGCTGGTGCGGCTCAACATCGCCGACGGCATCTTCAGCAGCCAGCTGGGCGTGACGCTGGTGGCCGACGCCCCCGTCGTGCCCGGCCCCGCCGGGCTGGATGCGGTGGATGCCGGCGAGCTGCTCGAGCAACTGGGCAGCTATCGCAGGACCAGCAGCACGACGGCGGGCATCACCCACCTGTTCACCAACCGCAGCTTCGCCGGGGGCATCGCTGGCATGGCCTGGAACGGCGGCATGTGCACGGCGAAATTCGGCGCCAGCCTGAGCACCAGCGCCGGCATCACCCAGGTCCTCAGCGGGCTGGTGGCGGCCCACGAGATCGGCCACAACTTCGGCGCTCCGCATGACGGTGAGGAATTCTGTGCCGCCACGCCGGATGGCTACCTCATGGCACCCACCATCACCAGCACCAGCACCAGCTTCTCGCCCTGCAGCCTGGCGGTGATGGGCGCACTAATCGAGGAGAGTCTCTCACTGTACCCGGCCGCCAGCTGTCTCAGCCTGGTGGCGAACTTCGACGTGGCCCTGGTGTTGCCGGAAAACACTGCCACCACCCCGGGGGCCGTGCTGGTGCTTCCCTTGCGGGTGCAGAACCAGGGCAACCAGCCGGTCAGCACGCTCGGCCTGCAGATCGATCTGCCGGCGGCACTGGAACCCATGGCCATCACGACCCTCGGCGGCCTCGGCAGCTGCAGTCCTGTCGCCACGCAGATCAGCTGCAGCCTGCCGGCACTCGGCAGCGGCGCCGCCTGGGACGTGGAGCTGGAAGTCAGGGTCGGCGGCACAGGCCAGCATGCCATCAGCGCCAGCCTCTCCGCAGCCGCGGACGAGGTGCCGCAGAACAACCAGGGGCAGTTCATCGTCAGCGCCGCGGGCAGCAATGCCGGTGCCCAGGGCGGCAATGGCGGTGACGGTGGTGGCGGCGGTGGTGGTGGCATGCTCGACCTGCTGTCGCTGCTCCTGCTGCTGGCGGCGGCACCCGTCCGGCAGTGGCACCGCAATGGGTCATGGGCGGTTTGACCGCGACGGCGCGCCGCCTTAACGTGGAAGCCTCCGTGTCACGCCGGTTGCCCTGACGGAGGGCACATGAAATCCCTGCCGATCCCCCTCTCCGCCCTGCTCTTCCTGGCCGGCTGCGCCAGCGTGCCGCAGCCCGACCCCTGGCAGGCCGTGCCGATGCTGGCCGCGCTGCCCGCGGCCTGTGCCGGCGATGCCGAGGCACCGGTGATGCCCGGCGGCCTCGGCATCATCCGCAGCGAGGGCCGCGACGTACTGCTGGCAGCCCTGTGCGGCTGCGTAATGACCATCGATGTCGACAGCGGCACGGCTGAGCTGCTGCCCACCCATGGCGATGCCATCGCACCGACCATGCTGGATGTCGCCGGCAACGGCATCGCCTTCAGCAGCAGCCTCTCGGGCAGCGTCCGCGTCATCGATGCCGGGGGTGCCATCAGCCTCAATGTCTCCGGGCTGCAGCAGCCACGCGGCCTGCGCCTGCTGCCCGGCGGCGACGTGCTGGTGGCCGAGGCGGGTGCCGGTCGCGTGCTGCGCCTGGGGCCCGGCCCCGATTCGCGTCCGCGGCTGGTGGCCGATGGCCTCGACCAGCCCTGCGGGCTGCTGGTGGCCGATGCCACCCAGGCCTTCGTCACCGAGAGCGCCGGCGGGCGCCTGCTGCGCATCCGCCTCGACAGCAACGAGCGCCAGACCATCGCCCGCGGCCTCGACCAGCCGCAGGGCATCGCCCGCATGGCCGACGGGCGCCTCGCCATCGTCGAGGCCGGCAAGCAGCGCCTGCTGGCGGTGGACAGCCGCAGCGGCAACACCGAGGTACTGGCGAGCGGGCTGCCGATCCTCCAGACTGGGGACCCCACGGCCCATCCGCATGCGGTGGCCGACGTCACCGCCGCTCCCGACGGTCGCCTGTTCGTCAGCGCCAATGCCACGCGCACGATCCTCGAGCTGCGCCCGCGGCCGGCACCCGCCACAAGGTAGATCATGGCCATGGACTCCCCCTCCCGCACCATCCCCGCCCTGCTGCTCGCCATCGGCATCGCTGCCGGCGGCTGGCTTGCCGGGCAAGGCTTCATGAAGGCACGCAGCATCGACCGCAGCGTCACCGTCAAGGGCATCGCCGAGCGCGACGCCCAGGCCGACATGGCGATCTGGCCGCTGCGCCTCTCGGCCGCCAGCGACGATCTCGGCCAGGCCCAGCAGCGGCTCGAGCGCGACCTGGCGACCATCCGCGCCTTCCTGCTCCGCCACGACCTCGACCCGGAGGCCGCCACCCTGCAGGCCTTCTCGGTGAGCGATGCGAAGACCAACCAGTACGGCAACGGGCCCGGCGCGGGCAGCCGCTTCGTGATCAACCAGACGCTGGTGGTGCGCTCCACCGAACCGGCACGGGTGCGCGCCGCCTCGGAGAAGGTCGGCGAACTGGTGGCGGCCGGCGTGGTGCTGTCTTCCGGCGGCGACTACGGCGCGGGCGGGCCCACCTACGTGTTCTCCGGCCTCAATGACCTCAAGCCGGAAATGATCGCCGATGCCACCGCACGGGCGCGCGAGGCGGCCGAGCAGTTCGCGCGCGACTCGAAAAGCCGCCTCGGCAGCATCCGCCGCGCCAACCAGGGCGTGTTCGAGATCCTGCCCCGCGACCAGGCGCCCGGCATGAGCCAGGACAGCCAGATCGACAAGACCGTGCGCGTGGTGGCCACGGTCGAGTACAGCCTGGAGGACTGAAACCGGTGCTGCAGGGCTTCATCGACTGGTACCTGGCGCAGATAGAGACCGGCGGCTACTGGCTGGTCGTGCTGCTGATGGCCATGGAATCCTCCATCATCCCGCTGCCGAGCGAGGTGGTGATCCCGCCGGCCGCCCATGTCGCCCATGCCACCGGCAGCATGTCGCTGGGTGGAGTGGTGGCAGCCGGCACCTTCGGTTCCTGGCTGGGTGCCGCGCTGATGTACTGGGCGGCGCGCCTGGCCGGGCGGCCGCTGCTGCTGCGCTACGGCCACTACCTGCTGATCACGCCCGGGAAGATCGAGGGGGCCCAGCGCTGGGCCGACCACTATGGCGAGGTGGGCGTCTTCATCTCGCGCCTGCTGCCGGTGGTCCGCCACCTGATCGGCATCCCCGCCGGCGTGGTACGCATGAACTTCCTCTATTACAGCATTTTCACCATACTGGGCAGCGCACTGTGGTGCGCGGTGCTGGCCTGGCTCGGGGTCACGGCCGGGCAGGACCAGGCCCTCCTCGATGGCGACCTGCACCGCATCAGCCTCTGGGTGGGTGGTGTATTGCTGGTCCTCGGCGTGATCTACTACCTGTTCGTCCACCGCCAGATGCGCCGCGGCTGAGCGGCGGCGAAGCGCCACGCCTTGCCTACCCGCGGCGGCGCGTGCAACATTCGACCATTGACCTCCAAGACCGAGAGACACATGAATTCACGGCCCAAACTCGTCATTTCCACGCTGGACGCGAAGCGCCTCGAGGCGCTGCTCGATTCGCTGCCGGCGGGTGCCTTTGCCGGCCACGAGGCGCTGGAAGCCGAGCTGCTGCGCGCCGAGATCGTCGAGCCCAGGGAGGTGCCGCCCACGGTCGTAACCATGAACTCGACGGTGCGCTTCGAGGTGGAGTCTTCATCGGAGGAGTTCTGCCTGACGCTGGTCTACCCGAAGGATGTCGACTCCTCCGGCGAGAAGATCTCCATCCTCGCCCCGGTGGGTGCGGCGCTGCTCGGGCTTGCGCAGGGTGACTCGATCGAATGGCCCAAGCCGGGTGGCGGCACCTTGCAGGTGCGCATCAAGGAAGTCACTTTTCAGCCCGAGCGGGCCGGCGAGCTGCACCGCTGATCCCCCGGTGAACGCGCAACCGCCCTACCCGCGGCCGGCCTACGCCTGGTACTGCCTGGCGATCTTCTGCTTCGCCTATCTCTTCGGCTTCATGGACCGCATCATCGTCGGCCTGCTGACGCCGGCGATCCAGGCCGACATCGGCCTGTCCGACTCGCAGATGGGCATGATCCAGGGCATCGCCTTTGCCCTGTTCTACACGCTGTTCGGCCTGCCCATCGGGCGGGCCACCGACCGCTTCAGCCGCAAGTGGCTGCTGACCATCGGCACCACCGTATGGAGCCTGATGACCGCGGGCGCCGGCCTCGTGCGCAGCTTCGGCGGCCTGTTCGTCATGCGCGCGGGCGTCGGCATCGGCGAGACCACGCTCAACCCCTGCGCCACCTCCTTCATCGGCGATGCCTTCCGCCCGGAAACCCGGCCCAAGGCCTTCGGCATCTTCAGCATGTCCACCGCGCTCGGCGTCGGGCTGACCTACCTCGGTGGCGGCATGGTCATCGGCTTCATCGGCGGCCCCACCGGCGGCAACACCTTCCCGATGCCCCTGCTCGGCGAGATCCCCGCCTGGCAGGCGGTCTTCATCCTCGTCGGCCTCGGCGGCCTGGTACCCGCGCTGCTGATCGCCTTCACGGTGCGCGAGCCGGCGCGCCGCGAGCTGGCCGGCGGCAAGCGGCAGGCCAGCTGGACGGAGGTGCGCGCCTTCATCAAGCAGCACCGCACCACGCTGTTCTGCCACCACGTCGGCGTGGCCTGCATCCTGCTGGCGGTCTATGGCTGGGTCAACTGGCTGCCGGCCCTCTTCGTGCGCCTGCACGGCTGGACCATCCCGCAGTTCAGCATCTGGTACGGCATCTTCGGCGGCACGGCCGGCATCATCTCGGCGGTGTCGAGCGGCTTCGTCACCAGCTGGCTGAAGCGCAAGGGCTACGTGGACGGCGCCATGCGCACCGTGCTCATCGGCGGCATCGGCCTGACCATCGGCACCGGGCTGGCGCCGCTGCTGCCCACGCCCGAGCTGGTGCTGGCGGGCTATTGCATCGCCAGCCTCTTCACCAACTTCCCGACCTCGCAGCCGCTCGCCGCCATCGCCGAGATCACGCCCAACCAGCTGCGCGGCTTCATCACCGCCACCTACACCATGGTCATCGGCATCGCCGGCGCCGGCTTCGGCCCGTGGGTCATGGGCGTGGTGACCGACAAGGTCTTCGGCGACCCGATGAAGATCCACTACTCCATCGCCCTGGTGACCATCACCATGGGCCTGATCGGCATCACGCTGATCGGCTACGGGCTGAAGTCCTACCGGCGCAGCCTCGAACAGGCGGACTGGCAACAATCCTGATGGCCGCCGCGTGACAGCCCCGCCCACATCCGGTGGTGGCGCCGGGCCGGTCGCGGCAAGCACGCTGGTTCCGTTCAGGATCCGCCTCGGCTGGGGCATCGGCTCGCTGGGACTGGGCATACTCTTCAACAGCTATGCCCTCATGCTGCTGTTCTACCTCACCGATGTCGTCGGCATGAAGGTACAGGTGGCCGGCATGCTGCTGACCATCGCCAAGCTCTACAACGTCGTCTGCGACGTGCCCATCGGCATGCTGAGCGACCGCACCCGCCCGTTCCGCGGCTGGGGCCGGCGCCGACCATGGATGCTGGCCGGCTCCTTCCTCTGTGCGGCCGCCTTCATCGCCATGTTCAACGTCCCGCAGGGCGCAGGCAACGCCACCGCCTACGTGCTGGGCTCGCTGCTCTTCTACGCCACCGCATACAGCATGTTCAACGTGCCGTACATGGCCATGCCGGGCGAGATGTCCGACAGCTATCACGAGCGCACCGCGATCATGTCCTTCCGCGTGGTCTTCATCCAGGTCGGCTACCTCATCGGCGTCGGGCTGGCGCCGCGCCTGACCAGGATGCTGGGCGGCGGCATGGCGGGCTATGGCCGGGTGGGCTGGATCCTCGGCATCGCGGCGGGGCTGGCATTGCTGGCGAGCTTCTTCGGCACGGCCAGCGCGCGTGCAACCACCCGCCACGCCACCCGCTACACCGCCCGCGAGCAGCTGATGAGCGTGATCGGCAACCGCCCCTTCCTCCTGCTCTCGCTGTTCAAGCTGCTGACCCTGTTCTCCGCGGCAACGGTGACCGCAACGCTGCTTTATTTCGTCAAGAACATCCTGCGCTACGACCCAGGCATCATGCTCTGGTACAGCATCGGCCACGCCGGTGCCGCCCTGCTCAGCGTGCCGCTGTTCTGGGTGCCGCTCTCCAACCGCATCGGCAAGCACCGCGCGCTGATGGTCGCCACGCTCGGCTTCATGCTCACCTCGCTGAGCTGGCTGCTCGCCGGGCCGGGTGAAGGCGAGCTGGTCTTCACGCTCCGCGCCTTCGTGCTCGGCACCTTTGCCGCGGGCAAGCTGCTGCTCGGCATGACCCTGCTGCCCGACATCATGGAATACGACAGCCTGCGCACCGGCATGCGCAGGGAGGGCGTGTTTTCCGGTGCCTACAGCCTGGTGGAAAAGAGCGCCTTTGCGCTCAGTCCGCTGGTCCTGGCGCTGATCCTGGGAATGTTCGGCTACACGGAAAGCGCCAACAACGTGTACGTCGAGCAGTCGGGTGATGCGCTGTTCGGCATCTACCTGAACATCGCCATCGTGCCCGCCATCTGCAACGCACTGGCGGCCATCGTGCTGCTGCGCTACGACCTCACCGAGGCACGCCTGCAGGAGCTGCGCGCCGCGGCATCGCGCTGAGCAGCGCCAAGCGCGGTTCTTCAGCTGCCGACGGGAACGGCCGAGGGGCCGTTGCCGCGCCACGGGCCCGCCCGCTGCACGAGCACGATGCTGCCGAGCCCCAGCAGCACCACCACGAGGCGCAGCAGCTTGCCGAGCCAGGGCACCGAGGCCAGCAGCGCCAGCGCCAGCAGCACCAGCACCAGCGCCAGCAGCCGCCAGGCGGTATCGGCCGGCCGCCCCCGGCGCAGCCAGCCGAGCAGCCTGTCGCCCAGGAACAGCGCGCCGATCACGTAGGCCACCACCAGCATGGCGGCATAGGCCAGCACCAGCAGCAGCGCCAGCGGCAGGCCGGCAAGCGTGATCGCCAGCAGCACGCCGAGGACCGGCACGCCGCACAGCACCAGCAGCCCGGCGGCCATGGCCGGTACGGGCCGCAGCTCGAGCACCGCGATGCTGCGGCGGAGAAAGCCCGTGAACACCCGGGTCAGCAGCAGGCCCACCAGCAGCAGGCCGCCGATCCATGCCCAGCTCACGCTGCGCCATGCCGCGGTCAGCCAGCCCGGTGCGGCGGTCTCGCCATCGGCCTCGATGCCGCCCCTCACCTCGAGGTCATCGGGCAACTCGACCCGGCCCTCGACGCGATAGTGCAGCACGCCGTCGATGCGCGTGCCGGGCAGGACCGTCAGCCGACCGGCATAGACATGGACATCGCCATCCACCCGGCCGCCGAGGCTGACCTCGGTGCCGGCGATGTTGAGATAGCGGCCAAAGCGGCCCTGCGCCCGGACCGTGCTGCCGGCAATGGCGGTACCACCATCGATGCGCGATTCCGGGCGGATGATCACCCGCCCGCCCGCCAGCCGCGCGCTGCCGCCGACCAGGGCATCCACCTTGAGCTCGCCGGCCGCCGCGTAGAGATCCTCGCCCACGGTGGCACGCACGCTCACCCTGGCACCCGCCATGCTGGCATCGCCGCTGATGGAGGCATCATTCTCCACCGTGGCGCCGGCCAGCAGCACATCGCCCGCCACCGGCTGGTCGAGCACCACCCTGCCGCCGGCGGCGAAGAAATCGCCGTCGAACAGCCCGCTGTCGCCGTCCGCCACGGCAACGGTCGTGCACAGCGACAGGCAGGCCAGCAGCAGCCAGCGGATGCCACGCTGCCCGGCGGACGGGCCTGCCTGTCCGGTGCTGCTCATGCCGTGCTCAGTAGGTGAGGACCGTGCGGATCGATTCCCCGGCGTGCATCAGCTCGAAGGCGCGGTTGACCTCCGCATGCGGCAGGGTATGGGTGATGAGGTCATCGATGTCGATGCGCCCGTCCATGTACCAGTCGACGATCTTCGGCACATCGGTGCGCCCGCGCGCGCCGCCGAAGGCGCTGCCCTTCCACACCCTGCCGGTCACCAGCTGGAAGGGCCGGGTGCGTATCTCCTGGCCCGCACCCGCCACGCCGATGATGATCGACTGCCCCCAGCCGCGGTGGCAGCACTCGAGCGCCTGGCGCATGACGTCCACGTTGCCGATGCACTCGAAACTGTAATCGGCGCCGCCATCGGTGAGCGAGACGAGGTAGGGCACCAGCTCATCGCCCAGCTCCTGCGGGTTGACGAAGTCGGTCATGCCGAATTTCTCGGCCAGCACCTTGCGTGCCGGGTTGCGGTCCACGCCGATGATGCGGTTCGCCCCCACCATGCGTGCGCCCTGGATGACGTTGAGCCCGATGCCGCCGAGGCCGAACACCACCACGTTGGCGCCCGCCTCCACCTGCGCGGTGTTGATCACCGCGCCGATGCCGGTGGTCACCCCGCAGCCGATGTAGCAGACCTTGTCGAAGGGGGCGTCCTCGCGGATCTTCGCCACCGCGATCTCGGGCAGCACCGTGTGGTTGGCAAAGGTGGAGCAGCCCATGTAGTGGTGGATCAGCTCGCCGCCCATGGAAAAGCGGCTGGTGCCGTCGGGCATCAGGCCGCGGCCCTGGGTCTCGCGGATGGCGGTGCACAGGTTGGTCTTGCGCGAGGTGCAGGACTTGCACTGGCGGCATTCCGGCGTATAGAGCGGGATCACGTGGTCGCCCTTCTTCACCGAGCCGACGCCGGCACCGACATCCACCACCACGCCGGCGCCCTCGTGGCCGAAGATCACCGGGAAGTGCCCTTCCGGATCGGCCCCCGAGCGCGTGAACTCGTCGGTGTGGCAGACACCGGTGGCACGCAGCTCCACCAGCACCTCGCCCGCACGCGGGCCCTCGAGATCCACTGTCTCGATCGAAAGCGGCTGGCCGGGCGCCCAGGCCACGGCGGCACGTGTCTTCATCTGCGCGCTCCTGCGTCCATCAGCAGCCGAAGTATAGTGAGCGCCGCCGCCCGCTGCCGCCCTCAGCGACTACGCGAATGCTGTCCGGCGCCACGCTGCGGACGGCGTCCGCCACCGCGTCGCGGCCGACTGGCATTGCGACGCTGGCCATCGGCCGCGGCGGGGGCCGCACCGGAACGCGGGTGTCCCGCGGCAGGGGCCTGCGTCGCCGGCTGCTCGACCGGTATCTCGAAGTCCGGCAGCGGACGGGAGGGGATCGCCTGCCGCAGCAGGCGCTCGATGTCGCGCAGCAGGCCAGCCTCGTCGGGCGCCACCAGCGACACCGCACAGCCGTCCATGCCCGCCCGCGCGGTGCGGCCGATGCGGTGCACATAGTCCTCGGGCACGTTGGGCAGCTCGTAGTTGACCACCGCCGGCAGTTCCTTGATGTCGAGCCCGCGGGCCGCCACCTCGGTGGCCACCAGCGCCACGATGCGCCCGGCCTTGAAGTCGGCCAGCGCCCGGGTGCGCGCCGCCTGGCTCTTGTTGCCATGGATGGCGGCGGCGGCGATGCCCGCCCGCTCGATCTGCTGGACGAGGCGGTTGGCGCCGTGCTTGGTGCGCGTGAACACCAGCACCTGCGGCCAGCCGGCCTCGCGGATCAGGTGCACCAGCAGGTGGCGCTTGTGGTCCTTCCCCACGTGGTA
>JACFNV010000048.1 GCA_019454675.1 Gammaproteobacteria bacterium | reverse complement strand
TACTTCTTCCTTAAAATCCGCGCAGCCTTCCCCGGAGTTCGGTGAAGAACCTTTTTTTCATCTCGATTTTCATCCGATCCTTTGCTGGATGGGCGGGAGAGGTGTCGACACTATGTGGTGACGAGCCTGCCGGATGGCCTGCTACCGCATGGCCTGGAGCTTTCCGCCCTGTGTGGAGGCCATGCCTTTTCTATAATCCGGAAACAGGCGCTCGTATCCGACAGACGTGGGCGAGGCACGAGATAGCCCCGCCTGCATGCCGGCTCCGGCTGCCGCCCGATCCGCATTGAAGGAGACCCGCATGTCGCCCAATACCTGTTTCCGGCCCCTGGTCCTCGTCATGGCAGCGCTTGCCCTCTGCCTGCCCGGCCTTGCCTCTGCCCAAGATGGCTGGCGCGGGGTCTCCACCGATGACTGGCAGGGCTACAAGGTGCTCACCGGCGGCAAGGGCTATGTGGATGCCCCGCTGGGGCAGCTGCACTACCGCGACACCGGTCCGCGCGAGGACAAGCACCCCATCGTCCTGCTGCACCAGTCGCCGATGTCGATGATCCAGTGGGCGGGGGTGCAAAACGCGCTGGCGGCCCGCGGCATCCGCAGCATCACGGTGGACAGCCCCGGTTACGGCATGTCGGATGCACCCGCCACCCAGCCCAGCATCGAGGACTATGCGGACAACCTCGTCGCGTTGCTCGATGCGCTGGAACTGGAGAAGGTGGTGGTGGGTGGCCACCACACCGGCGCCCAGGTGGCAGTGTCGCTGGCCGCCAGGCATGGCGAGCGGGTGCAGGCGCTGGTCCTGCACGGCTCGGCCTTGCTGACCAGGGAGGAAGCCGAAACCTACCTGAAAAGCGATCTCTTCCCGCCGCGCACGCCGCTGCCCGACGGCTCGCATTTCGCCAAGCGTTACCAGCGCGCGAACTACACCCGGCAGGAGCTGCTCGACGCACTCACCTGGTCGGTCATCGGCGCCTACATCCAGGGCCCGGACATCGGCCACTACGCCGCCTTCAAGTACGACATGATGCCCGACATCCCGAAGATCAAGGTGCCGGTGCTGCTGCTCACCGACACCAGCGACCCGGTCCATGTCACCGACGAGCGCCTGCACCAGATGCGCCCCGACTTCGATTACCTCGTGTTCTCGGAGGGCGACCTCTTCGAGTTCATGACCCAGCCCGAGCGCTGGGCGGATGTCTATTCGGAGTGGAGGGGGAAGGTGCTGCTGAAGAAGGCTGAATGAGATCGTGGCCTTCGCGGGCGCGTGCCTGTGGCCTGCGCAGCTGCGCGACTTCAACCGCAGGATCTCGGCACCTGGAAAAAGAGCATGGCCGATCTGGCTGGCATTGCCTGCGGTGGCGTGGACGGTTGAAGCCGGACCGGCAACGGCGGTGCCTGCATCGGCTGCAGGCACCGCCGTACTATGTGGCGGAGGCTTTGCCGGCTCAGCGGTAGACCAGCCCGCCGTCGATCAGCGGTGCCTGTCCGGTCATGTAGTCGGCATCCGGGCTCGCCAGGAACGATACCAGGCCAGCCACGTCCTCGGGTGTCTCCGCACGGCCGAGCGCGATGCCGCCGACGAACTTGTCGTAGGTTTCGCCGATGGCGGCGCCGGTGATCTGCGCCATGCGCTGGTCGATCTCCACCCACATGTCGGTGCCGACCACGCCCGGGCAGTAGGCGTTGACCGTGATCCCCGCGCTGGCAAATTCCTTGGCGGCGGCCTGGGTCAGCGCCCGCACCGCGAACTTGGTCGCCGAGTAGACGCCGAGCAGCGGGAAGGCCTCGTGCCCCGCGATCGATGCGGCGTTGATGATCTTGCCGCCCTGCTTGCGTGCCTTGAACTTTGCCGCGGCCGCCTGGATGCCCCACAGCACGCCCTCGACGTTGATCTTGAAGATCCGCTCCACCTCTTCGGGGGTGGCGGCCTCGATCGACTGCACGCTGGCGATGCCGGCGTTGTTGACCATCACGTCGAAGCCGCCGAGTGCCTTCTCTGCATGCTCTACCGCCGCGAATACATCTTCGCGGCGCGAGACGTCCGCGCGGAACGTGGCCGCCTCGACGCCGAGCGCACGCACTTCCTCCGCCACGAGGCGCGTCTTGTCCTCCTTGAGGTCGACCAGCGCGACATGCATCCCGTCGCGTGCCAGCCGCAAGGCAATGCCGCGGCCGATGCCCTGTCCGGCACCGGTGACAAGGGCGACTTTCCGGGTTGTCTTTGACATGAACAGCATCCTTTTCTGCAAGAGTCGTTGAAAATTTCAGTGCCGCGGCAGGAACCAGCCCGATCCGCGTGCGGGCGGCGCTGCCGCGGGCATCAGCACGGGAGCCGGCATCCACCGGCCGACAGCCTGCCCGCGGGGGCAGGCCGCGCCTCAGGCAACCAGTTTGGCCGCCACCTCGACGAGGCGGCGCGCCTGGTGGCTGATCGAGGCCACCGCCTCGCTGCCGAACTCGGCGCCCATGGTGTGGCTGTAGCCGTAGGGGTTGCCGCCGGTCTTGTAGATGGCCGGGTCGGTGTAGCCCGGCGCGACGATGATCGAGCCCCAGTGCATCGCGCTCGCATAGAACGACATCAGCGTCTGCTCCTGGCCGCCATGCGTGTTCTGCGCCGAGGTCATCGCGGACACCGCCTTGCCGGCAAAGCCGCCCCTGACCCAGAAGCCGCCCAGCGTATCGATGAAGGCGCGCATCTGGCTGGCCTGCACGCCGAAGCGGGTAGGGGCCGAGAACAGGTAGGCATTGGCCCACTGCATGTCGTCGATGGTGGCGACGGTCACCTCGGCGGTGGCTTCCGCATGCGCCCGCCAGGCATCGACGCCGGCGATGATATTGGTCGGGACCGTTTCCGGCACCTTTCTCAGCCTCACCTCGGCCCCGGCGGCCCGGCCGGCCCCGACGGCGATATCCGCCATGCGATGGTTCGTGCCGTAGCTCGAGTAATAGATGACTGCCAGCTTGACGCCCATGAGTGCCTCCCTCGGGGTTGATGCGGACTGGTGGCAGTGTATCCGCTCGGGAGGCTGCCTTGGTGAACGGGGTGGCTTGCCTTTTCCGGCCGGGTCGGGGCAGGCTTCTGTTACTTCTCCGAAGCTTGATCCCGCGGGACCGATACTGGCCGGAAGGCAGGGTGAGCATGGCCTACAAGAGCATCAGGGAAATATTCGAGCACAATGAGCGCTGGATCGAGGCAAGGCTGGAGGAAGACCCGGCCTACTTCACCAAGCTGTCCCGGAGGCAGGTGCCGCAGTACCTGTTCATCGGCTGCTCCGACAGCAGGATCTCCAGCGAAGCCATCATGTGCGCCGAGCCGGGCGATGTGTTCATCCACCGCAACATCGCCAACGTCATTCCCGTCACCGACCTGAACGTCCTCGCGGTGGTCAACTACGCCATCGAGCACATCGGGGTGAAGCACATCGTCGTCTGCGGCCATTACGGCTGCGGGGGCATCAAGACCGCCATGACATCGAGCGATGCAGGCGTGCTGAACCCGTGGCTCGGCCATATCCGCGATGTGTACCGCCTGCACAAGGGCGAGCTCAACGCCATCGAATCGCCCGAGGCCAGGCATGACAGGCTGGTGGAGCTGAACGTCCTCGAGCAGTGCATCAACCTGGTGAAGATACGCGACGTGCAGAAGGCCCTGCTGAAGAAGAAGCTGCGCATACACGGCTGGGCCTTCGACATGAAGACGGGCAGGCTGAACGACCTGCACTTCCAGGCCAATCGGATCGCCCGGGAAGTCATCGATATCTACAACGTCCTGTAGAAGCGTCTGCAGCGGCAGCAAGGGGGTGGTGCGGCTCGGCGGGCAGGTGGATGCGCCGGGCTTGCCATGCTGGGTGGTCGGGCTAGGTGATGCAGCCAGGCTTTGCTGGCAAGCCTGCGGGGATTGCCGGAAAAGCTTCCGGCCAGGCTGTGGGGGACTGCCTGCCAACGGAGGGCGCGTCCCCCAGTCGCGCCAGGCGCGATGGGGCCCGGCTGTCTCGCGGGAACGGGCTGCTTGCCGGTGCGTGGTCGAGGCGGGGCGGCGTGCGTGCGCGGGTGGGGCGAAAGGCGCATGATGCCGGCATGCGGGCAAGGCACGACGCATTCCATGCCGCATGCCAGCCTGCCTGTCCCTGTTCATGCTTTCTTAAGGAGTACAGCAGATGAACAACCGCCTCCTGCCACCGCTTGCCGCAGCCTACCTCGTAATGAGCCTGCTGCTGGCCATGCCATCGCCCAGCCCCGCGGCTGATTCGCTGGACAACGTCCACGAGGTCTTCAACAAGCTCATTCCGAACATCCCCGGCAAGTCGCTGATCGCGGTGCAGGTGGACTACGCGCCGGGGGAGAAGTCGCCGGCGCACAATCACGAAAAGTCCGCCTTCATCATGGCCTATGTCGTCAGCGGAGCCATCCGCAGCCAGGTCGAAGGGCAGGGGCCCGCCCGGGTCTATCGTGCGGGTGAAACCTGGTTCGAAAATCCCGGCGCGCACCACGTGGTGAGCGAGAACGCCAGCGAGACCGAACCGGCCACCCTGCTCGCGGTCTTCGTGGTGGATACCGAGCACGAGCCGCTGACGACGATTAACCACTGAGCGTGGCGGGGCATCGGTAAAGTGGCAGAACTCGGCAACCGTCGGAGCTGCACGCCGACCCTGTCGCCCACGCTGGGCTGCGCGCAACAAGGTGCGGATGGGGCACTTCGGAGATGGTCATGAAGATCGCGGTCATGGGAGGCAGGGGCTTCATGGGTGCCCGGTTGGTCGGGAAGCTCGCCGCCAGCGGGCATCAGGTGGGGGCGCACGGGCGTTCCACCGGCGTGGACCTGCTGACCGGCACGGGGCTGGATGCCGCGCTCCGCGGGGTTGATGTCGTAGTCAACGCCATCGATGCACCAAGCTTCGACGAGGCTGCCAAGGCTTTTTTCCGCGCCACCACCGGAACGTTGCTGGCCGGGAGCCAGGCAGCCGGCGTCGGGCACCTGGTGCTGCTGTCGATCGTTGGCATCGACAGGGTTCCCGGCGTGGCTTACTACCAGGCGAAGTTGCTCCAGGAGCAGCTGCTGCAGGCGGGCTCCATTCCTTTCTCGATCGTGCGTGCCACCCAGTTCATGGAGTTCATCGACGCCATCCTGTCCTGGACCACTGAGGGCGAGGTCGTGCGCCTGCCCGCCACCTTGCTGCAACCGATTGCGGCGGACGATGTTGTGGATGTCTTGACCGATGTTGCCACTGCCGCGCCACTCAATGGCATCCTCGATGTCGCCGGCCCCGAGGTCATCGCCCTGGACGAGCTGGGGCGACGCACGTTGCAGGCGCGCCCGGACGGGCGCCGCGTGCTCACCGATCCCGCCGCCGGCCTCTACGCGGTGGTGCCCAGGGAGGCCATCATCGCAGCTCCGGGCGCACGGCTTGGCAGCACCCGCTACGGCGATTTCCTGGCGGCACGAGGCGGCTGAGGCGCCATCATCCACGACATCCTGGCCGGGAAGTGGCCCCGATGCATGGACCCGTTGTGGTTCCATGGCGGTCGCGAGCTTCCGTCTGCAGTCGCATTCAGAGCGCGGCACCGACAAGCGGTGCCAGCAGGGTTGGCAGTCAACCACAAGCGTGTGGAGAGGCTGTACCGGCTCGAAAAGGAGCAGGCACAGTGACCGGCGACTCCTGTATCGGTTTTGCAAGTGCGCACGCAATGGTTTCCAACACGGCCGTTTGAACCGCCTCGGGTTTTTCCTAGTATTCGGTGCTCGTTGTTCACGTCGCCGTAAATGCAGATAGCCCCCGACGATCCGAGCGTCACGCCGTATCAGGTTCCTGCATCCAGGCCGGAACGTCACGCTGGCCGTGCAGTACACGCCAGACATCGATGTGATCGGGGCGCTCGACGTAGAGCACAACGTGTGGGTAGCGCGTCAGCAGCCAAGAGCGCAGGCCAGGCAAGTTGAGTTCGTGCGCGTAGCGTGGAGAGCCGGTTGCCGGGTGGCGGGCGATGTGGCCGTAGGCCTTCTCCAGCGCATCGATGAAGCCCAGCGCTACGGTTTCGTTGGTCTCGCTCAGATAGAAGGCAAGGGCCTCATCGACATCCCGGTTGGCCTGTTCACGCGGGACGACGGGCTTGCGTTTCACGCTTTGGTGGCGGATTTTGCGATGGATTTAGCGGCCTTGCGCACCCGATCCCGCAGGCCCTCGAAGTAGCTGGCATCGGCCGATGCCGCCGGATTGGATGCGGCGCCGGCCAGCAGCAGGCCGCGCAGTTGCTGGCGATCCTGATCCTTGCGGATGAGCTCGCGCACGTACTCGCTGCTCGTACCGTAGCCGCGCTGGCTGACCTGTTCGTCCACAAAGGCCTTCAGGGTATCGGGGAGGGAGATGTTCATCGTGGCCATGATTCGAGTGTGGGTCTATTGGCAAAATTTGGCAAGACTCCGCTCTTGCCACGTCGGAAGAAGGCATCCATGCCCGATCCGATCAGCTGCCTGTGCTGCTGGGATCTGGCCGGTCGCGACCACAGGCCCGGCGGCTACGGCTCCGGGCGGCGCGGGGATTTCAGGCAAGAAAAAGGGCCTGGAGAACATCCAGGCCCCTGTGATTGGTGGTGGGATGATACCCCGCATCAAACGACTATTGAAAGTACGGAATCGAAGCACTGCGGGCTGCTGCGAACCCGTGCGAACTCGATCCAAAAGCCTGCCGGCACCCTCTGCGGCCGTGGATGATCAATCAGGTTTTTCGCCTTGATAGGTGACCGGAAAGGCCGTTCAACCTCGTCTGCTTTTCAGGGTCAGTTCAATTCCCGAAACCGGAATCGAACCCGTGTCCCGTAGTCGTTCAGCGCAGGCCGTACCAAACCCCACGGCCACTGCCGTGCTGGTTCAACGTCCCGCGCTCAACCAGCGCACGGAAGTGCTGCTTGAGCGTGTTGCGGCTGGCGCCGGTCAGCTTGATGGCCTCGCCGATGGTGACGCGGCCATGTTCGCGGGCGAACTCGACGATCTGTAGCTGCAGTTCGGGCATGGCCGCCAGCACGATCTTCTCGCGCTCGACCTTCTTCTCCAAACGTCGCACCTGTTCAGCCAGCGAGCGCAAGAAGAACATCAGCCACGGTTGCCAGTTCGGTGCATCGGTGCGGATCGTGCCTTGCGTCTGGCGTAGAGCCAGGTAGTACGCTTCCTTGCTCTGCTCGACCACGCTTTCCAGCGAGCTGTACGGCACATAGGCGTAGCCGGCCTGCAGGAGCAGCAGCGTGGTCAGCACGCGGGATAGGCGCCCGTTGCCGTCCTGGAAGGGATGGATCTCCAGAAACACGACGATGCACAGGGCAATGATCAGTAGCGGGTGCAGACGGGCCGTCTCACGCTCCTGATTCACCCAGGCCACCAATTCCGTAATCAGGCGGGGTGTGTCGAAGGGCGACGCGGTCTGGAACACGATGCCGATCTGCGCGCCGGTTTCATCGAAGGCAGCGACGCTGTTCGAGTTGGTCTTGTAGTTGCCGCGATGCCAGGTGTCCTTCTCGCTGTAACGCAGCAAGATCTGGTGCAACTGCTTGATGTGGTTCTCGGTGATCGGAATGTCCTGCCAGGACGAGAACACCAGGTCCATCAGCTCGGCGTAGCCGGCCACTTCCTGCTCGTCGCGGGTAGCGAAGGACTTGATTTCCAAATTCGACAGCAGCTGCTCCACCTCCCGGTCGGACAGTTTGCTGCCCTCGATGCGGGTGGAGGAGCCAATGCTCTCGATGGTGGCCACCCGTCGCAGCGCAGACAGGCGATCAGGCGCGAGCGTGCCCAAGGCGCGCCAGGCGCCTTTGAACTCGTCGATCCTGGCAATGAGGCTCAGGATCTCCGGGGTGATCTGGAGGGTGTCCGTTTTCAGCATGAACCAATACTACACCCATTTACACCCAATTTCGATGCACACCCATTAAGACGCCCATTTACACCCAATCTTGAGCGATTGGCAGCCTTGCGGAGATTGATCGCGGAATTCGCCGCAAAAATTCCGGTGAATAAGCTGGCACATGGATTTCGCTTGGCTCGTCGGCGGAACAGCGCCTTCATGACTCCTGCCAACTCATTCGGAAGGAGACCAAGATGGACGTCGTTCACCTCAATCAAAAGCAACTGGCCGCGCGCTGGCATCTCAGCGAGGCCACCCTGGAGCGCTGGCGTAGTGAAGGGCTCGGGCCCAAGTTCCTGAAGCTCTGCGGCCGGGTGATCTACCGCCAGGTCGACATCGAGGCCTACGAGGAATCGTGCCTGGCGACCTCGACCAAGACGGTCGCGGCGCAGACCAGTGCCGGCTGAAGGATGTTCCGTATCGTCGGTAGATCTGGACAGTTACCGACGTTTCGCAACGCGACGCCACAGCGGCGACGCTTGCAAGCCACGTTAACGCCCGCGCCCGGTCAGCGGCCGCAGCTCGTCGAGGATGGCGAGCGCCTGGCGGCTCAGCGGCACGATGTGCGGCTGCCCGCCCTTCATCCGCTCGCCAGGGATGCGCCACTCGGCGGCGCCCAAGTCGATCTCGGTCCACTCGCCGCGCCGAAGCTCGCCAGGCCTCAGGAACACCAGCGGCGCCAGGCGCAGCGCGCAGGAGACTTGAAAGGTGCCCCTGTGGGCATCAATGGCGCGCAGCAACCCGCCAACCGCTGCGGGCTCGGTGATGCTGGGGAAGTGCTGGGGCTTCCACGGGGGCAGTGCACCGCGCAGGTCGCAGGATACGTCGCCGGTGGCCCGCTCGGTCGCCACGGCATAGCGCAGGATCTGGCCGACGTTCTGGTGGGCGCGGTGGGCTGTTTCGATGGCGCCGCGGCCCTCGATGCGCCGCAGGCAGGCGAGGATTTCCGAGGCGGTGAGCTCGGCCACCGGGCGCTCGCCTATCCACGGGAAAACGTCGCGCTCCAGCCGGCGGATGATGCGCTCGGCATGGGCTGGCGCCCAATCGCGGGAAAAGCGCTCGAACCACTCCCGGGCGATCGCCTCGAAGGTGGACGCTGCCGCCTCAGCCTCGGCCTTGCGCCGCGCTCCCGGGTCTATCCCCTCAGCCAGCAGCCGGCGGTGAGCCTCCCGCCGCTCCCGGGCCTTGGCCAAGGTGATTTCGGGGAATGCCCCCAGGCTGAGGGTGTTTCGCTTGCCGGTCCCTGGGCGGCGGTAGTCGAACCGCCACAGGCGCCCGCCAGCTGGCGTTACCAGCAGGTACAGGCCGCGACCGTCGCGCAGCTTATAGGCGCTCTCCCGCGGGCGGGCATTGGCGACGGTGGACGGTGACAGCATCATTTTGGCGGTACGCGGGCTCTGGCGGTATGATGTACCGCCTACCGTACCGCCAATCTTGCGGGATGCCAAGGTATTTTGCAGGATGTTGGACTATCAACAGAAACAAAAAAAGTCCCGTAAAAACAGGGCATTGAGTATCTCCGGTGATGTCCCGGGAAGATGAATTGGTGGAGGCGGCGGGAATCGAACCCGCGTCCGCAAGCCCTACGCCATGAGCTCTACATGCTTATTCCGCCTTTGATCTTACTGGCGGCTACCCGGCGAACGGGGAAGACCGACAGCCAGTCCGGTTAGGTTTTAACGGTTGGGCCCCGGACGAGCCCTCGCGCGATCCTGTGATTGATGACCCCGGCGTCTGCCCCCGCACAGGCACGGATTCAGGCCGAGGGCTCAAGGCTGGTTTTTAAGCAGCGAGAGCGTAGTTTGCGTCGTTCGCAACTATTGGTTTGCAGCTGGATTTACGAGGTGGTCTGCGCCTCGGCATGCACCCAGGGTTTCGCGACCCACGTCGAAACCAGGTCGCCCCCATGAGTTTCATCAGACACTCGAAACGCCGACAAGTTTAATCGATGACGGGTCCTGCGGCGAGGATGGCCATCACTGTCCCGATGCATGACCGTTTAGGCGGCCACAGCCAGGAAATAAAGCATGATGGTAAACATCAAGTAAAATATGCAATCGATTGATATTTCATTTGTTTTTCATGATACGTTGTTTCTGTCTCTGCCAATCCTGGTCCTTCTTGGAGGCGCGCTTGTCGTGCTGTTTCTTGCCCTTGGCGAGGCCCAGCGCGAGCTTGGCGAGGCTGCGGTTCCAGTAGAGCGAGAGCGGTACCAGGGTGTAGCCCTCGCGCTCCACGGCGCCGATCAGGCGGTCGAGCTCGCGGCGCTTGAGCAGGAGCTTGCGGCTGCGCACGGGGTCGGGGTTGATGTGGGTGGAGGCGGTGGGCAGCGGCGAGAAGTTGGCGCCCACCAGCCAGGCCTCGCCGTTGCGGATGACGGCGTAACCCTCGGTGATGTTGGCGCGCCGTTCGCGTAGGCTCTTCACCTCCCAGCCTTCCAGCGCGAGGCCGGCCTCGAAGGTGTCCTCGATGAAATAGTCGTGCCGGGCCTTGCGGTTTTCGGCAATGGTCCGGCTGCCTTCCTTCTTCTGGGTGCTCTTGGCGCTCATGCCGCTTTGTTGTCCGCCTGGGGTTGATCACGCACAATCGCGCATTCTCCACGATTGGCGGGGCAATGGTGTGTGCGGGGGCATGAAAGGGATGGCTGGCCATGCGACAGGTTGAGCGCAGCGCGCTGGTGTCCTTCCCGGCGGAGGCCATGTTCGACCTGGTGGCCGACGTGGAGTCCTACCCGGCCTTCGTGCCGGGTTGCACGGGGTCCACGGTGCATTCGCGCACGGAGGATTGCATGGTGGCAAGCCTGGCGCTGGCCGAGGGCCCGCTGCGCACCGAGTTCCGCACCCGCAACCGGCTGGAGCGCCCGAGGCGCATGGAGCTGCAGCTGGAGGACGGCCCCTTCAGCACGCTGCAGGGGCTCTGGGAGTTCACCCCGCTGGGCGAGAGCGGCTCCAAGGTGGCGCTGTCGATCCGCTTCGCCTTTGCCAACCGGGCGATGGACCTGGTGCTCGGCCCCGTCTTCGAGGCCATCTGCAACCGGCTGGTGGATGCCTTCGTGCGCCGCGCGCGCGAGCTTTACGGCAGGGACTGATAGCCCGGGCGGCTTCAGCCCTGGGCCGCGAAGGGCACATCCTTGCGGATGGCGGACACCTTGTCCTCGCTGAACTCCACGATCAGCCAGCGTTTTTCCTCGCGACGGCTGCGACCCTTGCGCAGGTAGTAGACGTAGTCCCAGCGGTCCTTGTGGAAGGCGTCCTCGACCATCGGCGTGCCGAGCAGGAAGCGCACTTGGCTGCGGGTCATGCCGGGCTGGATGGCATCGACATCAGTGTCGTCGAGGAGATTGCCCTGCTGCACGTCCACGCGATAGACGCAGCCGGTGGCCAGTGCCGCCAGGCCGCTGAGGAAGGCGCGGCGTGAGCTGTTCGGGGTCCGCATCGGGGGCAAGGTCCCGGGCAAGAGGAAAACCGGGCGCATCATAAACCATCGGCGGCGGGCAGGCACCGGGCGGCCCGCTCAGCCGGCCTGCCGATCGCCCGCGCCCTGCAGCATCTCGCGGGCATGGGCGCGGCTGCGTGCGGTGATGGTCCGGCCACCCAGCATGCGGGCGATTTCCTCCACGCGCGCGGCGGCATCGAGTTCGCTGACCCGGGTGCGGGTGTCGCCATCCGCGGCCTGCTTGGCCACGGCATAGTGGTGGTGGGCCTGGGCCGCCACCTGGGCGAGGTGGGTCACGCACATCACCTGGTGGCGGGCGCTGAGGTCGCGCAGGCATTGACCGACGATTTCCGCCACGCCGCCGCCGATGCCGGCGTCCACCTCGTCGAAGATCAGCGTCGCGGGCCCCTGGTCGGCGGTGCAGACCAGGCTGATGGCGAGGCTGAGGCGCGAGAGCTCGCCACCGGAGGCCACCCTGGCGATGGGGCCGGGTGCCTGCCCCGGGTTGGTGCTGACGAGGAACTCGACCTGCTCGCCCCCCGAGGCGAGGATCTGCCCCTCCGGCAGCTTTTCCAGCACGACCTGCAGCGAGCTGCCCGCCATGCCGAGCTCGCCCAGCCGCCCGGAAACGGCCTCGGCAAAGCCCTTGGCTGCGCGCCGGCGTGCGTTGCCGAGCTGCTCCGCCGCGGTCTCCAGAGCCTTGCGCTGCCCGGCAAGCTCGGCATCCATGCCGCGCAGGCGCTCGTCGCTGGCACCGATGGCATCGAGTTCCGCCTGCAGCTCGCCGAGCAGCGTGCACAGCGCCCCGGGTTCGCTGCGGTGCTTGCGCGCGAGCTCCCGCACGGCGGCCATGCGTGCTTCCACCGCCGCCAGTCGCCGCGGGTCGTCCTCGATGCGCCCCTGGCCGTCGCGCAGCTGCTCGACCGCCTCGGAAAGCTGGATTTCGGCCTGCTCGAGCGCCTCGACCGCCGGCTGCAGGCCGGCATCGATGCCGGCCAGCTCGCGCAGCTCGCGCAGGCTGCCGGCCAGCAGCGATTGCGCCGAGCCCTCGTCGGCATCGTGCAGCCGCTCGAGGGCCGCGCTCAGGCCCTGGCCGAGGTGGCTGGCATGGGCCAGGCGGCGGTGCTCCTGCTCCAGCGCCTCCACCTCGCCGGGCTGCAGGGCGAGGGCGGCGAGCTCCTGCACCTGGTAGCGCAGCAATTCCTCGCGTGCCCGGCGTTCGCGGCCCGCCTCGAGCAGGGCCTCGCGCTCCGCCTGCAGCGCGGACCAGGCGGCATGCGCGCGCTCCACCGCGGCCAGCAGCTTGCCGTGCTGGCCGAAACCGTCGAGCAGCGCGCGCTGGGCGGCGCGCTGGCCGAGCGACTGGTAGGCATGCTGGCCGCAGATCTCCACCAGCTGCTCGCCCAGCGTGCGCAGCATTTCCACCGGCACCGGCCGGCCGTTGATGTAGCCGCGCGAGCGACCCTCGGTGCTGACTACGCGGCGCAGGATGCACTCCTGCCCGCTGTCGAGGTCATGCGCGCGCAGCCAGGCCAGTGCCGCATCCTCCATGCCCAGCTCGAAGAAGGCGCTGATCTCGGCACGTTCCGCGCCGCTGCGCACCGCGCTGCTGTCGGCGCGTGCGCCCAGGGCGAGCGCCAGCGCATCCACCAGCATCGACTTGCCGGCGCCGGTCTCGCCGGTCAGGGCACTGAAGCCGCCTGCCAGCGCGAGCCCCACCTCGTCCAGCACCGCCAGCTGGCGGATGTGCAGCCGTGTCAGCATGCGGGTTCAGTCCTGCGGCTTGCCGGTCGACTGGTGGTCGCGACCCCAGTGCAGCTTTTCCCTGAGGATGCGGAAGTAGTCGTAGCCGCGCGGGTGGATGAGCTCGATGGTTTCCTCGGCTGCCCGTACCCGCAGCTGACGGCCCGGGCTCAGCTCGGCGATGACCTTGCCGTCGCAGCTGACATCGGCATGCAGCGAATGGTCGTCGGCCAGGCTGATGCCGATCAGCGCCGAGGCGGGGATGAGGATCGGGCGCTCGCTCAGCGTGTGCGGGCAGATGGGCACCAGCACCAGGGCATCGAGCAGGGGCGAGACGATGGGGCCGCCGCAGCTCAGCGCATAGGCGGTGGAGCCGGTGGGCGTGGCGACGATGAAGCCGTCGCCGCTGTGGGTGTTGACGTAATGGCCGTCGACGAAGCTGCGCACCTCCAGCATGTGCCCGGGGTCGTGGCGGGTCACCGCGATGTCGTTGAGCGCGAGGCCGCTTGCCACCAGCCGCTCGCCCTCGAGGACTTCGGCGCGCAGCAGCAGCCGCTGCTCGCGATCGAATTCGCCGCGCAGCACCTCGTCGATGGCGCCCGGTACCTCGGTGGGGCGGATGTCGGCGAGGAAGCCCAGGCGCCCGCGGTTGATGCCGAGCAGCGGTACCCCGGAGCCGGCCAGCCGCCGGGTGGCATAGAGCATGCTGCCGTCCCCGCCCACCGTGATCACCAGTTCGGCCTCGCTGGCGAAGGCGCTTTCCGGGATGCGGGCGCTGGCATCCGGGATGGCCTGCGGCGTGATGGCATCGGAGACCAGGACTCGGCGACCGTGGCTGCCGAGGTGGGTGGCCAGGATGCGCATGGACTCGAGCGCCCGCGGATCGCGGGGGTTGCCCATCAGGCCAACCTTGGAAAACAGGATGCTTGCTGACACGCGACGACCTTCGCTGCTGCTTCGCCCCGGCAGGCTGGCCACCGGGGCAGGGTACCGGAAACACGCGATGCTCCACATTACAGGGCGGCCGAACGGGCGGGCAAGCGGATCGAGGCCCGGCGCCGGGCGTCCACCTTCCTGTATCCTTGACACCTTATAAAGGCCATTGCTAGCTTCCCGGCCGAAGCGGCCGGCCTGCAGCCCTGCCGACTCCCAGTGATGACGGACCATGACTGAAGAGCCCTCCATCCCAGGCAGCGATCGCTCCGGACAGATTCTCCGGGCGCTGGTCGCGCAGTACATCCGCGACGGGCAGCCGGTGGGTTCGCGCACACTGGCCCGAGCCAGCGGACTCAGGCTCAGCCCTGCCACCATCCGCAACGTGATGGCCGACCTGGAAGAACTGGGTTTCGTCGCCGCCCCCCATACCTCGGCGGGACGCATCCCCACCGCCAAGGGCTATCGCTTCTTCGTCGACACCCTGGTCAAGCTGCATCCGCCGGCCGACGACGAGCTGGCGCGCCTGCAGGACCAGCTGAGCGGGGAGGGCAGCGTCGGCGCCAAGGGCGTGGCCGAGGCGGCCTCGGCGGCGCTGTCGGCGCTGACCCAGATGGCGGGCCTGGTGACGCTGCCGCGCCAGACCCAGCTCACCTTGCGCCAGCTCGAATTCCTGCCGCTGTCGAACAACCGCGTGCTCGCCATCCTGGTGATCAACGACCAGGAGGTGCAGAACCGCGTGGTGCACATGGAGCGCAGCTACGGCGAGAGCGAGCTGCGCCGCGCCGCCAATTACCTCAACGAGAAGTTCGTCGGCCAGGACATCCGCGAGGTGCGCAGGCGGGTGGTCGAGGAGCTGCGGGCCATGCGCGAGAGCATGAACCAGCTGATGGTCGATGCCATCGCGGTGGCCGAGCGGGCACTGGAGCAGGGCGAGGAGCGTTCCGAGTTCGTGCTCAGCGGGGAAACCCGGCTGATGGGCTTCGAAGAGCTTTCCGACCTCGAGAAGCTGCGCCAGCTGTTCGATGCCTTCGGCGCGCAGCGCGAGATCCTCAGCCTGCTCGACCGCAGCATCGTCGCCGATGGCGTGCAGATCTTCATCGGCGAGGAGTCCGGCTACAGCATCCTCGACGACTGCAGCCTGGTCACCGCGCCCTACCGCGCCCATGACGAGATCGTCGGCGTGCTCGGCGTCATCGGCCCGACGCGCATGGCCTACGAGCGGGTCATCCCGATCGTGGACATCACCGCGCGGCTGCTCGGCTCGGCCTTGAATTCCGGCCAGTAGCCCCCACATCAACAGCTGGTTTCCAGCCGCTACGGCCACAGGGGGCCGTGCGCACGGCTGGCTGCACGGAGAACAGCATGACGGAAGAGGAATCGGTGCCCGCCACCCCGCAGGAAGCGGCGGATGGCGCGGAGCTGGAGACGCGCCTGGCCCAGGCCGAGGCCAGGGCGCAGGACAACTGGGACAAGCTGCTGCGCGCCAACGCGGAGCTGGACAACGTGCGCAAGCGCGCGGCACGCGATGTCGAGCAGGCACGCAAGATGGGCGTCGAGCGCCTGGCCGGCGAGCTGCTGGCGGTGGTCGACAGCCTCGAGATGGGGCTGGAGGCCGGCGCGGGCGGTGCCTCGGCCGAATCGCTGATCGAGGGCAAGAAGGCCATCTTGCGCCTGCTCGTCGGTGCGCTGGAGAAGTTCGGCGTCGGCGCGGTGGATGCCACCGGCCAGCCCTTCGACCCCCAGCTGCACGAGGCGCTCGGCGTCCAGCCGACGACGGCAGCCGAACCCGGCGCGGTGCTTGCCGTGATCCAGAAGGGCTACCAGCTCCATGGCCGCCTGCTGCGCCCGGCGCGCGTCATCGTCGCCGGCGCCCCCGCAGACCCCGCGGCCGCCACCCCCGACGACAGCGGGGCTTGAAAACCGGCCCCCATCCCCCCACATCGGGACCATACCGAACCTTGAGCATTCCCGGAGAGCACCATGGCTAGAGTGATTGGCATTGACCTGGGCACGACCAATTCGTGCGTGGCGATCATGGAGGGCAAGACCCCCAGGGTGATCGAAAACAGCGAGGGCGACCGCACGACGCCGTCGACGGTGGCCTTTACCAAGGATGGCGAGGTGCTGGTCGGCCAGGCCGCCAAGCGCCAGGCGGTCACCAACCCGGCCAACACGCTGTTTGCCGTCAAGCGGCTGATCGGCCGGCGCTTCGACGAGGATGTGGTGCAGCGCGACCTGTCGCTGGTCTCCTACAAGGTGGTGCGCGCCGAGAACGGCGATGCCTGGGTGGATGCCGGGGGCAAGAAGATGGCGCCGCCGGAAATCTCCGCCCGGGTGCTGATGAAGATGAAGAAGACCGCCGAGGACTATCTCGGCGAGCCGGTGACCGAGGCGGTGATCACGGTGCCGGCTTACTTCAACGACTCGCAGCGCCAGGCCACCAAGGATGCCGGGCGCATCGCCGGGCTCGAGGTCAAGCGCATCATCAACGAGCCGACCGCGGCCGCGCTGGCCTATGGCCTGGACAAGCAGCGCGGCGACCGCAAGATCGCCGTCTACGACCTGGGCGGCGGCACCTTCGATATTTCCATCATCGAGATCGCCGAGATCGATGGCGAGCACCAGTTCGAGGTGCTGGCGACCAATGGCGATACCTTCCTCGGTGGCGAGGACTTCGACGCGCGGATCATCGGCTACCTGGCGAGCGAGTTCGAGAAGGAAAGCGGCATCGACATCCGCAAGGACCCGCTGGCCATGCAGCGCCTCAAGGAGGCCGCGGAGAAGGCCAAGATCGAGCTTTCCTCCCTGCAGCAGACCGAGGTGAACCTGCCCTACATCACCGCGGATGCCAGCGGGCCGAAGCACCTGACCATCAAGATGACGCGGGCCAAGCTCGAGTCGCTGGTCGAGGAGCTGGTCAGGCGCACCATCGAGCCCTGCAAGGTGGCGCTGGCCGATGCGCGGCTCAAGGTGGGCGACATCGACGACGTCATCCTGGTCGGCGGCCAGACGCGCATGCCGAAGGTGCAGGAAGTCGTCAAGGACTTCTTCGGCCGTGATCCGCGCAAGGACATGAACCCCGACGAGGCGGTGGCCATCGGCGCCGCGATCCAGGGTGGCGTGCTGTCCGGCGAGGTCAAGGACGTGCTGCTGCTCGACGTCACGCCGCTGTCGCTCGGCATCGAGACGCTGGGCAGCGTGATGACCAAGCTGATCGACAAGAACACCACCATCCCGACCAAGGCATCGCAGGTGTTCTCCACCGCCGACGACAACCAGACCGCGG
>JACFNV010000047.1 GCA_019454675.1 Gammaproteobacteria bacterium | reverse complement strand
CTGGTCATCCTTGCCGTCGCCATGTTCCTGGTGCTGGTGGGAGCCATGGCAGTGGTGTTCAAGGGGCCTGGCGCCACTGCCGCGGCGGGCGATGATGCCGGGTTGCAGGCGGTGGCGCTCGTCCAGGCACGCCAGGCATTGCGCGGCTCGCCGCGCGCCTTCGATGCCCTCGCCCGCACGCTGTCCGGACTCGGGGATGCGTCCGCGGGCGATGTCGCTTCCCCCGTCGCCCTGTTGCGCTCCAGTGGCTCGATCATCGGCAAGGGCCGCGCCGAGATCCTTGGCGCCCATGCCGTCGTCGCCGATCTCGAGGCATTGCTGCCGCAGCTCGACCGCGAGATCGGCGAGCTGCAGTCCGCCGCCGGCAGCCAGTCCGCCACCAACGTGCAGCTCGGCCGCCTCGGCGACCTCGTGAGGGCCGCCATCGGGCAGGTCCGCGCGCTGGTGACCGGTCCCGGCAAGCCCACCGATATCGCCGATGCACTGGGGCAGGCGGAGATCGATGCGGCACAGATCATCCTCGGCCTGCAGAGCGGTGACCCGGGCCTCGACCTTCGGGCCGTCAGCGGTGGCCGGGCCCAGGAAGCCCTTGCGCGCCTGGTCGGCACCCGCGACCGGGCCTTCACCCGCATACGCGATGCGCGTGCCCTCGGCGACCGGCTCGATCTCGTCGCCCAGGCATCGGCCCAGCTCGACCAGCTGGCCCTGCAGCTGACGGCAGGCACCGGGGATGGCGCAGGCAGCGCCGCGCCCGCCCGCGATGTGCTGGTGATCGCCCTGCTGGTGCTGGCGGCGGTGATCCTCTCGGCGATGGTCTGGGTGTACCTGCAGGCACCGCCGGCACCCCGGGCGCCGGCGGTGGATCATCAGGCGGACCGCAACCAGCAGGCCATCCTCAGGCTGCTCGACGAGCTTTCCAGCCTTGCCGACGGCGACCTTACGGTGCAGGCCACCGTGACGGAGGACATCACCGGTGCCATCGCCGATTCGATCAACTATGCGGTGGAGGCCCTGCGCGAGCTGGTGACCACCATCAATGAAAGTGCCATCCAGCTCGATGGCGCGGCGCGCAGCGCCGAGGGGACCGCCGTCCAGCTGGCGCAGGCCAGCGAGGCGCAATCCAGGCAGGTGGACTCCGCCTCGCAGGCCATCGGGCGCATGGTCAGCTCGATCGAGGAGGTCTCCGGCGACGCCGAGCGTTCCTCCGACGTGGCGCGTCATTCGGTGGACGTGGCACACAAGGGTGGCGAGGCCGTGCGGCGCACCATCGAGGGCATGAACGCGATCCGCGAGACCATCCAGGACACCTCCAAGCGCATCAAGCGGCTGGGCGAGAGCTCGCAGGAGATCGGCAACATCGTCGAGCTGATCAACGACATCGCCGACCAGACCAACATCCTTGCGCTGAACGCCTCCATCCAGGCTTCGATGGCGGGCGAGGCGGGCCGCGGCTTCGCGGTGGTGGCCGACGAGGTCCAGCGCCTGGCCGAGCGCTCGACCAATGCCACCAAGCAGATCGAGGTGCTGGTGCGCACCATCCAGGCCGACACCAACGAGGCCATCGTCTCCATGGAGCGCAGCACCACCGACGTGGTGGGCGGCGCGCTGCTCGCCGAGAATGCCGGCGCCGCGCTCGAGGAGATCGAGCAGGTGTCCAGCCAGATCGCCAGCCTGGTGCAGAACATCTCCAATTCCGCCCATGAGCAGGCAGGGTCGGCCGCCGCGGTGATCCGCATCGTGGAATTGCTGCAGCAGATCAACTCGCAGGCTGCCGTCGGCACCAGTACCACCCGTGAATCGATCAGCAAGCTGGCGGAGCTTGCGGCGCAGCTGCGCCATTCGGTGGCGGGCTTTCGCCTGCCGGCGACCGTGGTGGCGGATCACCAGGACCACAGGGCGCGGCCGGGTGACGATGCCGCACCGGAAGAGGCCGCGGATGCCCACTATGGGGATGCCGGCCTGCGGGTCATCGGCAAGAGAACGGCCTGAGCAGCGGTGCAACAACGGCCCCCGGCTGGAACCCCATGAGCACCGCAATCCCACAGGCCTCGCTGCAGGCCGTCAGTGACGAGCTGACGGTCACCCTGAATGACGCACGCGTCCTGCTGGAGCAGTACGCCGAAGGCGAGGGCAGCCCGCAGGCGCTGGAGCGCGTGGCGGCGTTGCTGCACACCGCCCGTGGCGTGCTGCGCATGACCGAGACCCACGGCGGCAGCCTGCTTGCCGAGGAAATGGAACAGACCTGCCTGCACCTGGCCCGGCTCAGGCGTCGCGAGGGCGGCATCGACGAACCCCTGGAAGCGCTGACGCGTGCCGCGGTGCAACTGCCGGTCTACGTGGAGCGCGTGTTCAACGGCGGGCGCGACATCCCCCTGGTGTTGCTGCCGCTGCTCAACGATCTGCGCGCTGCACGCGGTCGGCCGCTGCTCTCGGAAAGCACCCTGCTGCTGCTCAATGTTGGCGGCGTGCCGCGCTTTGCCAGTGGCATGCCGGAAGCCGCCGGCAACGGCGAAGACGTCGCGCAGCTGGCAGGCGAGCAGCGGGCGCGCTTCCAGCTGGCGCTGCTGGGCTGGATCCGCGGCGACGAGATGAAGACCAGCCTGCGGCAGATGCATGCAGTGGTCACGCGGCTGGAGGAAGCCGCCGTCGCTGCCGAGGTGCGCCAGCTCTGGTGGGTTGCCGCCGGGGTCATCGAGGCGCTGCTCGATGATGGCCTCGAGACCAGCGTGGCCCTCAAGCGGCTGATCGGCCAGGTGGACCGCGAGATGCGCCGGCTGCGTACCCTGGGGGAGGAGCAGTTCGCGCGGGTCCCGCCGGTGGACCTGGTCAACAACCTCCTTTATTACGTGGCCCGCGCCCGCAGCGACGGCGAGCGGGTGACGGCCATCCGCGTCGCCTTCAACCTGGCCGACCTGGTGCCGGCCGATGCCCAGGTCGAGCAGGCGCGGCAGGGCATGGCTGCCCCCAGCGCCAGGCTCATGCAGACGGTGGCCCAGGCCATTCGCGAGGACCTCGGGCGGGTCAAGGATGTGCTCGATATCTTCGTGCGCACCGGCATGGAGCGCGTCGAGGAGCTGGCCCCGCAGCTCGAGCTGCTGAAGAAGATCGGCGACACGCTCGGCGTGCTCGGCCTCGGCGACCTGCGCGAGACGGTGCAATCGCGCCGTGCGCAACTGGACGAGCTGATCGGCCGGGGCCAGCGCCCGGATGAATCGGTGCTGGTCGATATTGCGGCGGCGCTGCTGGGTGTCGAGGATCGCCTCGAGGACGGCCTGCTCGGCATGATTGCCCCGCCCGCCGACGAGGCCACGGTGGTGTCCCTCGATGCGCCGCGCGATGCGGGCAACGGGCTGGGCCAGGTGACGCCCGCGGTCATGCGCGAATGCCTGGTGAACCTGGCCCGCGTCAAGGAGGCGGTCACGCAGGTTGCGGATCGTGGCGGTGATGGCGGGGCGCTGGACAGCGTGCCGGAGCTGCTGCAGGGCATCGCCGCCGGGCTGCTGATGATCGGCAAGGACAGGGCTGCCGGCGTGGTCGGGGAACTGCAGCGCGCCATCCGCGGCCTGCTCGGTACCATGGCCGGCGCACCCGACCGCCTGCGCCTCGATCGCCTGGCGGATGCAACGGTGGCGCTGGAGTATTACCTGGAAACGCTGCAGGCCGGGCGCAGCGAGCCGCAGTACATGCTCGACAATGCCGAGCGTTGCCTCGATGGCCTGGCCGGGCTGGCGCCGCTCGCCGGCAGCGAGGCGGAGCTGGAGCATGCCGCCGGCTTCGACGGCGAGGCAACCGTGGCTGCCGGCAGTTCCGCCGGCGAGGCCACCCATGTCATCACTGGCCCGGGGCTTGCCGTGCCTTTGGCCGAGCCGACCGTCCCCGTGCCCATCCAGACCTACAGCGGCGGCCCGGAACAGCTCGAGCCGGAGCTGCTCGAACTGTTCATCGAGGAAGCCGGCGAGGAGATAGCGGCGATCGTCCGCTCCTTCGCGGCATGGGAGCGGGATGATGCCGATGGCAATGCGCTGGCCACGCTGCGCCGCTCCTTCCACACGCTCAAGGGCAGCGGCCGCATGGTGGGGGCCGATGCCATCGGCGAGTTCTGCTGGGCGGTCGAGGGGCTCCTCAACCGGGTCATCAATGGCACCGTCATGCGCAGCCCGCCATTGCTGGTATGCCTGCAACAGTGCATCGAGGCCTTGCCTGTTCTGCTCGAACAGCTCGAGGTGGGGGCCGCACCGACCATCGACATCGATGCGCTGATGGACGAGATCCAGGCGCTGGCCGAAGGGCGCGCCGCCATGCCGGAGGTGGCCGAGGCGGAAGATGCGGCGGATGGCGCGACGGCCATCCCTGCGGAGGTCGAGGCTGCGGAGGAACCCCATTACGCCCGCGACGGGGAGATGGCCGTTCCCACAGAGGTGGGGACAGCTGCCGACGCATCGGTGGCCGTGGATGAAGCGACCGCGCTGCCGGCCGTACCCGAGCCCGTCGCGGACATTCCAGCTGCTGCAGCGGCCACCGGTCCCGATCCGGTGCTGCTCGATATCTTCGTGCGCGAGGCGCGCGGGCACCTGGACAGCCTGCGGCGCTTCATCGCCCATTGCGAGGAGTCGGCACCGCCCTGGGCGGTGAGCGAGGAGCTGCACCGCTCGTGCCATACGCTCGATGGCAGCGTGGCCATGGCGCGCGTGGAGATGGGCAGGCCGCTGACCGAGGCACTCAACGCGCTGGTCAGCCTGGCCTATGTGCGCTCCCTGCGCCTGTCGCCCGAGGTGCTGGCAACCCTGCGCGATACGGTGGCCCGCATCGAGGCGCTGATGGGGCACCTGGCCGAACCCTGGCGGCCGGCTCCGGAGACCGAAGACCTGGTGCAGCGGCTCCGTGACCACGGCCGGGATCTCGAGGCTGCCCATGAAGCACCACTGGAGCGCAGCGACGAGCTGACGGGCCCGCAACCCGTGCTGGAGGCAGATGGCCCGCCGGGCGAAGATTCCATCCTCGTCGAGGAGTCGGCTTCGGAGATCATCGAGATCACCGCCGAGTTCCCGGCGGCCGCGGAGCTTGCCGATACCGGGCTAACGGAAGGGCTGGCCGTGGAGCCGCCCCTGGAGCAGCTGGCCGATGAACTGCTGGTATCGGGGGAGTTCCTGGTGGATGGGCAGCAATTGCAGCCCGTGCCGGAAGCGGAACAGGCTTTGCCAGAGCCAGAGCCAGAGCCAGAGCCAGAGCCGGAAACGACGCTTGTCGCGGAAGATGTGCTCGATGTGGGGCAGCCGTCGCTTGCGCCGCCCCGGCCGGAGCCGCCTGCCGTCCTGCCTTATGACCCTGAAATCGCCGCCATCTTTGCCGAGGAGGCCGCGGAGCTGCTGGAAGCCGCCGATGCCTCCGTGGCGCGCCTCGCGGGGGATGCCGGTGGCAGCGGTGATGCGCAGGCCATGGCCGACCTGCAGCGCCACCTACATACGCTCAAGGGCGGTGCGCGGATGGCGGGGCTCGGTGTCATGGGCGATTTCAGCCACGACCTGGAGACCTTGCTGATCCGCGTGGGCGAGGGCCTGCTGCCGCGCGATCCGGCCTTTGGCGAGCTGCTGCAGGCAAGCCTCGATGAACTGCATCGCCTGCGCGAGGATGCCATCACCGGCGAACAGCGGCCCCTGGGCACACGGTTGGCACTGCGCCTGCGCGCCGCGCTGCAGGCCGAGCCGATTCCTCCCGCGGAGTCTCCCGAGCCGCCCCGGCCGACGGAGACGGTAGAGCCGACGGCCGTTGTCCCGCCCGTGGCGCTGCCGCCCGAGGACGCCGCGGAGTTGCCTGCCGACGAGGCCGTGGCTTCGGTATCGGATACACAGCCCGAACCCGAGCCGGAAGCCGGAGCGGACATCGCACCCCCGGAAGAGGTAGCGCCGGATAGCAGCGGGGACATCACCCTGCCCGCCGCCGAGCGCATCGGCCAGCTGGCGCGCGAGCTGGAGCAGCCGCCGCAGCCTGCCCCCGCGCAGATTGCCGCCGCGGCGACGCCTGCGTCCCCCACGGCACGCACCCCGCTGCCCGAGCGGCGCGAGATGGCGCGCGTGGACTCCGGCCTGCTCGAGCAGCTCCTCAACAATGCGGGCGAGATCAGCATCTTCCAGTCGCGGCTCGGCCAGCAGGTCAACCTCATCCAGTTCAACCTGGAGGAGCTCGGCGCTACCGTGGTGCGCCTGCGCGAGCAGCTGCGCAAGCTCGAGATGGAGACCGAGGCGCAGATCCTCTTCCGCCACCAGGGGGAGGCCGACGGGCGCGGCGACTTCGACCCGCTGGAGCTCGACCGCTACTCGACCATCCAGCAGCTCTCGCGCAGCCTCGCGGAGACCACCACCGACGTCAACAGCCTCAAGGACCTGCTGCAGAACATGGCGCGGGACACCGAGGCCCTGCTCGTGCAGCAGGCGCGCACGGCCACCGAGCTGCAGGATGGCCTCATGCGCACGCGCATGGTGCCCTTCCAGCAGCACACGCCGCGGCTGGCGCGGCTGGTGAGGCAGACTGCCCTGGAGCTCGGCAGACGGGCGGAGCTGCACATGCAGGGCGGGGGCGAGCTCGATCGCCAGGTCCTCGAGCGCATGCTGGGGCCGCTGGAGCACATGCTGCGCAACGCCATCGTCCATGGCATCGAGGGTCCCGACGAGCGCGTGGCGGTCGGCAAGCCGGCCACCGGCAGCATCTTCATCAACCTGCGCCGCGATGGTTCCGAAGCCGTCATCGAGATTGCCGATGATGGCCGCGGCATCGATATCGCCGGTGTCCGGCACAAGGCCATCGAGCTCGGCTTCATCGATGCCGAGACGGTCCTCAGCGACGAGGAGGCGATGCAGTTCATCCTCCGTCCGGGCTTCAGCACCGCCGACCAGCTCACCCAGGCCGCCGGGCGCGGCATCGGCATGGACGTGGTGACCGCCGAGGTGGCGCGGCTCGGCGGCTCATTGCGCATCGCATCGGTGGCGGGCCGCGGCACCACCTTCACCATCCGGCTGCCCTTCACGCTGGCGGTGACCCAGGCGCTGATCGTGCGCTGTGCCAGCGAGCTCTACGCCCTGCCGCTGCCCACCGTGGAAGGCGTGATCCGCATCTCGCGCGCGGAACTCATGGCACGGCTCGGCAGCGAGCAGCCGGCCATCGAATACGGCAGCCAGAGATACCGTTTCCGCCACCTCGGCGAGTACCTCGGCCTTGGCCAGGCACGCATTCCCGAAGAGCAGGGGCGCGTCTCCATCATCCTGGTGCGTGCCGGCGAGAACTCGACGGCGCTGATCGTCGACGAGATGCAGGACAGCCGCGAGATCGTCGTCAAGCCGGTGGGCCCGCAGCTGGCCACCATTCGCGGCATCGCCGGCGCCACCATCCTCGGCGACGGCCGCATCGCGGTCATCCTCGATACCGGCATTCTCGTGCGCAGCATGCGCCCGGATGCCACCGCGCGCGTGACCGTGGTGGAGCCGGCGACCAGCGGCCCGCTGGCCCTGGTGGTGGATGATTCCATCACCATGCGCCGCGTCACTCAGCGCCTGTTGGAGCGCAACGGCTTCCGCGTGGTGACCGCCAAGGACGGGCTGGAGGCGGTCAGCCTCCTGCAGGACCACCGGCCCGACATCATCCTGCTCGATGTCGAGATGCCGCGCATGGACGGCTACGAGTTCGCCAAGCACGTGCGCAACAATGCGGATACCGCGATGGTGCCGATCGTCATGGTCACCTCGCGGGTGAGCGAGAAGCACAGGGCGCGCGCCATCGAGGTGGGCGTGAACGACTATCTCGGCAAGCCCTACCAGGAGCGCACGCTCCTGGAGGCGGTGCGCCGCCAGCTGGGACGGGACTGAGATGATCCACGCCACCGGCACCGCGCCCGCCGCCCTCGACGAGATCTACTGCCAGCTCATCCCGCTGCGCCAGATGCGCCTCATCGTGCCGCGTGTCTGCGTGGCCGAGGTGATCCGCCACGTGCCACCGCAGCGGCAGGGGCACGGGCCTGCCTGGTTCCGCGGCTTCGTGCCGTGGACCACGCTGCAGGTGCCGGTGCTGTCCTTCGAGGAGCTCTGCGGCCGCGAAGCGGGCGAGCCCGGCGGGCGCACGCGCATCGCCATCTTCAACACGCTTTCGGGCCGGCTGGAGAGCGGCTACTACGGGCTGCTCACCGAGGGCTTCCCGCAGCTGGTGCGGGTCAACCGCGAGGTCATGCAGCCCGATGAGCGCCAGGCCTGGCCCGCCGACGGCCCGGTCATCAGCCAGATCCGCATGATCAACGAGTATCCGCTCATCCCGGACCTCCCCTACATCGAGGAGATGCTCCGCGAGTGCGTGGACGACAGGATGCGCCCGCTGTCCTGAGCCGCCGCGGCTGACATTGGTGCCCGCTGGCCACCCGCTTTCTGGTACGCTGCGCCCCGGAACAGCCGGGACACGGTCGGATCATCCATGCAGCTCTTTTCCCGTCTCATGCCCCGAGAGGGGCGGTTCTTCGAGCTTTTCAACGAGCATGCGGCCTTCGTCGCCGAGGGCGGCATCGCCATATCCGACCTGCTGCACAGCTTCAGCGATGCCCAGGCCTGCAACGGCCGCATTGCCCACATCAGCGAGATCGAGCACGCGGCCGATCGCGTCACGCGCCGCACCACCGAGCTGCTGCACAAGACCTTCGTCACCCCCTTCGACCGTGACGACATCCACCGCCTGATTTCGCGCATGGACGACATCCTCGACCTGATCCAGGATGCGGCCGAATCGCTGATGCTCTACGACATCCGCCACCTGCCGCCCGAGGCGGCGCACCTTGCGGACCTGGTCAAGCTTTGCTGCGAGCGCGTGCAGTCGGCGGTGAAGCTGATGTCCTCGATGCGCAATGCCCCGGCCATCCTCGCGCTGTGCGAGGACATCGACGGGCTGGAGTCCGATGCCGACCGGGTGATGCGCAGCGCCATCTCGCGGCTGTTCCGCGAGGAGCCCGACGTGCGCCAGGTCATCAAGCTGCAGGCGGTCTATGAACTGCTGGAGACGGCCACCGACCGCTGCCAGGACGTGGCCGACCTCATCGAGGGCGTGGTGCTCGAGAACGGCTGATCGTGGAAGTCCAGATCACCTTCAATACCCTGGCGCTGCTGGTGGCCGTGGCGCTGCTCTTCGATTTCATGAACGGCTTCCACGATGCAGCCAATTCGATTGCCACGGTGGTGTCCACCGGCGTGCTCAAGCCCTACCAGGCGGTGACCTGGGCCGCGCTGTTCAACTTCCTCGCCATTGCCGTCTTCGAGCTGAAGGTGGCATCCACCGTCGGCAAGGGCATCGTCGAGCCCGATATGGTCGACTACCACGTGATCTTCGGCGCCCTCATCGGGGCCATCACCTGGAGCCTCATCACCTGGTACTTCGGCATCCCCTCCAGCTCCTCGCATGCACTGATCGGCGGCATGATGGGGGCCATGATCGCCAAGGCGGGCACGAGTGCACTGCTGCTGCCGGGCATACTCAAGATCGGCGTCTTCATCATCGCCGCGCCACTCATCGGTTTCGTCTGGAGCGCGCTGCTGATCGCGATCGTGTCATGGCTGTGCTTCCGCGTGGCGCCCTTCCGCGTGGATCGCATCTTCCGCAGGCTCCAGCTGGTCTCCTGCGCGCTCTACAGCCTCGGCCATGGCGCCAACGATGCGCAGAAGACCATGGGCATCATCTGGTTGCTGCTCATCGCCTCCGGCGATGCCACCCGCGAGCACCTGCCGGCGTGGGTGATCGTGTCCTGCTACCTTTCCATCGGCTGCGGCACCCTCTTCGGCGGCTGGCGCATCGTCAAGACCATGGGCCAGCGCATCACCAAGATCAGGCCGGTGGGCGGTTTTGCCGCGGAGACCGGCGGCGCCATGGCGCTGTTCCTCGCCTCGAGCTTCGGCATCCCGGTTTCCACCACGCACACCATCACCGGTTCGATCATCGGCGTCGGCTCGGCGCAGCGCGGCTTCTCCGCGGTGCGCTGGGGTGTTGCCGGCAACATCGTGGTTGCCTGGGTGCTGACCATTCCCGCCTCCGCGCTGGTGGCCGCCCTTGCCTGGTGGCTCAGCCTGCTCATCATCTAGGGCTGCACTGCCCCGGGGCCCGTCCGGCCAGCGGGCACCGTGGCCGCTGGCCGGTCCGCGCCTCGCATCCCCCGCCATCCGGTACTAGGATGGGGCGAGTCCCGGAGATCCAAGGAGAATTCGTGGTGGATATTCCCCGGTTGCGCCGCGTGGGCCTCCGCAGCGGCATCCCGGTCTTGCTGGCGCTGGCCGCCAGCCTCGCCCTGGCCCAGGCCCTGCCGGGCTTCAGCATCGTCGCGCCGGCGGACGGCGCCACCGTGCAGAACCCGGTGGTGCTCGAAGTGGCGCTGCAGAACTCGGTGATCGGGCGGCCCATCGACGGGCTCGACCACCTGCACATTTCCATCGATGGCGGGCCGGAGGTGGCGATCTACCTCGGCGGCCCCATCAGCCTGCCACCGCTGTCGCGCGGCAGCCATCGCATCGAAGTCGAGCTGGCAGGTCCTTCGCACCGCGCCCTGCTGCCGCGCAAGCACATCAGCATCACCGTCGAGTAAGCCGTGGGTGGGGGCGCGGAGCGCATCCATCGCCATGGCCGCTGGCCACGCTGGCTGCATGGCGCCAACGCACTGGCGATGCTGCTGCTGATCGGCAGCGGGCTGGCGATCGGCGGGCGGCTGCCGGCATCGTGGACGGCGCTGCTCGGTGGCCACGAGCGGCTCAATGCGCTCCACCAGGGGCTGGGCCTGGCGCTGGTCCTGGCAGTTGCATTGCTCATGCTGGTCGTTCGCGGCGACAGCTGCAGGCTGCTGCGCGAGCTGTTGCACCTGCACTGGCGCGAGCTGCGCTGGCCGCTGGAACTGCTGCGCCATGCGGTCCGTCCGGGCCATCATGCACCGCCGGCTCATGACGGCCGGCTCGATCCCCTGCAGCGGCTGGTGATGCTGCTCCTGCTCCTGTCCGCGGCCATCGTGGGCGTGGCGGGCGTGGGCCTGCTCCTTGCCGTCGATGCGCCGCGCGGGCTGCTTGCCCTGCTGGTGCGCACGCATGTGTACGTCTCGTGGCTGATGCTGGGCGTGCTTGCGCTGCACGTGCTTGCGGGGAGCGGCATCCTGTCCACGCACCGCGGCATCGCCCGCAGCATGTTCGGCGATGGCACGGTGCCGGTCGCGCTCGCGGAGAGGCTGTGGCCGGGCTGGGTGGAAGCGCAGCGCCGGCAGCGCAGGGTGGATCGTTCGTAGCCCATGCTTCGTCCCGCCGTCGTGGCCGGACGACGCGGCTGCGGGCTTTACAGCCAGTCGGGCGGTGCCAGCCCTTTCGCCAGCAGGAATTCGCGGTTGAAGAGCTGCGACTGGTAGCGGGTGCCGGAGTCGGCGAGGATGGTGACGATGCGATGTCCCGGCCCCAGCTCGCGGGCCAGTTGCATGGCACCGGCGATGTTGACGCCGCTCGAGCCGCCGAGGACCAGTCCCTCGTCGCGCACCAGGCCGAAGAGCACCGCCAGGGTTTCCTCGTCGGGGATCTCGTAGGCGACATCCACCCTGGCTTGCGCCACATTGGCGGTGACCCGGCCCTGGCCGATGCCCTCGGTGATCGAGGAGCCGCGTGCCTCGAGCCTGCCCGAGTTGAACCAGCTGGCCATCGCGGCCCCCGGCGGGTCGGCTAGCGCGATGCGGATGGCGGGATTGCGCTCCTTGAGGAAGCGGCTGATGCCGGCCAGCGTGCCACCCGTGCCGATCACCGAGCTGAAGCCGTCGATGCGACCGCCTGTCTGCGCCCAGATCTCGGGCCCGGTGCCGAGGTAATGGGCATCGGCATTGGCGGTGTTGTCCCACTGGTTGGCCCAGAAGCCGCCCAGCTCCGCGGCAAGCCGCTCGGAGATATGCACGTAGTTGTCGGGGTCGCGGTAGGGCACCGCCGGCACCTCGTGGAGGATGGCGCCGCACAGCCGCAGCATGTCCTTCTTCTCGCGGCTCTGGGTCTCGGGGATGACGATGTGGGTGCGGTAGCCGCGGGCATTGCCGACCAGCGCCAGCCCGATGCCGGTGTTGCCCGCGGTGCCTTCCACGACCACGCCACCGGGCTTGAGCACGCCCCTTCTCTCGGCATCGAGGATGAGGTTGAGCGCGGCGCGATCCTTCACCGAGCCACCCGGGTTGAGAAACTCGGCCTTGCCGAGGATCTCGCAGCCCGTCGCCGCCGAGGGCCCGCGCAACCGGATGAGCGGGGTGTTGCCGATGGCCCCGACGAGGCCGTCAACGATGGCCATGGTGTCCTTCTGCAGCCTGCGTCACTGGCATTGATGCCCGCGGCGACTATGGCGCGCCCGCCCATCCTTTGCACGGCGGATCGGGCATATGCTTCTGGGATATCGGCCTAAGCAGCGCTTCAGCCGAGGTCGCCCGCCACGAACTGCAGCAGCGCAAGGGCGGCCAGCGGTGCGGTCTCGGTGCGCAGGATGCGCGGGCCGAGGCGCAGGCGCCGGAAGCCGCTGGCCAGCGCCAGCTGCAGCTCCGCCTCGCTGAAGCCGCCTTCCGGCCCGATCAGCAGCGCCACCGGCCCTCCGGCGATGGCCTGTCGGGCGAGGGGTTCGCCGCGCGGATCGAGCTGCAGCCGCGTCGGATAGCCGCTGCTGGCCGGGATCAGATCCCCGAAGGCCGCGGGTGCGGCGACCTCGGGCACGCGGCTGCGCCCGCTCTGCTCGGCCGCCGCGATGGCCACGCGCTGCCAGTGCTCGCGCTTGCGCCCGGCTGCCCCGGCATCGAGGCGCACCACGCTGCGCTCGGCGAGGACCGGCTGGATGCGAGTCACGCCGAGTTCGGTGGCCTTCTGGATCACGGTGTCCATGCGCGGCCCGCGCGAGATGCCCTGGAACAGGGTGATGTCCAGCACCGACTCGCTGTGGATGGCCCGCCCGCTGCCGATGGCGAGCTCCACCTCCTCGCGCCCCGTACGGATGATCTCGGCATCGAAGTCGCTGCCCGAGCCATCGAAGGCCACCAGCCTGTCGCCGGCACGCAGGCGCAATACCCGCAACACATGATTGGCGGCACTGCCGCGCAATACGCTGCGGCTGTTGGCGGCGAGGGCTTGTCCGGAATGGATCCTGCGCAGGCTCATGGGAGATCACTGCCGTGGGTGGTGGAGGGCTGCCAGCGTAGCAGCATCGGGTGGCATCGAAGGGTGCCCTGCAGCCGTGGCCGATTGGCTACACTGCGGGCATGGGCGAGGGGGCAGCGATCGACACGGAATCCGGCCTGGTGCAGGGTGCGCGCCAGTGCGCTTCGCCCAACCAGGACGAGCGCCCGCCGGGCTGCGAGCCGGGGCTCATCGTGGTGCATGGCATCTCGCTGCCGGCCGGCAAGTTCGGTGGCCCGTGGATCGATGCGCTGTTCACCAACACCCTCGATCCCGCGGCCCATCCCTCCTTCGCGGACATCGCCGCGCTGCGGGTGTCCTCGCACCTGCTGGTGCGCCGCGATGGCGGGCTGGTGCAGTACGTGCCGCTGCACCGGCGCGCCTGGCATGCGGGGCAGTCCAGCCACTGCGGGCGCGAGCGCTGCAACGATTTCTCCGTCGGCATCGAGCTCGAGGGCACGGACGAGCTGGCTTACGAGGCGACCCAGTACGAGGCGCTTGCGGCCCTGGTCCAGGCGCTGCGCGCCAGCTATCCCTCGCTGCGCATGGCACCGGTGGTGGGCCACAGCGACATCGCCCCGGGCCGCAAGACCGATCCCGGCCCCGCCTTCGACTGGGGCCTGCTCGCCGGGCTGCTCGAAGCAGGCACGGCCCGCGGATGAGACGGCTGGCCGGATGCCGCCGGGCGCTGCTCGCCGGGCTGCTCTGCAGCTGGCTGCTGGCTGCCTGCACGCCTCCCGCCCCCGTCGCTGGCGATGACGCAACGCCGGGGACGCCGGTGGCAAGCCGCATCATCACGCTCTCGCCGCACCTCGCCGAGCTGGTCTTCGCCGCGGGCGCCGGGGATCGCCTGGTGGCCGCGGTGGCATTCAGCGACTACCCGCCCGCCGTCCGCGAGCTGCCGCAGGTGGGTGATGCCTTTCGCGTCGACTACGAGGCAGTCATGGCGCTGCAGCCCGACCTGCTGCTGGCCTGGACCTCGGGCAATCCGCCCGAAACCCTGGAGCGCTTGCGGCGGCTGGGGCTGCGGGTGGTGGCGCTCGAGCCCGCCGATCTCGCCGACATCGGCCGGCAGCTGGTCCGCATCGGCGAGCTGGCGGGCACGCAGCCACGGGCCGTGGCGGCCGCGGCGCGCTACCAGGCGCGCCTCGATGCACTGACGGCACGTGCCGCGGCGGCCGTGCCGCTCAGCGCCTTCCTCCAGCTCTCCGAGCGGCCCTATTACACGGTGACCGACCGGCACTTCCTCGGCCAGGGCCTGCAGCTCTGCGGGGGGCGCAACATCTTCGGTGCGTTGCCGGGGCTGACCGCCATCGTCTCGGTGGAGTCGATCCTCGATGCCGCGCCCGAGGTGATCATCGCCAGCGACATGCATGCCGCGGGGCCCGGCCCGCTGGCGGGCTGGCAGGCCTGGCCGGTGCTGCCGGCGGTGCGCGCCGGCAACCTGTTCATGGTGGATGCCGACCTGCTGGCCCGTCCCGGACCGCGCCTGCTCGATGGCATCGAGGCGATCTGCGCGCAGCTCGACGCCGCGCGCACCAGGCTGCAGGCGGGTGGTGGCTAGGCGCCGGGTGGTGGACGCGGTTGCCAGAGCACCTCGCTGCCGCCCTCCTGGCGGGCGAGGATGCGGGCAAGCACGAACAGCAGGTCGGAGAGCCGGTTGAGATAGCGCAGCGAGGCGGGGTTCACCGCCTCGAGCCGCGACAGGCTGTAGCAGCGCCGTTCCGCTCGCCGGCAGAGGCTGCGCGCCACGTGGCAGGCTGCGGCGGCCTGGCTGCCACCGGGCAGGATGAAGTCGCGCAGCGGCGGCAGCCCCGCATTGAAGCGGTCGAGCACCTGCTCCAGCCGCGTGACGGCGGCATCGTCGATGACATCGCGTCCCGGCACCGAAAGCTCGCCGCCGAGGTCGAAGAGCTCGTGCTGGATGTCGGCCAGGCAGCCGGCCACCGCCGCATCCGCGCCGGGCGTGGCGATCACCAGGCCGATGGCCGAGTTGAGCTCGTCCACCGTGCCATAGGCTTCCACCCGCGGGTCGTCCTTGGCAACGCGCCGGCCGTCGCCAAGCCCGGTGCTGCCGTCATCCCCGGTGCGCGTGTAGATCTTGCTCAGGCGGTTGCCCATGGTGGCCTCCCGGTGTGCTGCTTCATGTGTGCGGCGATGGGCGCATGCTAAGGCATTCTCCCCGTCCTCAGCGCTGCATGGCGACCCGCAGGCCGAGATAGGCCGCCGCGCCCGGCGTGTTGAAGCCGTAGACATCCTCGTAGCTCTCGCCCAGCGCGTTTTCCACCCGTGCATGGATGCTGAAGGCCGGGCTCAGCTCGTAGTGCCCTGCCAGCGTGAGCAGGGTGTAGCTGCCGAGCTGTACGCGATGCGGGGTAAAGCTGGCATCGAAGAAGTCGTCGAGCCGCTGCCCCGTGTGGCTGAGCGCGGCGTGGAAGCCGAGGCGGCCCGACCACCACTTGCCGTCGAGGTTGAGCCCGGCGCTGTGGCGCGGGCGGCGCAGCTCGCGCTGCCGGTCGCCACTGGCCACGGGCTCGTTCGAGTCGGTGTAGGTGTAGGCGGCATCGAGCGTCCAGACATCGGAGAGTTCCGCGCGGACGGACAGCTCCACGCCGCTGCGGTGGCTGCTGCCGGAGCGGTTGACCGCCGTGTACATGCCGTTCGTGCAGCAATGGTTGCCATCGATCTCGCCTTCGAGGTCGGCGCGGAAGTAGCTGAGGTCGGCGACCACCTGCCCATCCGCGAAGCTTTTCTCGATACCGATATCCCAGCCGAGCGAGCGTTCCGGACGCAGCGCCGGATTGCCGGCAAACTGCTGCGCGAAGTAGCCGAAGCGCTCGATGAAGGTGGGCGTCTTCACGCCCTTGCCGAGGCTGGCATGCAGGCGGCTGGCGCCCCCCCGCGGGCGCCAGCTGGCGGTGGTGCGCCAGGTATTGGCGCTGTCGAAGTCCGAGTAATCATCGTGGCGCAGGCCGACCGAGAGGTTCAGGTGGGCGCCGAGGGAGGCTAAGTACTCGGCCACGTAGCCGGTGCGATGCATGGAGGGCGACTGGTTGGGATCGTAGACCAGGTCGGCGATGCCATCGTCGTCGAAGTCGTAGCTGCTGACCGGCCCGCGCTGCCGGTATGTCTCGCGCTGGTGGTCCACGGCGAAGCTCAGCACGTCCAGCGGGTTGCCCTGCGCGTCGCTGCGCAGGCGGATCGAGCTCTGGTAGTAGACGCCAGTCTTGTGGCCATCCTGCCGGGTATGGTCGATGACGCCCGGGGCGTAGAGGTCCTCGGCCTGCGTATGGGTCTCGGTGTCGGTGATGCCGTAGCGCAGCTGGTGGATCCAGCGCCCGTCGAGCGGATCCCAGCCGAGGCTGGCGCGCAGGTAGTCCTGGCGCAGCTCGCTATGGTAGGTGTCCACCAATCCGTCGCCGTTGGCGTCGTCGGCCGGCAGCCCGGTGAAGATCGAGGCGTTGTCGAAATCCTTGCCGGCGCTGGTGCGTCGGTAGCTGAGGTCGAACTGCAGCGAGGGGGTCAGGGCATAGCCGGCGCCCAGCGAGACGGTGGTGTTGTCGTAGCCATCGTCCTCGTCCCCGCTGCGCGAGGCATTGGTGCCGCTGCTGTCGAAGCGCGAGACCGACAGGCTGGCATGGCCGCGCCCGTTGCTGGCGCCCGCCCAGGCGCCGCCGTTCCAGGTGTCGAAGGAGCCGCCCTCGAGGCGGGCCTCCGCCTGCAGGCCCTGCACCGGCCGCCGGCTGAGCACGTTGATGACCCCGGCGAGCGCATCGCTGCCCCACAGCGCGCTTTGCGGGCCGCGCACCACCTCGATGCGCTCGATATCGAGGGTGTGCAGGTGCTCGAAGGCGAATTCATCGGCACCGGCCAGGTTGTTGGCGGGTACGCCATCGATGAGCACCAGCACGTGGTTCGACTCGGCGCCGCGCATGCGCAGCTGGGTCTGCGAGCCCACCGGGCCGCTGCGTGCGATGCTGATGCCGGGCAGGCCGCGGAGCACGTCGGCGACGACGACGGCCTGGCGGTCATCGATGTCCTCGCGGGTCACGACGCTCACCGCGCTGCCCACCTGGTCGATGGGCCGGGGCAGGTATGCCGCCGTGACGATGATGGTCTCGGGGCCTGGGCCGCCGGCCAGGGCCGCGCTCCCGCAGAAGGACAGGGCAAGCCCCGTCAGGGCAGATCGCATGCGCATCGTCTTCTCCCGGACCTCGCACAGCGAGCCCGTCAATGCGCGCCTGGTTCCGGCAGGCGGCGATGCACGGCGCAGCCCCGCGGCTGCACCATGGCACGACGCCGTCAGGGCAGTACAGCTGCCCCTGCAGTGGAAAATCGAGCGGTGGCCTTGTCAGCCGTCACGCTGTCTCCCGCCGAGACTGGACGCGTTGCAAACACTGCAGGCCGGTATACGGGCTCGCGAGGGGAGCAGCGCTGCTGCTCCGGGGTGATCGCCTTCCCATGCGTTGCCGCACAGTGGCCAGCGTGACCACCC
>JACFNV010000046.1:2564-17712 GCA_019454675.1 Gammaproteobacteria bacterium | reverse complement strand
CTTCCTGATGGGTCAGGCCATAGAAGCGGCTGACCATCTCCGTGCTGGCCCCCAGCCGCAGCATGCGATCGACCGTGGCGATTTCCTTCTCCACGTCCTGTGCCTGGTTGAGCAGGCGCTGCAGCACTTCGCGGTTGACCGTGACCGAGCACCACGAGACGCTGGCGTTGGCCAGCACGCTGATCAGCGCGGGGTGCTTGAGCGCATCCAGCTCGGCCTCGCCGAAGCCCATGGCCTTGCAGCGGCGCAGTTGGCCGTTGCGAAGGTCATACAGCGCCTGGGCAATCACGGCCTGGTTGAGCGGATGCGATGTGGACATGCGGCCTCCCTCGCTCACGTCCCGGGCGCCGTGGTGCCGGCTTCCAGGTCCAGCAGACGCCGGGCCAGGCGGAGCAGCCGAAATAGCTTGACCAACGCCGTGTCGCTCAAGCGCCTTGTGCAGTCGCCGTGGTGTTGACCCTGGCCGTGCAGCAGTGCTGGCAAGTCGGCGGCGAGCTGCGCGCCATCCACGCCCGCTTCAGCAGTGGGCTGACCCGTCAGAGTGATGAGCAGCGCCAGCACCGCCCGGCCGAGCGGCGATGGTGCATGGGCGGGCGCGCAGCAAACGAAGCCGATGCCATCGGAGCGATCCTCGATGCACTCGTCCAGGGCTGCCTCCCCGGCGATCTCGCGCGCGAACTGCGCGATGTGGATGCGCAGCCGATCGGGCGTGTCCAGGCCGGCGTCGATGTACCAGACGTCGGAGATCGGATAGAGCCCGCCGGCTTGCACCGGGATGGACTGCAGCACGCTCGCCGAGAAGTCGGGCGGCAGCGCATCGCCCAACTGGTCGGCAACCATGCGCTGGATCGACTGCAGCCGTTCGGTCGTCGGTGCCGGCGAGACGATGTGCTCGAGAAGCAGATCGCCTGGTGCGGCCGCGGGGCTTTCCGTTGTCGTCTCTCGGGCCGTATCCTCGCGCAAGGTGGGCTCGGACGCCGGAGGGCTGGCGGGTGGAGGACTGGCCGCCGCTGCAGGCTTGGCGATGGACGATGCTACGCCCGGGGGAGGCGGCGTGCCGGCGGTGGGCGAAGGCAACGCCGGCGGCGCCGCAGGTGGCGTCGGGTCACTGACCAGCGCCCGGTGGCGGCTTTCCGATTCGGTCAGGTCCAGCGCCAACACGTCGTAGCCGATGCCCAGCAGCTCGGACATCTGGCCGATCAGCTCGTCCTGCACGCGCTGCGTCGCGAACTCGTCGCCCTGCGTGTCGAACTGCGCCAGCACCTCCTGAAAGAAGCTGTCGAAGTCCAGCGGCAGCGTGCGGTCCTTGGCATAGTGCTCCCAGGTGCGCTTGCAGGCCGTCCGCATGACCGACAGCCGCTCGACCTGGTGGCGCCCCAGGCCGCCATAGAGCACAGTGGGAATGGCGGGCAGCAGGTAGCGCACCGCGTCGGCCATGCGGGTGATGTGCGACCGCTGGACGGGGAACCCATCGGCCGCCAGGCGGCGGGCCAGTTCCGACTGGCTCAGGGCGGCGCTACTCTCCTGCTCGTAGAACTCGCGTGCTTTCTCGACGCCGAGCGCGCGCTCGATGAACGTGAGGCCACCGCGCAGTTCGTTCTCGGCAAGATGCCCGGTCAGCGCGACGATTTCACCGCGCTCCGGCCATGGCCGAAACAGGCACGATATGCGGAAGAAGCGTTCGTCCTTGGTCTCCGACCAGAGTTCGCGCAGGATCGCCAGCCGCGTGTTGCCGCCGTTGCGGATGATGTAGTGGTCCTCGCCGGGCCGGCGGGTGATGGCTGGCGCCGCGTCCAGGCCGCGCTCGCGGATGGACGCCTTGATTTCCTCGTAGGCGGGGTTGCGCTTCATGCGCGGGTCATGGTCGTAGGGCCGCAGCTGGTCCAGCGTCACGACCATGGGCGTGTCCGCGATCGGGTCGCTCAAGGCCGTAGCCGCTGGGCCGCTGCGCTCGAAGCCGGCCGCGAGCAGCTTGCCGGCCATGTCCTGCGAGGTCATGTCAGCCATGGCCGCACCCCTCGCAGTCCCCACGACCGCCGGCCGGCGCCATGCGGGCCTCTCGCTCGGCGCGGCGGATCTGCGCACGGGCGTTCAATTCGGCCCGGTGGTCGCTCGCGGTCGAACTGGTGTAGATCGCGGCGCAGCCGGCCTTGGTGAACTTGAGGTGCCCGCCCGGCGTGCGCTTGACGTGCCAGCCTTCACCGACCGCGAACTCGATCAGCGCGCGCAGCCGCTTGTGGCCGCGGGCCAGTTCATGTGCGTTCGCCATGGGACCTCCCGGCATCAAGAGGACGTGGCGGGCGACCGGACATTGCGGCAAATCTGTCCTGCCATTGCGGGAACAGCTCGCTCGCGAGCGCGCGCATCGTGTCGAGCGAGGCCGGCGCGACCCTGCCGGGCGGCTGGCGGTGCTCGACCCGATGCACCGGCAGGCCGCGCGTCGCGGCGCGCGGATAGGCTTCGATGGCCGGCACGTCGGTGGCCAGCACGCGGATGCCGGCATGGTCTTGGAACAGGTCGCGCAGGGCCTGCTGGATCAGTCGGGCGTTCGCCGACACCGGGTGGACGCGGTTGATGAGCAGGTGCAGCGGCGGCGGTTCGATGCCCAGGTGCCGGTACGGCGCGATGTCTTCGAGCAACTGCATGGTGCCGCGTCGAAGCTCCCGGGCCGCGAGGATTTCCGGCGTCACGGGCGACAGCGCGAGGTCGGAGGCGAGCACCGCCATCTCCAGCAGCACGGAACGCGCGCCCTGGGTGTCGATCAGCACCAGGTCGTAGAGGGGAGCAAGTGCTGGCAGCAGATGCCGCAGCCGCAGGCGGCCATCCGGCGCATGCAGCAATAAGGTGTTCAGCTCGCCCCGGTGGTCGTTGGACAGCACCAGGTCCAGGCCCGCGATGATCGTGCGGGACACGAGCTGGCCAAGGTCGCGCTCGTTGAAGGCCAACAGCTCATAGATGCCGCCCGGCGCGCGCTGGGTCAGTTCGTAGTAGGAGGACAAGGTGGGCTGCACGTCGAGATCGAGCAGCAGCACGCGCAGGCCCGCGTCCGCGGCGAGCCCGCCCAGGTTGGCGGCCGTCGTGGTCTTGCCGACGCCGCCCTTCGTTGAAATGATGGACACGACCTGCATGGCGCTCTCCGGCTGGGAATGGGAAGTCCGCGGGAGAGCGGGTCAGGTCCGGTGGTTGAGGCGCTCGGCGATCCACTGGTCGATTTCGATCGAATCCCAGCCGACAGCGCGCACGCCCAGGCGCAGCGCCTGAGGGAACTGGCGCTTCTTCATCAGGTTGTAGATGTGGGCGCGTTTGAAGCCGGACTTCGCTTCGACTTCATCGAGCCGCAGGATGCGGCGCTCGTTCGGCGGGAGTACAGGGGTCTGCGACATGGCGGTCACTCCTGAACGCTCGGTGGCGTTTGTTGGCGTGACCTCTATTCAATAGACATCGCTACGAAAAGACATTGCAAATGCAATCTCCGCGACTGCACATACAAGCTGGAAAACCTCATGCGCTTGCGCTACGGACGTACTTCCTGGCGTTGGCGAACTTGCCGTTCAAGGTTCGCTCCGTGATGCCCATGGTGCCGCCGTAGTGGGCGACCAATGCCGAGACAAGGGCCTCCTGCGTTTTGAAGCTGGAGTAAGGCACGCCCGAGGGGGACTGGCCCAGCATCAGCGTCAGCATCCCGCCGATGATGTTGAGATACGTCGTCTCCGCCCGTTCGCTGATCTCGCACTGGCTGGCAGCCAGCAGCACGGTGGACTGCTTGAGCAGGGTGTCGTGCTGCTCCTGCAGTTCTCGTATCTGGCGCCCGGCTTGCTCCAGCGCTGCCTGAAGGGCCAGCCGCTCCACCAGGATCGCCTGTCCTGTTTCCATGGTGATGAAAGGATGCGCCATGCGTTCGCCACGGCTGAACAGGAATCCTGGCCGGTGCTCAGGATAGTGGGTGCGCATCCAACGTTTCAGATCAACATGGCGAACGGTCAAATCCGGCGACTGCAGTAGCTTCGGGTCATTGAGCGTGATCCCGTCCGTGCCGTAGGGCAGGTCTCCGTTGAGGATGCCGTCATAGATGCGCTCCGAGTACAGCCGGCACTCGTTCCACCGCGGGCAGTTCAGCGACGGTGGCAGGAAGCGCGGTGATGCGATCGCGGCCAGGATCATCGGCAGGTACCGCAGCAACCCGGCCCATCGGATGGCCGCTTCGATGGGTCGATAGAACACCTTTGATGTTGAAATGTCCTTGTGCATGTCTTCGTCTCCTTTCGGGTGCGCTACATCACCGGCTCCTTTCTTGCCCAAGGGCTGTTGTGTCGTTATGGCCTGCGACGGACGCTTGAGGCGATGCCCTAAGCGAAGGCGGAGGAGGCCATTGGCGTCCGCCGCAGGTGGCCTTGTCTTGCTTGATATGCAAGAATCGATCAGTTGCCGGCCCATCGAGCGATGAGGACGCAAGCTCGATATTGGCGCTCACGGTACCAGCGTCATAGGTGGCGCAAAGCCCATCAAGACCGATTTGGTATGGTCTGATATCCAGACGGTTCAAGACCAGCGAGTTGAAGCGTTCGACGCCCCTACGTCCAGTTGGTGACTGGAAATCAGCGGTTAGTGATGCATCGCTCCACATGCTGATATATCGACAAAGTATCTGCCGCAGTACCAGTGACCCTGCCAGGTTGCCCCAGCACATAGGAGACGGAGATGGCTGAACATTCCCATGAACATCAACATCACACATCCGGTCAGATGGGTAAGCACGGCCGACCATACGCCAAGTTCTGGGTGAACATGGTGTTGGGCCTCGTCGTCATGTACTTCGTAATGTTCAGCATGATCGACGGCGCCAGGGACTTCAGAAACAATCTCAACATGCTCTACATGGCGGTCACTATGTGGGCGCCAATGGGCATCTTCATGCTAGCGACAATGCCCGGCATGTTTCCAAACCGGCGGCTCAATCTCGTGCTGTACGGCTTGTTTGCCGTTCTCACACTCGGTTCTTTTGCCGCTACCCGTGCTCAAACCGGAATCGGCGATCGACAGTTCATCGCGTCTATGGTCCCGCACCATTCGGGAGCGATCCTCATGTGCCGCGAGGCGCAGCTCTCAGATCCGGAACTCGTCAACCTATGCCAAGCGATTTCCGATGGCCAGCGCGCGGAGATCGAGCAGATGAACCGGATTGCTGCACGCCTTCGTTGAGGCTGGCTGCCACTACACTGGCGCCGCGTTGCGCTCCGGCGAAGTTAGCCGCAGCGATGTAAAGATGAGTACTTGCGGTGTTCCGATGCCGGCGGTTGTGTCCTACAGCCGTCCAGGTGCCAGGCAGTCCACGCGACACCACCCCGCGCTGCCTGCGGAGCGAGCGCAAGTCATGATCGTCGCAAGTTGGAGTTCGATAGCGAACCCGCTCAGCAGCTGGACGCATCAGGCGTAACGACGGGTGGATGGATCATCCTTGGACGCTGGTGGAAGTGGTTGGATGAACTTTGTTGCCGAGGGCGAAAAACAAGGCTATAATTGAGTTCTTCGCTGATCACCACAGTGGAGAAAGTGATTGGGAAACAGAGACTTAGCGCTCTAGTGCATGACTCGTTTCCCGCTCCAGTTTCATGCTTGCAGATTTCCAGCGGTGTCTGCAAGTTATTGATTAAGGGAGCTTAGGCTCCTTTTTTCGTTCTGCAAAGAACCAAGGGAATCCACCTGCAGCCATCGGTTTCGAGACCGAAATCGAGGCCGGCTCCAAGAACACGGGTGGTGCCGGTGCCGGTGCCGGTTCCGGGCCATTGCCGGGCTGGATCGGGATGGCCTGCATCAACCGCAACTCGAAGCGCCGGAAACACGTAGTCCGCGGCGGGCCGAGCAGCCCATCATCATTCGTCGCGAGGACTCATGCGTGATGGGCTGCGGCAGCAGTCAGAAGCCGGGGCCGCGCCACCCCCGGCCGCCACGACGCTTGTCCATGCGCGCCCGCACCTGTTGCTGCTGCTCAGGCGTCAGGCTGTCATAGAAGTCGGCCAGCGCAGTCAGCACCTTCGGTCCCTGCTGCTGCACGGCGGTGGTCTTCTGCTCCAGCATCGCCTGCGCCTTGCTGCGGTCGAATTTGTCGCTGGCGATCAGGGCCCTGATGTCGTCGCGCGGATTCTCGCTATCGCCGCGGAAAGCCTTGCGCTGGGCTTTCATCGCAGCAGCGACCGCATCGAGCCTGATCTTCTGCTCGGTGTTGAGATCCAGCTTGTTGCCGATGCGCTTGACCATCTTTTCGCTCATTTCGGTGGCGCGCGCCTCGCTCCAGCCGCTTGGTCCGCGTGTTCCGCAAGCCGTCAGGCTGCCGAGCAACAGGGTCGCGACGGTCAGGACGACGAGGATTTTTCTGGTTCCGGTTTTCATGAGGATCCTCTTTGTTTCAAGGGGAGGTCGGGCTGGCTTCCATGACGTCGCCCGCCAGGTTGCACTGCTTCCCTGGCAGATATTGACAACCAGTTTCTAATAATGTAAACCTGTTGTCAATATGGAGGCGATCATGAATCCAACCAAGGCAGACAACCTGACCACCATTTCGCTGTCCGTTTTCAGGCTGAACGGACAGCTCGCCGAGTGGGGCAATCACTTCAGTCACCCACACGGGCTGACCACCGCACGCTGGCAGGTTCTCGGGGCCATCGCCCTGGCACCGCAGCCTCCCAACATCCCGCAGATCGCCGCGATGATGGGTGTGACCCGGCAAGGCGTTCTCAAGCAGATCAACCTGCTGGTCGACGAGGGGCTGGTCCAGCCTCTGCCCAATCCCGCGCACAAGCGCTCACCGCTGTACGTGCTCACCAAGACCGGCCAGGCCACCTTTGGCGCCATCGACGATCGTTGGAACAAGCATGTGCAAAAGATGGCCGCCGGGTTTACCGGCGCCGACCTGGATGCGGCTGTTCGGGTGCTCTCGGCGCTGCTGCAATTTTACGGGAACGAGCCATCACCCTGAGTGCGCCTGCCTTGTCCCATGAACAGGAGCTCATATGCCCCTCCTGCATCATCCGGACAAGAACTTTCGATCAAACGACGGCCTGGCGCCAGGGCTGGGCTTGCGAGTCTCGTCAACGCGTTTACGCCGGACTTCACCGATGAACCGGTGTTTCTGGCGGCATGGAAGGACGATGCCATGACCGGCATCTGCACCACATGAAAGAGGAAACCACGATGCCAAGGATCATTCATCCACTCGCCGGCCTGATCGCGATCCTCACGATCGCGACCTTCTGGCTCTCGACCGTCATTTCCGAGCTGTTCGCCACCCAAGCGGTGGTGACCGCGGTCAAGACGGCCATTCCCTGGGGCTTCATCCTCCTGATACCGGCGCTGGCCGCCACGGGTGGCTCCGGCTTCTTCCTGTCCAGGGGGCAGCGCACGGGCACGGTCGGCACCAAGCTCAAGCGCATGCCTTTCATCGCCGCCAACGGCTTGCTGATCCTGATTCCGGCAGCGTTGTTCCTTGCCTCCAAGGCCAGGGCTGGCGAGTTCGATGTGACCTTCTACACGGTGCAGGCCATCGAGCTGGTCGCGGGTGCGGCCAACATCACCCTGCTGGCCTTGAGCATGCGCGACGGCATGGCGCTGACAAAGTGGCGGCGCAAGAGCTTCCTGCGGCCCGCGGCCACCCTGGCTGCCCGGCTGACAGGCAGGAAGGAGCTTGCCAGGGACACGCTGGCGTTTCGCGTGAGCCGGCCCGAAGGCTTCCAGTTCGCGGCCGGGCAGGCGGTGTACGTCGTCATCCCCGGCCTGAAGAAAGCGGACGCCAAGGGGCAGGTCAGGACGTTCTCGATTACCAGCGCGCCGCAGGATGCCGAGCTGGAGATCGCGATGCGGCAAACCGATACCCGCTTCAAGCGTGACCTCGCGGCCGCGGCCACCGGGTCTGTCGTCCAGATGGAGGGCCCCTATGGCGATCTGGCGCTGCCCGATGACGCGAATCGACCGGCGGTATTTCTGGCGGGTGGCATCGGTGTCACGCCGTTCCGCAGCATGGTGCTCGATGCCGCGAACCGTGGTCTGCAACACCGCCTGTTCCTGTTCTACAGCAACCGCAGGCCCGAGGATGCCGCCTATCTCGCCGAGCTACGCGAACTCGAACAGAATAACCCGCGGTTCAAGCTGATCCCGACGTTCACCGAGGGCAGTTTTTCCTTGCCGGATGGTGTTGCGGAGCATGGCTATATCGACGCCGGAATGCTTGCAAAGCATGTGGGCGACCTTGCCGCCCCGGTCTTCTATGTCGCCGGACCGCCCGCAATGGTGTTGGCGATGGAAGGGATGCTCAAGGATGCCGGGGTCAACCGGGAGAACGTGCATGCAGAGCAGTTCGCCGGCTATTGATGCACATGCATTCAGGAAGAAGGGGCGGCAAGTGAAGACCAGAACGATCGCGCTCGTGGATGCCACCGCCATCTCGGTGGCTTGGTCGCCAGCGCGATCCTTGACCATCGGGATGCATGCCTGAGGCTGCTGATGGGGCCCGGCAAACGTCATCGGATCACGGCATGGGTGGGCGGGGGCACGAGAGGATCTGGCCCAGCGGCATTGGTAAAAAGCGGTCCTCATGTCATTGCCATGCATGCCCCGGTTTCTTTACCGGGCGCTTGATAACGCGCTTCGGTGCCGACGGTGTTTCGGCTTCATTGGCGCCTCCGCACGGGTGCTTGAGTGCCATCGCCCGGAAGAAAAAAACACGCGTGCAATCGCTCAATGACTTCACCGTCTTCGGCACGATGGCGGTCGGTTCCTTTGCTTCGGGCAGCCTGCTCGCTGCCTATGACTGGAACATGGTGCTGTGGGTGTCGTTTTTGCCACTGGTACTGGCGGTGGCGGTGCTCACGCTGGTTCGTTCGGCAGATACGTCTGTCGCTGAGGGCAGCCAGTAAATGCAGCGTTTGGTGTCGAAGCTGGCTGCGCCGATCCGACACCCCTGACCCTGCTGGAGAGAATGGGCCAGGGCGGCTGCCCCGGCCGCAGCAGACGGGCGCCCGGATGGGGAGCTGGTGGAGTCGGGCGGCAGGCCTTGTTTTCTGCCTCATCCCATCCTGCATCCGGGCCCTGGGCACTGCGAAAAAACGCTTTCGGCCTGCCGCGCATGCGCTTGCGGGGCGGCGACTGTGCTAGAGTGCGGGGCCGCATCAGCGCGCCGCCCGGGCTAGGTGGCAGAGTGGTCATGCAGCGGCCTGCAAAGCCGTGTACGCCGGTTCGATTCCGACCCTAGCCTCCAGATCCTCCACGCTCGTGTGGCGGGCTCTTCCGGATCCTGCCGCTGGTGCTGCCCCGTCCATGCCCGGGTGGCGGAACTGGTAGACGCAGCGGACTTAAAATCCGCAGGCCCGCGAGGGTCGTGCCGGTTCGATTCCGGCTCCGGGCAGTCCTCGCCTGCAGGGTCATGCGCTGCTTTTTGCCCGCCCATCCGCCACCGGTGGGGAGGGGTTGGCGGGAGGTACGCGCGGCAGCGTATGATCGACGGCCCATGTGAGCCGCTGCTCCGTCCACGACGGGATATCACGGCCATGGAAGCTGTCTTCGCCAATATCCGGGACCTGATATGCGGTTGAATCTTGGCCTGCTCTTTGGACTTCTGGGCCCCTGCCTGCTGTTGCTGATGGCCTGGCTGCTGTTGCGCAAGCCCTCCGCACAGCGGCGCAGAAGCGATGAGGAGCCGGCGCAGCCGGATCGGGGGCATTCATCCTGAGAATGGCTCCGCGCGGCCGGGCCACGCCCGGCATCCGTCCTGCAGCACGCGCCCGGCCGCCGTCGCAGGAGCAAGGCGGTGCCGCCGGAGCGGCTTCCGTCTTCAGCGCAGCCTGCGCAGCAACAGGCCGCCCAGCAGCAGCATGAGCAACGGCGTGTCCACGGCCGAGCCGCCGGATTTGTTCTTCGCCTCGGGGAACACATAGACGGCGACGGCGGCCGTGTCCGAATGTCCCAGCGCATCGCTGACCGTATAGCTGAACTGCATCAGCCCGGTGTGATCGTCGGCGGCGGTATAGCTCAGGGTGTTGTCGGCGTTGACCACCACCCGTCCCGCGGCGGGTTGCGTGGCGATGCTCAGGCTGATCGGCCCGTTGAGCAGGCCGCTGTCGTTTTTCAGGACGTCCAGCCGCAGGCCGTGCCCCGAGGAGGTGGCATGGCCCAGCGCCTGGAAGGCCCCTGGTGCGTACAGGCCGGCGAAGGCGGGCTCGAAGCCCGTGGGGTCGTTGGCGGCCTCCACCTCGTTCTTCACGGTGATCCGCACGCTGGCCTCGTTGCTGGCGTCGCCATCGGCATCGATGACCCGGTAGCGGAACTCGTCGGAGGCCGGAAAGCCAGCCGCATCATCGTAGGTGTAGCTGACGTAGGGCAGGCTGCCTGCGACGAAGTCGGGGCAATCGGGCCCTGCTTCGTGGCATACCTGCAGGCTGGCATGGGCGGGTTGCGCGGTGATTTCCAGCACCAGCGGCGTATCGGCGAGGCCCTGGTCGTTGGCGAGGAGGGTCAGCGAGCGGGTGCTGCCGAAGTTGATGGCGTCATAGGTGTCATCGCTTGCCGTCGGCAGGTCGTTCACGCGGATGGTGGCGGTGCATCGCACCGCGCCGTTGACCGCCTCGCGTGCGAGGTAGCGCAGGCTGAAGAGGCCGCCGCGGCCGGTGCCCGGCGTGAAGAGGATGGTGTTGTCGGCATTGACCTCGGCGGTGGCGGCACCCGCGGGGAGCAGCTGCTCGATGGCCAGGGTGATGGGCAACGCGTTCAGGCCGCTGTCATTGGCCAGCACGTCGAGGACCAGCGGGGTATTGCGCTCGCCGGTGAACTCGTCATTGGCGCAGATCGGCAGGTCATTGTCGGGGGCGCCCACCACGTCCACCGTCACGGTGGCGGGGTTGCTGATATCGCCATCCGCATCGGTCACGGTGTACTCGAAGGAGTCGCCCCCGGCATGCCCCGCTAGCGGTGTGTAGCGGATGCGCGGACCGTTGCTGCCGGCCTCGACCTGTGCCGTGCCATGCCCGGGAGCGCGGCTGATGGCGAGCGTCAGCGGCAGGTCGGAGACTTCGAGATCATTGGCCAGCACGTCGATGAGGATGTTGCCGCCCTGGAGCACGGCCACGCTGTCGTCCACCGCCTGCGGCGTGGCGGGCAGCCGGATGCTCAGCTGGCAGCTCGTGGTGCGGCCGCTGCCATCGCTGACCAGATAGCGCATCACCTGCGTGCCGCCCCTGCCGGGTGGTGGCGTGAAGGTGATGCTGCGATCCGCATTGACCACCGCTTCGCCCGCGGCGGGGGCGACGGCGATGCCGAGCCGCAGCGGCGGTATGTCGAAGTTGCTCCCGGCGTCGTTGGCCAGCACGTCCACGGTGACCGGGGTATCCGGCAGGGCATCGACACTGTCGTCCTCGCAGGCGAGCGGGCTGGCGATGACGACCTGCACGCTGGCGGTGGCCGTGTTGCCCTCGGCATCGGTGATGCGGTAGCCGATCTCCCGGGGCCCTGGCGACGTACCTTCGGGCTGGTAGACGATGCGATTCGCCACCACCGCGGCCGTGCCGCTGGCGGGTTCCGTTTCGATGCCGACTTCCACGGGTGCCACGCCGGGCAGGTCATTGGCCAGCACGTCGACCGTCACGCTGGCCTGTGGCAGCAGCAGGATGACGCGGTCGTCGAAGGCCAGCGGCAATGTGCTGCGGGTGCCGGTGAAGTCCAGCCGGGTGGCTACCCAGCCATCGGCAGCGCTGGCGGCCTGCGTGCCCTGGCCATCGCGGACCAGCAGGGCTTCGGCCGTGCTGATGGCACCGGCCGCAGTGGTCGACAGCCGCAGCAGGATGTTGCCGAAGCCGGCGAAGCGGTCCGCATTCCAGGCCAGCGGCGAGTTGGTGCAGTCGTCGACCCTCGGCTGTGGGTTCGCGGCGTCCCGGCCGTCCTCGCAGCTGTAATCCCAGATGCTGGCCGTGGAGCGGCTGCCGGTGGCATGGGCATCGCCCTCGATGGCGGAGATGCCCAGCGCGGAGGGGGCGTGCCAGTAGGGGGTGTCGGCAGCATCGGGGCTGGACTGGGAGGCCGCCCGGCTCGGAAAGGCATCATTGATGCCCCCGCCGGCGGAGGTGCTGCCGGAGAGGCGGGCAGGGTAGGTGCCCGCGCCATCGGCCAGCGCCACCACGTAATCCCAGCCGCCCTCGGCGTTGGCGCTTGCCGCACTGACCCGCACCGGGTTCAGCCGGTGGATGATCCTGCCGAAGCCTTCCACCAGGCGAGCCTCCGCGCTGCTGGCCACATTGCGTTCGAAGGCATCGAACTCGATGGTGCCCCAGACGACATCATCCGCGCCGGCTGCGGTGCTGCGGTCATCGATGGCAAGGAAGGCCTGGTGGATGGTGATGCCGCGACTGGCAGCCGTCGGCAGCACGGGAGCCGGTGCCTCGACCGGCACGGGAACCGGCGGGTTGTCGAAGATCCGCGGTGCGTCGCCGGGGGCGTAATAAGCGGCGCTGAATACCGGCCCGATCCACTGCGTTTGCCCGAGGCCCAGCGGCTGGCTGGCGTTGTAGGAACAATCATCGCCCTGGGCCAGGATCCAGCCCTGGCAGCCGTTCTCCACGCCCGCGGTCTCGCCGTCGAGCCGGTAATGGCGGGTTTCCGCCAGGCCCGGGGTGGCGATCAACAGCGCCAGCAGCATGGCGGTGGCACCTGCATGGCCCGGCCGGCACGGCCTTCCGCCCCGCCAGCCGCTTGCCAGTGCGTGTCGATGCGCGGGGAGCCGCTGCGGATGAGCCATCATGCTGGTGTCCTGGGTGGGAGAGGGTGCTTCCGGACTTTAAACATCGTCGCGGAGCGGCGTCAATTTGCGGTCTGCGGCCCGTGCGAAGTGTCACGCGGGCGGCATGACTGCCGGTGCCAGGCATCTCCGCTGGGCACGATCCAGGCTACGCGGGTCTCGATGATGCGCCGATCATCCGGTGTTCTCGGAGCTCTCCCGCCGGCAGGGCCTGAAGGCCGCCCTCACGCCCGCCGGACTTGTTGCGCTCCCGTCTCCATGGCCGCGCGCAGCGAGCGCATGATGGCGGTGTCACCGGCCTGCCCGGCGGCCGCCCGCGGCAGCGGGCCGGCAGGGCGTGCGGCCGGATGGTGGTAGAGCAGGCGGTGGTTGCCCAGGCTGATGACATCGCCATGCTCGAGGCGGCGCTCGTGGACCAGCATCGAGTTGACGCTGGTACCGTTGGTGCTGTTGAGGTCGATGATCCAGTCACCGCTGTCCTTGCGCAGGAACAACGCGTGCTGGCGGCTGACGAAACGGTCGAGGATGGTGATGTCGCTGTGCTCGCCGCGCCCGATCAGCAACCGCTCGTGGTCGAGCAGATAGCGCCCGAGCGGCACATTTCCCGACGCGAGCACCAGGCAGGATTCGGGCATGGCGGATGCGGGCCCGTCCTGCACCGGGATCGCGGCTCCGGCGGGCATGGCGCCATCGATGTCGAAGCGTTGCCGCACCAGTCCGGCCAGCCCCTGCATGCCCCTGGAGTCGAGGATGCGGTGCAGAGTGCTGTTGCCGCTGAGGATGAACAGGGGCGGGGGATGCAGGCTGCGCGCATCGAGGATGAGCTCGCGCAGCTGTTCGAGAACCCTGGGGCCGAACAGCTGCGCCTCCTCGACCAGGATGAAGGTCGTGGCCTGCTGGTTGGCTGTCTCGCGCAGCACGACGCTGAGCAGCCGCTGCAGGTCATCGGCACTGGATTCGAAGGGCTCGAAGCCCAGCTGCAGCAGCAGCGCCTCGAGGAATGCGTGCCGGTCATCGGCGGGCGGGAGCATGCGGACCACGCGGTCGGCGGGTGTGGCACGACTCAGGAACTGCTTCAGCACATGACGGATGGCGGTCGCGGATCGACCGCTGAGGATGGCGAGACAGCGCTGCTCGCTCCGGCACTGGTCCAGGTAGGCGACGGCCTCTAGAATCCGCTCCGGAGTGGCTTCGGCATCTGTGTTTCCGTCTGCGTGGGCGTGCTTTTGTTCGTCCATCGTCGTCTTGGAGAGAGGATGAGTCGCCTGTCCGGATCGGCCGGGCGATATGCTGGCTCCCCTTGCCGCCGAGTCTAGGTTTCATCGGCATTTATGTAAATATTCACATCCGGGGATCAACCGTCCTCTCCGGACGACCCGTGGCCTTATGAACAAGATCACCAATCATCTCCAAGTGGTCATGGCGGAAGGACTTATTCGATTGGAGGTCTGCTCTCCATGCTGATGGGCATCGATCTGACGCTGTGGCGCGGTGCCACCTGCCTGTTCAGCGAACTGTCGCTGGAGGTTCCATCTGGCAGTGCCTTGCTGCTCCGGGGCGCCAATGGCACCGGCAAAACCTCGCTGTTGCGGGTGCTGGCCGGGCTGACCAGGCCCGAGTGCGGAACGATCAGCTGGCAGGGCGAGGTCTGTCCGGATGGCCTGCGCAGCCTGGCCGCCTACAGCGGGCACCACAGCGCGCTGAATGCGGACCTGACGGTCATGCAGAACCTCGTCTTCTATGCCCGTCTCGGCGGATGGTCCGGACACCTCGGGCAGTTGCTGGAGGGGCTTGGTCTGGCAGCGCTCGCCGACCTGGAGCTGCGCCATCTCTCGGCCGGGCAGCGCCGCCGCGGGGGGCTTGCCCGCCTGCTGATGTCGGATTGCCGGGTCTGGCTGCTGGACGAGCCCTTCACCAACCTCGATGCCGCCGGGCGCCAGCTGGTCGAGGAGCGCATCGCCGCGCATCTCGCCGGTGGCGGGGTGGCGGTTGCCGCTGCCCACGACGAGATGAGCTTTGGCGATCATGCGGTTGCCACCCTGCAGATGGGGCTGGGCTAGCCGTGCTCCGGGTCTTTCTTGCGGTGCTGCTGCGCGACCTGCGGGTGGTGTTCAGCCGCTGGGGCGACATCGCCAGCCCGCTGGTGTTCTTCATCATCATCGGCTCGCTGTTTCCGCTGGCGCTCAGCCCGACGCCCGCCACGCTGCGCGTCATCGGGCCGGCGGTGCTGTGGGTTGCCGCACTGCTCAGCATCCTGCTGTCGCTCAACCACCTGTACCGGGCCGACATCGATGACGGCACCATGGAGCAGTTGCTGCTTCGCGATGAGCCACTGGCGGTCATCGTGCTGGCCAAGAGCCTGGCGCACTGGCTGAG
>JACFNV010000046.1:0-2554 GCA_019454675.1 Gammaproteobacteria bacterium | reverse complement strand
GCACCGCTGGTGGCACTGGCCCCGCTGATGGGAATCACCTACTATCTGCCCGGCGAAGCGTTGCTCACCTTGTGCCTGAGCCTGCTCCTCGGCACGCCGACACTGTGCCTGCTGGGAGCGATAGGATCGGCCCTGACCACGGGCCTGCGCCAGGCGAGCGGACTGCTGGCGCTGCTCGTGCTGCCGCTGATGCTGCCGGTGATGATGTTCGGCGCCAGGGCAACCGATCTGGCTGCAGATGGCAACGACGTGAGCGGCATCTTCTACCTGCTGGCAGCCATGGCGGTGCTTGCCACCAGCCTGGCGCCGGTTGCCGCGGCTGCCGCGCTGCGCATCACGCTCGACTGAAGCGTGCCGGTCCGGCGCAGCGAGGCGATGACTGTCGACACGGAAGCGGTCTTTCTTCTATGGCATCGATGATTCCCACCTGGCTGCACCGGCTGGCGTCGCCACCGCATTTTTTCCGCCTGGCCGGCAGGCTGCACCGCTGGCTGCTGTGGCCGGCGCTGGCCTGCATCGGCCTCGGCATCTACGGCGGCCTGGTGATGGCGCCGCCCGATTACCAGCAGGGCGAGGCATTCCGCATCATCTACGTGCACGTGCCGAGCGCCTACCTGTCGATGATGATCTACACCACCATGGCGGTCGCTTCGGCGATCGGCCTGATCTGGCGCATCAAGCTCGCCCATGCGGTGGCCGCCAGCGCGGCCCCCATCGGGGCTTCCTTCACCTTCCTGGCGCTGGTGACCGGGGCGCTGTGGGGCGAGCCGATGTGGGGCACCTGGTGGGTGTGGGATGCACGGCTGACCGCCGAGCTGATCCTGCTGTTCCTCTATCTCGGCTACATCCTGCTGCGTTCGGCCTTCGACGACATCAACAAGGCGGACCGGGCGAGTGCGGTGCTGGCCATCGTCGGCGTGGTCAACGTGCCGATCATCCATTATTCGGTGATCTGGTGGAGCACCCTGCACCAGGGCCCGACGATCTCCAAGCTGGACAACCCCTCCATCACCTACGACATGCTCTGGCCGCTGCTGGTGATGATCCTCGGCTTCACCCTGTTCTTTTTCGCGGTGCTGACCCGCCATCTCCAGGGCGAGGTGCTCGAGCGCGAGCAGCACGCCCGCTGGAGCCGGGATATCGTCGTCGACGGCCTTGCGGACTGAGGCGATGCGCGAGTTCTTCCACATGGGTGGTTACGCGTTCTGGGTATGGAGCGCATTCGGGCTGGCTGCCGTCGTGCTGGTGGCCAACGTGATCGGTGCCGATCGCCGCTATCGCGGTACGCTGCGGCGGTTGCGCCTGCGGATGAATCGTACAGGGAGCTTGAGACAATGACCCGAAGGAAACAGCGCCTGCTGATCGTGGCCCTGGTGCTGGTCGGCGTGGGCCTTGCCGCGATGCTGGCACTGCGTGCCTTCAACGACAACCTCCTGTTCTTCTATTCGCCGACCCAGGTGGCGGCGGGGGAAGCCCCCGTGGGCAAGAAGTTCCGCCTCGGCGGGCTGGTGGAGGCGGGCTCGATCCAGCGCACGCCCGGCGACCTCGAGATGCGCTTCCAGGTGGTCGATGCCAACAAGGCGATGCTGGTGAGCTACTCGGGCGTGCTGCCCGACCTGTTCCGCGAGGGGCAGGGCGTCATTGCCTATGGCGTGCTCATGCCCGATGGCAGCTTCAAGGCCGACGAGCTGCTGGCCAGGCACGATGAGAACTACATGCCACCGGAGGTTGCCGAGGCCCTGCGCGAGCAGGGGCATCCCGACATGGCCCCGGCGCCGGCCACTCCCTGAGGAGTTCATCATGATTCCCGAATTCGGGCAGCTTTGCCTCATCTTTGCCCTGTGCCTGGCCACTGCACAGGCCTTCTTTCCGCTGCTGGGCGCGCAGCTGCACAAACCGGGCTGGATGGCGGTGGCCATGCCGGCAGCCGCAGGCCAGACGGTCTTCGTCCTCGGCTCCTTCGCTGCGCTTGCCTGGTCCTTCATCAGCAGCGATTTCTCGGTGGCCTACGTGGCGGAGAACTCCAACACCTCCCTGCCGCTGGGCTACCGCTTTGCCGCGGTCTGGGGCGGCCATGAGGGCTCGCTGCTGCTGTGGGTGGTGCTGCTGGCGCTGTGGACGGCCGGTGCTGCCGCCTTCAGCCGCCGTCTGCCGAGGGAGATCGGCAGCCGCCTCATCGGCGTGATGGGCTTCATCAGCGCGGGCTTCATCCTTTTCATCCTGGTGACCTCCAATCCCTTCCTGCGGTTGTTCCCGGCGCCAATGGACGGCATCGACCTCAACCCGCTGCTGCAGGACCCCGCCATGGCCGCCCACCCGCCGCTGCTGTACGCGGGCTATGTGGGTTTCTCCGTGGCCTTTGCCTTTGCGGTGGCCGCCATGCTCTCCGGTCGCATCGACCAGCAATGGGCGCGCTGGGCACGGCCCTGGACCACGGCCGCCTGGGCCTTCCTCACCGTAGGCATCGCGGTGGGCAGCTGGTGGGCCTACTACGAACTCGGCTGGGGCGGCTGGTGGTTCTGGGATCCGGTGGAGAACGCCTCCTTCATGCCGT
>JACFNV010000160.1 GCA_019454675.1 Gammaproteobacteria bacterium | reverse complement strand
GTCGGTGACATCCAGCGCCTCGAGCACGATGTTCGGGTGCTGGCGCGCAAGCTCCTGCAGCGCCGGTGCAGCGGCCGGATTGCGCGCGGTGGCGATCACCTGCCAGCCGCGCCCGGCATACTCGGCGGCAAGCGCCAGTCCGATGCCGCGGCTGGCGCCGGTGATCAGCACGCTCGGCGTATCCACGGGCGTATCCACGGCAGCACTCCCCGCAAACGGCAGCAGCAGCGCCGCCAGAAAGATCAGCAAGCTTCGCTTGAACGACATGGTGGATGCCTACTTGATGAGCCCGAGGAACTCGTTGCGGGTCTGCGGCTGGGTACGGAAGCTGCCGAGCATGCAGGAGGTGGTCATCACCGAGTTCTGCTTCTCCACGCCGCGCATCATCATGCACATGTGCTGGGCCTCGATGACCACGCCCACGCCGCGCCCCTGGATGGCCTGCTGCACGGTCTCGGCGATCTGCCGCGTCAGCACCTCCTGGATCTGCAGGCGACGGGCGAAGAGGTCGACGATGCGGGCGATCTTCGACAGGCCGAGCACCTTGCCATCGGGCAGGTAGGCGACGTGGCACTTGCCGATGAAGGGCAGCATGTGGTGCTCGCACAGCGAGTACATCTCGATGTTGCGCACCATCACCAGCTCGTCGGTGTCGCTGGTGAACACCGCCTCGTTGACCAGCTCGTCGAGGCTCTGGCGATAGCCGCGGGTGAGGAAGTGCATGGCCTTGGCGGCACGCTCGGGGGTGCGCACCAGCCCCTCGCGATTCACGTCCTCGCCAAGCAGGGTGATGATCTCCCGGTAGTGGGCTTCCATGATCTGGACGGTCTGATCTTCGGCGGACATCGGCTTCTCCCGGGATGATGCTCTGCAACGGGTCTCAACGAGCGTGGCCGCGCATGATAACGCGGGCGGGGAATCAGGCGGGGCGGCGTGCGGTGCGCCGACCGAGGGCCGGCAACGCCGGGTCCTGCGGTCTTTGCGCGGTATTCTCGATGGCGGCGGCCAGCCCGGCGATGGTGGGGGACTCGAACAGCGCCACCAGCGGCACCTCCAGCCCGAAGGCATCGCGCACCCGCGCGATCAGCCGCGTCGCCAGCAGCGAGTGCCCGCCCAGCGCGAAGAAGTCATCGTGGATGCCGATCTCCCCGCGCCCCAGCACCCCGCCCCACAGCGCCACCAGGCGCCGCTCGATCTCGCTGCGCGGGGGCACCGTGCCCGCCGCAGCCGGCCCGGGAACCGGCAGCGCGCCCTCGTCCAGCTTGCCGTTGGCACGGCGCGGCAGCTGCTCCAGCTGCACGAAGGCTCCAGGCACCAGGTATTCGGGCAGCTGGCTGCGCAGCCGGCTGCGCAGTGCCGCTTCGTCCAGGCTGCCACCCGCCACCACGTAGGCCACCAGCACGCCCTCGCCGGCCACCTCCGCCAGGCGTACCACCACCTCGGCGATACCCGGTTCCTCCCGCACCACCGCCTCCACCTCCGCCGGCTCGATGCGCATCCCGCGCAGCTTCAGCTGCCGGTCCTCGCGGCCCGCGTGCTGCCACTGCCCGTCGGGCAGCAGCCGCAGGCGGTCGCCGCTGCGGTACCACGGCCCGCAGCCCTCGGCGAGCCAGGGGCTGGCGATCTCCAGCGCTCCCTGCCAGTCGCCTTCCGCGAGGCGTATCTCTACCCCGGGCACCGGGTGGCCCACCGGCAGCCTGTCCCCCAGCACCCGCGTGTCGTGGTCGGCGAAGTACTGCAGCACCGTCGTGCACTCGCTCAACCCGAGCCCGTTGACGAAGCGCGCACCGCGGGGGAAGCGCAGCTTGAACAGATCCAGGTCGCTGCGCCGCGCCTCCTCGCCGCCCAGCACCACCAGGCGCACCGCGGAGAGGTTCTGGTCACAGGTCACCCGACCGCCGAACAGGTAGC
>JACFNV010000159.1 GCA_019454675.1 Gammaproteobacteria bacterium | reverse complement strand
TGCGCGCTGCCGGCGCCGATCTCCTGCGCCGCGAGGCGGTGGCCGCGGAGGGCGCCGTCTCGGGCGAGGAGCTGGCGCATGCCGGGGAGACGGTGGCCAATGCCACGGCAGCGTTGCAGCAGGCGGAGGGCCGGCTGGCCGAGGCGCGGGCGCAGGTGGAGGGCGCCGAAGTGCGCGACAACCCCGCCGTGCTCGCCGCCATCGCCGGCTATCGCCGCGCCGCCATCCGCCGCAGCCACATGCACGTCACGGCACCGGTATCGGGCACCGTGGCCCGGCGCAGCGTGCAGATCGGCCAGCAGATCGCTGCCGGCACGCCGCTGATGGTGGTGGTGCCGCTCGAGCGACTGTGGGTGGATGCCAACTTCCGCGAGACCCAGCTTGCCGACCTGCGGTTGGGCCAGCCGGCACAGATCATCACCGACACCTATGGCGGCAAGGTGGTGTTCCATGGCCGGGTGCTGGGGCTGAGCGCGGGCAGCGGCAATGCCTTCGCGCTGCTGCCGCCGCAGAACGCCACCGGCAACTGGATCAAGATCGTGCAGCGCGTGCCGGTGCGCATCGCGCTCGATGCGGCCGAGCTGGCCGAACACCCGCTGCGCATCGGGCTCTCGGTCACCGTGGAGGTGGATACCTCCGACCGTTCGGGTTCGCCGCTCGGCCGCGAGGCGCAAAGCCCCTACCCGGCGCAGCCCGGCCTCAGCCCCGAGGTGGACGCGCAGGTCGAGCGCATCATCGCTGCCAATCTCGGCAGCCGGCAGTGAGCGCAGCCGGCGCACAGGCGCCGCTGCGTGGCGCGGCGCTGGCGCTGGTCGCCTTCGGCCTGGCGCTTGGCACCTTCATGCAGGTGCTCGATTCCACCATCGCCAACGTCGCCTTGCCGACCATCGCCGGCAACCTCAGCGTCAGCGCCAGCCAGGGCACCTGGATCGTCACCTCCTTCGCGGTGGCCAACGGCGTGGCGGTGCCGCTCACCGGCTGGCTGATGGGGCGCTTCGGCGTGGTGCGCGTCTTCGTCAGCTCGGCGGCGCTGTTCACGCTCACCTCGCTGCTCTGCGGGCTGGCCTGGAACATCGAATCGCTGATCTTCTTCCGCATCCTGCAGGGCGCGGTCTCCGGGCCCATGATCCCCGGCAGCCAGACGCTGCTGATCGCCATCTTCCCCGCCAACCGCCGTTCCACCGCGCTCGGCGTGTGGTCGATGACCACGCTCATCGGCCCGGTGGTGGGGCCGATCCTCGGCGGCTGGATCTGCGACAACTACCACTGGAGCTGGCTTTTCCTCATCAATGGCCCGGTGGGGCTGTTCTGCGTGGTGGTGTGCTGGCGCGGCCTGCGCAGCCGCGAGACGCCGACGCGCAAGCTGCCGATCGACACGGTGGGCGTGGCGCTGCTGGTGATGTGGGTGGGTGCGCTGCAGGTGGTGCTCGACAAGGGCAAGGATGCCGACTGGTTCCACTCCACCTTCATCACCGTGCTGGCGCTGGCGGCGCTGGTCCTGTTCCTGGTGTGGCTCGTCTGGGAGCTCACCGACGAGCACCCGGCGGTGGACCTCAGCCTGTTCCGCAACCGCAACTTCCTGTTCGGCACCGTCGCCTTCTGCTTCGGCTACGCGGTGTTCTTCGCCAACCTGCTGCTGATGCCGCTGTGGATGCAGACCCAGCTCGATTACACCGCCACCTGGGCGGGCATCGTCGCCGCACCGGCGGGGCTGGTTGCCTTCCTGCTCACCCCGCTGGTGGCGCGCGTGGGCAATCGCATCGATGCGCGGGTGATGGCCACCGTTGCCTTCCTCGCCTTTGCGGTGTCCTTCTTCATGCGCGCGGGGTTCACCACCGGCGACAGCCTGTGGGCCTACACGCTGCCGCTGCCGGTGCAGGGCATCGCCATGAGCTGTTTCTTCGTTTCCTTGCTCACCATCCAGCTCGATGGCCTTTCTCCTGCGCA
>JACFNV010000045.1:3842-18792 GCA_019454675.1 Gammaproteobacteria bacterium | reverse complement strand
CAGGGCGGCGGACACCCTGCGGCATCCCGCGGGGCTGCCTGCCCCGCCCGCGGCGCCGGCGGCCGCGGCGGGAGAAGCCCCCGCGGCTGGTGGCTGCTGGCCGCGGCCTGCCTGGCGCTGCCGGGCATCGCGGCAGCCGGGGCGACGCTCGCCGATTGCCGAGCCATCACCACCGACAGCGAGAGGCTTGCCTGCTACGACGCGGTTGCCGCCGGGATGATGGCTGCCGAAGACCTCTTCGGCCATGACAGCGTGAGAAGCGCGGCGGAACTCAGGATCGCCGCCGGCATTGACGAGCTCGAGGCCAGCAGCGCCACCGTCGTTGCGCTCGACACCGATCCGCGCGGCAGGCTGCTGCTCGCACTCGACAACGGACAGGCCTGGGAACAGATCGACTCGGGCCGGCTGGCCATCCAGCCCGGCACGAGGGTGCGCATCCGCCGTGCCGCGCTGGGTTCCTATCTGCTGGGCATCGACGGCGGGACCGGCAGCATGCGCGTCCGGCGCCGGCACTGAACGCGGGGCAGTCCTTCAGCGCCCGCCCGCAACCATCGCGGCCGCAGGCAGCATCTCCACTTCGGGCGGCCGCAAGCCGCGATCCAGTTCCCCGATGCGATCGGCCAGCAGCCCGGTGGCGCCGACGAAGTGTCCCTGTGCCCAGCCGATGTTGAGCCTGCGCAGCAGCTCCAGCGAGTCCTGGTCACCGACGAATTCGGCCACGGTCTCCATCTGCAGCACGCGTGCCAGCTCGGCAACGGCAGCCACCACCGACTGCGACACCACATCGCCTGCCAGGTCGCGCACGAAACTGCCGTCGATCTTCAGGGTGTCGACGGGAAAGAGCTTGAGGTAGGCGAAGGAACTGAGCCCGGTACCGAAATCATCCAGCGAGAAGTGGCAGCCGAGTACCCGCATTGCCTGCATGAAGACCTGCACCTGCTGCATCTTCGACACCGCCACCGATTCGGTGATCTCGAAGGCGATGAGCTCGGGCGGCACGCCACTGGAACGGATGGCGCTTTCCACGAAGTGGAGGAACTGCCGGCTGCCGAGGCTCTGCCCCGACAGATTGACGGCAAAGCGCGCCACGCGACCGTCGAGATGGGAACCATGCTCGGCCAGCAGTGCGAGCGTCGTGCGCACCACCCAGCGGTCGAGGTCCTCCATCAGCTGGTAGCGCTCGGCCGCCGACATGAATTCTCCGGGAGGCACATGCCGCCCATCCTCGTCGAGGATGCGCACCAGCACCTCGCTGTAGTTCATCACGCGGCCCGGCCGCAGCGCCATCAGCGGCTGCGCCACCAGCACCAGGCGATTGCTTTCGATGGCGTTGCGCACGTAGCCGAGCATCTGCAGGTCGTCGGTCCGCTGCACCAGGCTGGCATCGGCGCTCTGGTAGACCTCCACGCGGCCGCGACCGCGGTCCTTGGCCGCCTGCAGCGCGACCCGCGCCGCGCCCATGCCGCCATCGCTGTCGGCCACCGCATCCAGCGCGCTGAGGCCGATGCTGAGCAGGGCCCGGTGCACCTGCCCGTCAAGCTCGAAGCGCCGCTCGCGGAAACGCACGCAGATCCGCTCGCCGAGCGAGCGCGCCTCATCGAGATCGACATGGTGCAACAGGGCGGCAAACTGGTCCCCGGTCACCCGGGTCAGCAGCTGTCCGGGCAGCGTCTCGCGCAGGACGCCTGCCAGATGCTGCAGGACCTCGTTGCCCACCTCGCGGCCAAAGGTTTCGTTGAAGACGTGCAGGCGATCGACATCCATGACCAGCAGCACGCCCTCGCCGCGCGTGGCGGCTGCGGCCAGCTCGGGCTCGAACAGCGGCCATGCCGGCAGGCCGGTCAGTTCGTCGTAAGCGCGGTCGAGCAGCTGCGTCACATGCGAGGCCATGTAGCGCAGGATGCGATCCAGGCGCGCCTCGCCGAGGCGTGAATGCTGTCCCTCGTCGAACACGCGAGGATGCCCTGTGCCGGCCGGCCCATGGAGCCGATGGACACCCACAGGCGCCCGCAGCTGCTGCTCACGCGGCCGTCCACGGACAGGGTTCCGGACATCAGCCCGCCTGCGGCATCGCGCACCTCGTCCAACTGCACCTCGCCGCCGGCCGCCAGCGTGATCTGCTTGCCCGGGATCACCAGCCAGGCTGCCGCGACCCCCAGGTGCTCATGGCACAGGCGGAGCAGTTCCTGCAGCGATTGCTCGCAGGGCTGCTGCCCATGCAGCAGGGCTTCCACCCCGAGCAGCAACTGCTCCTCGGCAGCCTGCAGCCGGAGCCGGCGCTGGCCCTCGCGCAGCCGCCGGCGCAGCGACAGCTCGTGCTGCAGGATACGCAGGGCGGGCATCACCCGCCGGGCGACGGAGCGGCAATCCAGCCCCTGCGCATCGCCATCGGTCAGCAGGCCGAGGACGCCCAGGAGGCGCCCGTCTTCGCCACACAGGGGCAGCAACCAGGCCACGCAGCGGTCGAGCGCGAGCCGTGTCGCGGTGGCAGGCGCTGCCTCGCTGCGCAGCAGCTGTCGCAGCTGGTTCTGGTAGGCCACCTCGGTGGCGGCGGCAGGGCTGCCGGGATGCGCTTCCGACCAGAACAGGCGTCCACGCGCATCGTGGCAGACGATGCCCCGGATGGCCGGCAGCAGGGCCCGGAAAAAAGCGGCGTGATCGCCGAACACCCTGTCCTTGTCCGCTGGCCTGTCCATCGCCCCTCGTCGGCCATCCGCGATACCGGCATGGTGCCGCCTGGCGGCCGGCAATGCCGTGATCGTGATCGCGCTTTGCCCGGCGCCGGGCCTCGTTGACCCACCCCACGGTGCGGACTAGCATGGCTGCCTCAGCGGCCCGCGGGGCCGGTCTCGCAATGGAGTGCGCGCCCTCGCAGGACGCGTTTCTGGTACCGATGAGCACAGCAGCACAGACAGGAAACGGCGCGCTTGCCTTCACTCCCGAGGTCGAGCGTGCCACCAGGGGCATCTACGAGCAGGTGCGCCACGTCATCCCCGAGGTGGAGTGGCCGGTCCACGCGCCGCTGATCGCTGCCATCAACGAGCTCAAGCGCGAGCGCAATGCCGTCATCCTCGCGCACAACTACCAGACCCCCGAGATCTTCTACGGGGTGGCTGATTACCGCGGCGACTCGCTGGGCCTGGCCCAGGAGGGAGCACGCACCGACGCCGATGTCATCGTCATGTGCGGCGTGCGCTTCATGGCCGAGACCACCAAGGTGCTGAGCCCCGACAAGACGGTGCTGCTGCCCGACTTCGAGGCGGGCTGCTCGCTGGCGGCCTCCATCACCGCCGCGGACGTGCGCCGCCTGAAGGCGCAGCACCCCGGCGTGCCGGTGGTCTGCTACGTCAACGCCTATGCCGATGTCAGGGCCGAAGCGGACATCTGCTGCACCTCGGCCAATGCGGTGAAGGTGGTCGAGTCGCTGGGCGCCGACAAGGTGATCTTCATTCCCGATGGCTACCTCGGCCGCTACGTCGCCGGCCAGACCGATGTCGAGATCATCCTCTGGGAGGGCACCTGCGAGGTCCACGAGCGCTTCACGCCGCAGGACATCCGCGAGTTCCGCCAGAGCCGCCCGGGCGTGCACGTCATCGCCCACCCGGAGTGCTCGCCCGCGGTGCTGCGCGAGGTGGATTTCGTCGGTTCCACCTCCGGCATGATCAGCCACATCGAGGCGGAGAAGCCCGACGAGGTGGTGCTCATCACCGAATGCTCGATGAGCGACAACGTGGCGGTGAAATTCCCCGACGTCGAGTTCGTGCGCCCCTGCAACCTCTGTCCGCACATGAAGCGCATCACGCTGCCCAACATCCTGCGCTCGCTGCAGACGCTGACGCCCGCCATCGAGGTCGCCCCCGAGGTGGTGGACGGCGCCCGGCGCTCGCTCGAACGCATGCTTGCCGTGGGCCGCGCCTCGGCAACCGCCTGACGACAGCCCCGCGCCGCAACACGGTCCACGCGCCTTGACCCGCGAGCCCATCGACATCCTGGTGATCGGTGCCGGCCTCGGCGGCATGTCCACCGCGCTGCGGCTTGCCGCCGCGGGGCACAAGGTGGTCCTCATGGCGAAGAAGGGCCTCGACGAAAGCTCGAGCGCCTACGCCCAGGGCGGCATCGCCGCCGCCATCGGCAGCGACGACTCGCCGCTGCTCCACATCGAGGACACGCTGACCGCGGGCGCCGGGCTCTGCCACCGCGACGCCGTCGAGTGGGTCGCCACCCACGCCCCGGACCGCATCCGCTGGCTCGAGGAACAGGGCGCGCACTTCACCCACGACGGCAACGGCACCGGCCTGCACCTCACCCGCGAGGGCGGTCATTCGCGCCGTCGCGTGGTCCATGCCGCGGACTCCTCGGGACGCGTCATCATCGAGGCGCTGTCGGCCAGGGTGCGCGCCAACCCGGACATCACCATCCTCGACAGCCATATCGCGGTGGACCTCATCACCGCCGCCAAGATCGGTGCCGGCGGCGAAAACCGCTGCCTTGGCGCCTACGCGCTCGACCGCACCAGCGGCCACGTGGTGACCTTCCCCGCGCGCACCGTGGTGCTGGCCACCGGTGGCGCCTGCAAAACCTACCTGTACACGAGCAACCCGGACACCTCCACCGGGGACGGCATCGCCATGGCGTGGCGGGCCGGCTGCCGGGTGGCCAACATGGAATTCGTGCAGTTCCACCCGACCTGCCTTTACCACCCGCAGGCCAAGTCCTTCCTCATCTCCGAGGCGGTGCGTGGCGAGGGCGGCCGCCTGCTGCTGCCCGACGGGCGGCGCTTCATGGAGGACCACGATCCGCGCGGCGAGCTCGCCCCCCGCGACATCGTCGCACGCGCCATCGACCATGAAATGAAGCGCGGCGGCCTCGAGTGCGTGTGGCTGGACATCAGCCACCTGCCTGCGGTGGAGGTCCTCGAGTACTTCCCCACCATCTCCAGGCGCTGCCTCGAATTCGGCATCGACATGACCCGCCAGCCGATCCCGGTGGTGCCGGCCGCCCACTACACCTGCGGCGGCATCATGGTTGACCTGCACGGCGCCACCGACCTGCCGGGCCTCTATGCGGTCGGCGAGTCGAGCTTCACCGGCCTGCACGGCGCCAATCGCCTGGCCAGCAATTCGCTGCTCGAGTGCGCGGTCTTCGGCGCGGCAGCCGCGGAGCAGATAGCCCTCGACCTGCCCGCGCTGCCCGCGCTGCCGGAGCGGCTGCCCGCCTGGGACGAGAGCCGCGTCACCGACCCGGACGAGCAGATCGTCGTCGCGCACAACTGGGGCGAGCTGCGCCGCTTCATGTGGGACTACGTCGGCATCGTGCGCACCAACAAGCGCCTCGAGCGCGCCCGCCACCGGGTGAGGCTGCTGCAGGAGGAGATCGCCGAGTTCTACGGCAACTTCCGCATCACCAACGACCTCGTGGAGTTGCGCAACCTGGCGCTGGTGGCCGAGCTCATCATCGAGAGCGCGCTCTCGCGCCACGAGAGCCGCGGCCTGCACTTCAACCGCGACTACCCGCAGACCCTGCCCGACGCCGAAGCACGCGACACCATCCTCACGCCCCCGCTGCCCTGAGTCCCGTCGTCGCGTGCCCGCGGCCCGGGAAGCCCGCGCGAAAACCGGCTATGCTGCCGCCACGCCGCGAACAGCTCCGGCCGGCGGCGGGCCGACAAGGAGTGCAGCATGCCCAACCACCGCAGGGAGACCCCGGGCGAGGACCTGGAGCTCGGCGAATGGCTGGAAGCCATGGAATCGCTGCTGGCGGCCGATGGCCCCGAGCGTGCCAAGCAGGTCTTCCGCGCGCTGCGCGATTACCTGAGCGACGAGCACGTGGTGGTAGAGGACGCCACGCTCAACACGCCCTACCGCAACACCATCCCGCTCGCCCTGCAACCGGCCTACCCCGGCGACATCGCCCTCGAGGAGCGCATCGAGAACATCCTGCGCTGGAATGCCACCGCCATGGTGCTGCAGGGCTACGACAGCGGCGCCGGCGTCGGCGGGCACATCGGCACCTATGCCTCGGCGGCCACCATGCTGGAGGTGGGGCTCAACCACTTCTTCCGCAACCCCGGGCCGGACTATGGCGGCGACATCGTCACCATCCAGCCGCATGCCTCGCCCGGCATCTATGCCCGCGCCTTCCTCGAAGGCCGGCTGAGCCGCGAGCAGCTGCACAACTTCCGCCGCGAGCTGCAGCCGGCGGGTGGCCTGTCCTCCTACCCGCACCCGCACAACATGCCCGGCTTCTGGCAGCTGCCCTGCGCCTCAATGGGCCTGTCCACGCCCAGCGGCATCTACCAGGCGCGCTTCGCCAGGTACCTGGAAAACCGCGGGCTGAAGCCCGCCAACGGCGGCAAGATCTGGGTGTTCATCGGCGATGGCGAGGCCGACGAGCCCGAGGTGCTCGGCACCATCAACATCGCCGCGCGCGAGCGGCTCGACAACCTGGTAATGGTCGTCAACTGCAACCTGCAGCGGCTCGACGGGCCGGTGCGCGGCAACGGCAAGATCATCCAGGAGCTCGAGCGCAGCTTCCGCGGCGCCGGCTGGGATGTCATCAAGGTGATCTGGAGCGGCGAATGGGATCCGCTGTTCGCCATCGACCGCGAGGGCGTGCTGCAGGAGCGCATGGAGCGCGCGGTGGACGGCGACTACCAGATGTACTCGGTCTCCAGCGGCGAGGACGTGCGCCGGCACTGGGTGGAGGACAACCCGCGGCTGGCGCAGATCATGGCGGTGCTCTCCGACGAGGAGATCCGCTGCATCCGCCGCGGCGGCCACGACCACCGCAAGGTCCATGCCGCCTTCCAGCGTGCCAGCGAGGCGCGCGGCCGGCCTACCGTCATCCTCATCAAGACCATCAAGGGCTATGGCATGCAGGGCCACGAGGGCTCCAATGCCGTGCACCAGAAGAAGAACCTGGCACGCGAGGAGCGCATCGAAACCGCGCGCCGGCTCGGCATCCCGCTCGGCGACGAGGAGGCCGCGGCCGCCACCTTCTACCGCCCGCCGGACGACAGCCCCGAGCTGCGCTACCTGCGCGAGCGGCGTGCGGCCCTCGGCGGCCCCTGGCCACGGCGGGTGGTGGCCTGCCCGGCGCTGCAGGCGCCGGCCCTCGACTTCTTCCAGGAGCACCTCGAAGGCTCGGGAGAGCGTGCGCTCTCCACCACCATGGCCTTCGTGCGCATGCTCGGCAAGCTGCTCGGCCACGCGGAGCTCGGCCGCTTCGTCGTGCCCATCGTGCCCGACGAGGCGCGCACCTTCGGCATCGAGGCGCTGTTCCGCCGCTGGGGCATCTACTCGGCGGAAGGCCAGAAGTACCAGCCGGTGGACAGCAGCAGCCTCAGCCCCTATCGCGAGGCACGCGATGGCCAGATCCTCCAGGAGGGCATCTGCGAGGCCGGTGCCATGGCCTCCTTCCTCGCCGCAGGCACCGCCTATGCGCTGCACGGGGTGCCCACCATCCCCTTCTACGTCTTCTACTCGATCTTCGGCTTCCAGCGCGTCGGCGACCTCATCTGGAGCGCGGGCGACATGCTCTGCCGCGGCTTCCTGCTGGGTGGCACTGCCGGGCGCACCACGCTCAACGGCGAGGGGCTGCAGCACCAGGACGGCCACTCGCAGGTGATCGCCAACACCCTGCCCAGCCTGCGCAGCTACGACCCCGCCTTTGCCGGCGAGCTGGCCATCATCATCCGCGACGGCATCGAGCGCATGTACGAGCGCCAGGAGAAGGTCTTCTACTACATCACGATCTACAACCAGAACTACCCCATGCCGGCGGTACCGGCAGAGGCGGGGGAAGGCGTGGTGCGCGGCATGTACCGCTTCCGGCGCTCGACACTTGGCGTCACCCGCAGCCGCAAGGCACACCTCTTCGGCAGCGGCAGCATCATGACCGAGGTGCTCGATGCCGCCGGCCTGCTGGAGGCAGCCGGCATCGCCGCCGATGTATGGAGCATCACCAGCTACAACGAACTCAGCCGCGAGGCGCTGCACGCCGAGCGCAGCCGGCGCCTCGGCACGCAGGCCGTGCCCTGGGTGCAGGCGCAGCTGGCCGGCGAGGATGGCGTCTTCGTCGCCGCCAGCGACTTCATGAAGGCGCTGCCGCTGTCGATCGCCCGCTGGGTGCCCGGCCCCTACACCGTGCTCGGCACCGATGGCTTCGGCCTCAGCGAGTCGCGCGAAGAACTGCGCCGGCACTTCGAGGTGAATGCCGCGGGCATCGCGCATGCCGCGGCCGCCTCGCTCGCCGCGCAGGGCATCCTGCCGGCGGATGAGCTGGTCACCCTCACCGCCCGCTGGGGCATCGATCCCGACCAGCCGGACGCCGCGAGGCACGGGCCGGCGACGCGCAAGACCCAGGGGTAACCGGGCGACCTTGGTGTTGCCAGCGTCGCAATGAAAACCCCGCCTCGGGGGCGGGGTTTGGGCAATGAGGCGAAGCCAGCGCCGGAGGCTAGGCCGGGGAGCGCCGCCTGCGCAGCAAGCCCAGCACGCCGAGCCCGGAGCCGAGCAACCAGACCGCGGCGGGCACCGGGACGACGGTGGTCACCAGCGTGAACTTCTTCTGGATCCAGGCCAGCTCACCGTTGCCTGCGTTGGCACGCAGCGTGTTCTGGATCGATACGCGCATATCGTCCGCCGGCTGGGTGAAATCGGCAGCCGGCAGCAGGCTGCCGGTGAGGCTGGTGATTTGTGGCCCGCCCGAATCGCCGGCGATGGGCAAGCTCCAGATCTGGCTGACGCCATCCGAAGACGCATGGTTGCTGCGTGCCTGCATGTACAGCGTGGCCCTGACATCACCGCCATTGACGATCTCGTAGTCGAACTCCTCGACGGTGGTCAGCGAGACGATCTCCTGCTTGCCCGGAGTCCAGACGCGGTCGAAAACGAAATTGGCGACACTGGTCACGAAGCCGGCCCCGTTGGATGAGGCCAGGAAGCTCGTCGGCATGAACTGCATGTCGTCGCCGACCAGCACGGGCAGGCCGGTCAGGCCCACGGCAGCCTGCGCATCATCGTACTCGTAGCAGACCGTCGGCCCGCAGGCCGTGATCGATGCGGCTGCTGCCGGACCGGCAGCACCTGCCACCATCATCGCCAAGATCAGGTGCTTTGCGCTCATCAAAATGCCCTTCCCCGCCATCGCGTTCTTGATCGTTCGCAAGGCCGGTCCCCGGCAATCCGGGCATCCACCAGGGAGTCGACCCATTTCGTTGTGAACACTACGCCAAATCAGTCAATCCCGGTATATGCGCATCCGCAGGCGTCCAGGGACCCCTCGTCACCCGCGGTTCAGGTGGTTGCACGGCGACGCAGCAGGCCCAGCAGCCCCAGCCCCGAACCCAGCAACCAGACGGCAGCCGGTACCGGCACCGTCGTGAGCGTCTGCAGGACGAATTTCTTGTGGATGAAAGCGTAGTCGCCGCTGCCCGCCGTGTCCGCCGTCAGCGTATTCGTGATGGACAGCTTCATGTCATTGGCCGGCCCGCTGAAGCCCGGGTTGAAGCTCAGCGTGTTCGTCCAGATCCGCGGGCCGGAAGAATCACCCGCGGCATTGAAGGGCGCGGAGGCCCCTCCCGTGTCCAAAGCGTTCACGTTGCTGCTGGCCTGCATATCCAGCAAGTCGGCAACACCACCATGACCCACGATCTCGTAATCACCCTCCTCGTGCACCGTCAGCCCGAGGATGTCGGCACCCGAGAGCGTGTAGACGCGATCGAAGGTAAAGATCGTGCTCATGGCACCGGCACCGGTGCCATCCGACGAGATGGCCCAGAAATCCCATGGCAGAAACTGCAGGTCGTCGCCAACCAGCCGCGGGTTGCCCAGCAGCGCGATGGCAGCCTGGGTTTCATCGTACTGGTAGCAGACATCCGGGCCGCACTGCGTGGTCGTGGCCATCGATGCCATCGGTACGGCCGGCAGCATGGCGAGCAGCAGGGTGCGAGTAATCGATTTCATGGTCGTTCAGCCGTTCTCTAAATCGTGGTTATGGTACGGTGTCGCGCCCGGCGGACTCCCCCGTGGACCGCCACGACCCAAAACTATCCCTGCGCCCGGGCAGAGTCAACAATAAACCCTTGTTTGACATTATGTTATTAGACATAAGTCGCCTTGCGGGCCGACCCTCCCGGTATTCGTGAACGCCAACCTCTTCGCACGCTTCCTGGAGGCGGCCCCCGCGGACCGCGGCGAGCCCCTGCTCGAACGCCCCGGGCGCCCGCCGCTGTCCTGGCGCGACATGCTGGAGGCGAGCGGCAGGATCGCCACCCTGCTCCGGGAACGCGGGCTGCAACCAGGCGACCGAGTGACGGTGCAGGTCGCCAAGTCCGCCGAGGCGGTCTGGCTGTACCTAGCCTGCCTGCGCGGCGGCTTCGTCTTCCATCCGCTGAACGAGGCCTACCAGCCTGCGGAACTGGCCTTCCTGCTGCAGGATGCCGCCCCCGCGCTGGCGGTCTGCGATCCTGCCCGCGAGGCCCTGTTCCGCGAGCTGGCACCGGCCGACTGCCAGGTGCTCTGCCTGGCCGCCGATGGCAGTGGCAGCCTCATGGAAGAGGCTGCACGCCACGATCCGGACACGGGGGTGGTGCAGCGCCAGCCAGGCGACCTCGCCGCGCTGCTCTACACCTCCGGCACCACCGGGCGCCCGAAGGGCGCCATGATCAGTCACGGCAACCTGGCGGCCAATGCCGCCGCGCTGGTGGCGGCCTGGGGCTTCACGCGCACCGACCGCCTGCTCCACGCATTGCCCATCTACCATGCCCATGGGCTGTTCGTGGGGCTCGGCTGCGTGCTGATGAGCGGTGCGCGCCTGCTGTTCCTCGAGCGTTTCGCGCCGGATGCGGTGCTGGACGCGCTGCCACGTGCCACGGTGATGATGGGCGTGCCCACCTACTACAGCCGGCTGCTCCAGCAGCCCGGCTTCGACCGCGACGCCTGCGCGCACATGCGGCTGTTCATCTCCGGCTCCGCACCACTGCTGCCGGAGACCTTTGCCAGTTTCCGCCAGCGCAGCGGCCACGCCATCCTCGAGCGCTACGGCATGACCGAGACCGGCATGAACACCTCCAACCCGCTGCACGGCGAGCGCAAGGCGGGCAGCGTCGGCCCGCCGCTGCCCGGCGTGGAGCTGCGCATCGCCGATGCCGACGACCGACCGCTGCCCGCCGGCGCGATCGGCGAGATCCAGCTGCGTGGCGCCAACGTCTTTGCCGGCTATTGGGGCCTGCCGGAAAAGACTGCCGAGGCCTTCACCGCGGACGGCTTCTTCCGCAGCGGCGACCAGGGCACGATCGATGCCGGGGGCTATGTCAGCATCATCGGGCGCAGCAAGGACCTGGTGATCAGCGGCTACCCGCGCGAGGTCGAGATCCTGCTCGATGCCCTGCCCGGGGTCGCCGAGTCGGCCGTGATCGGCGCCCCGCACCCCGACCTCGGCGAGGCGGTCATCGCGGTGATCGTCGCCAGCGGGGATGGCGCGCCCGCGGAACAGGCCATCATCGCCGCCCTGAAACGGCAGCTGGCCGGGTTCAAGGTGCCCAAGCGTGTGTTCATGGTGACCGAGCTGCCGCGCAATGCCATGGGCAAGGTCGAGAAGGCCGTCCTGCGCAAGCGCCACGAGCACGCATTCAACTGAGGGCGGGTGCCGGCGTTGACGGATCGCCCACGGGCTGCGCACCATGGGCCGGGCCCTTCATCCCCGGCACCATGGAACAGAACCAGGACACCCTGCAGCTGCGCGGCCTCGAGGCCTTCGACCTCGATGCCTACTGCCAGCGCATCGCCTACCACGGCGAGCGCTCGCCCACGCTGGCGACGCTGCGCGAGCTGCAGTGGCGACACATCAGCGCCATCCCCTTCGAGAACCTGGCCAGCCTCTCGGGCCAGCCGGTGCCGCTCGGCCTTGCAGCGCTGCAGGCGAAGATGCTGTACGCCCGGCGCGGCGGCTACTGCTTCGAGCACAACCTGCTGTTTGCCGCCGCACTCCAGCGGCTGGGCTTCAGGGTCACCGGGCTGGCCGCGCGCGTGCTGTGGAAGGCGCCGCCCGGCAGCACCGGGGCGCGCACCCACATGCTGCTCAGGATCGACCTGCCGGAGGGCAGCTGGCTTGCCGATACCGGCTTTGGCGGCAACTCGCCCACCGGTCCCCTCGAGCTGGTCGCCGGGCGCGAGCAGGCGACGCCGCTGGAGCCCGGCCGCCTGGTGCCCGCGGGGGCCGGCTGGCAGATCGAGCTGCGGCTGGGCGGGGACTGGCAGCCGCTCTACCGCTTCGACCTGCAGCCGCAGCAACACATCGACTACCAGGTGGCCAACTGGTATGTCTCCACCCACCCGGCCTCGCGCTTCGTTCAGGCCCTGCTGGTGGCCCGCCCGGCCGACGGGCAGCGCCGGACCCTGTTCAACAACGAACTGCGGCTGCGAGCAGCCGATGGCACGGCCACGCGCCGGCAGCTCGCCAGCGTCCGCGAGCTGCGCGAGGTGCTGGAAGGGTTGTTCGACATCGAGGCACCGGCAACCGCGGAAACCGATGCCGCCCTGGCACGGGTCCTCGAACCGGCCACCGCTCCCCCTGCCGGGGCCGGCGCAGTGCCCGCCCGCTGAGCGGCAACGGGATCGCCCCTCAGCCGGCCGGCTGCTCCAGCAGCTGGCGGACGTTCTCGGGCGGGCGGCCGATGACCGCGGCCGTATCGCCCACCACGATGGGCCGTTCGATGAGGATCGGGTTCGCCGCCATGGCCTCGAGCCAACCCGCATCATCCAGCTCGCGGCCCGCATAGTGCTCGCGGAACAGCGCCTCGCCGCGCCGCACCAGCTCGCCCGGGCGGATGCCCAGCTTGTCGACGAGGGCGCCAAGCTCGGCCACCCCCGGCGGGGTCTCGAGATAGTGGACGATGCGCAGCGCCGCACCGCTCGCCTGCAGCAGCTCGAGGGTGGCACGGCTCTTGCTGCAGCGCGGGTTGTGATAGATCGTTAGCATGCCCGTACAGTACAACCATCGAGGCCCCGATGACCACAGCCCCACCCCGCCCCCGGCGCTCGGCCCTGTACATGCCGGCCGCCAACACCCGCGCGCTGGAAAAGGCCCGCAGCCTGCCGACCGACATCGTCATCATGGACCTCGAGGATGCGGTGGCCCCCGCCGCCAAGCCGGCAGCCCGCGCGGCGGCCTGCGCCGCGCTCGCCGCCGGTGGCTACGGCCGGCGCGAGCGGGTGGTGCGGGTCAACGGGCTGGACACCCCCTGGGGCGCGGCGGATCTCGCCGCCGTGGCACGCACCGCGGCCGATGCCATCCTCTTCCCCAAGGTGGAGGGTGCCGGCCCGCTGGCGGCCGCCATCGCCAGGCTCGATGCGGCCGGCGGCGCGCAGCTGCCGGTCTGGGCCATGATCGAGACCCCGCGCGGCGTCCTCGAGGTGGAGGCCATCGCCAGCCTTGCGCCGCGCCTCGCGGTACTGGTGCTTGGCACCGCCGACCTGGCGCGCGCCCTGCGGCTGCCCGACGACCCTTCCCGCCTCGGGCTGCTGCCCTCATTCGGCCGCTGCCTGCTGGCGGCCCGGGCCCGGGGTCTTGATATACTTGACGGAATTTTCACGGATCTTGGCGACGAGCCTGGTTTCCGGGCGGCCTGCCAACAGGGGAAGGCGCTCGGCTTCGACGGCAAGACGCTCATCCACCCCGCCCAGCTCGCCATTGCCAACGAGATCTTCGGCGTCTCCGCGGCCACGGCCGCCGCCGCGCGGAAAACGCTGCAGGCCTGGCAGGCGGCACGCGCCGCCGGTCAGGAAATCGCCGTGCTGGAGGGGCGCATGATCGAGAGGCTGCACGCCGAGGAGGCGTCGCGGCTGCTGGCGCAGCACGAGGCCTGCGCGGGGACGGACGCAGACTAAGGACGAGAGCAAGGCATGACAGGTTTCCCGAAGCACACCCCTGCAGACTGGGCCAGGCTGGCACGCAAGGAGAACGCCGGCAAGGACCCCGAGAGCCTCGACTGGCAGACCCCCGAGGGCATCCCCGTCAAGGCGCTGTACACCGCCGCCGACCTCGACGGCCTCGCGCACCTCGACGCACCCCCGGGCCTGCCGCCCTACACCCGCGGCCCGCGCGCCACCATGTACGCGGTGCGCCCCTGGACGGTGCGCCAGTACGCCGGCTTCTCCACCGCCGAGGAATCCAACGCCTTCTACCGGCGCAACCTCGCCGCCGGGCAGACCGGGCTGTCGGTGGCCTTCGACCTGCCCACCCACCGCGGCTACGACTCCGACCACCCGCGCGTGGTCGGCGATGTCGGCAAGGCGGGGGTGGCCATCGACACCGTGGAGGACATGAAGATCCTCTTCGACGGCATCCCGCTCGACCGCATGTCGGTCTCGATGACCATGAACGGCGCGGTGCTGCCGGTGATGGCGATGTACATCGTCGCCGCCGAGGAGCAGGGGGTGGCGCCGGCGGCGCTGGCCGGCACCCTGCAGAACGATATCCTCAAGGAGTTCATGGTCCGCAACACCTATATCTACCCGCCCGGGCCCTCCATGCGCATCGTCGCCGACATCATCGGCTACACCGCGCGGCACATGCCCAGGTTCAACTCCATCTCCATCTCCGGCTACCACATGCAGGAGGCGGGGGCGACCTGCGTGCAGGAGCTCGGCTTCACCATCGCCGACGGCATCGAGTACGTGCGCGCGGCCATCGGCAGCGGGCTGAAGGTGGACGAGTTCGCGCCGCGGCTGTCCTTCTTCTTCGGCATCGGCATGAACTTCTTCATGGAGGTGGCCAAGCTGCGCGCCGCCCGGCTGGTATGGGCCGAGGTGATGCAGGAGCTGTTCCAGCCCGCCGACCCGCACTCGCTGATGCTGCGCACCCACTGCCAGACCTCGGGCGTCAGCCTCACCAGCCGCGACCCCTACAACAACATCATCCGCACCACCATCGAGGCCCTGGCCGCGGT